>JALRAP010000001.1 GCA_023262505.1 Bacteroidia bacterium
ACCACTACCCGTATGGACGAGTGAAGATCGAAGTGAACAAGTTTGCATCGGGTCCGTTTCTGAACTCAAGAACGAACTATCCAAAGCCAAGGCTGCAGGCATACTGAACCAATTCAATCCAGATGAGCCAGGATTTGATTTACACCGACCTTTTGTCGATGAAATCGTTTTGATATCTGATTCAGGCAAGAAATTATTCAGGGAGCCGGATCTTATTGACGTGTGGTTCGATTCTGGAGCCATGCCCTATGCCCAATGGCACTACCCTTTCGAAAACCAAGAAGAGTTTGAAAAAGCTTTCCCGGCAGATTTTATTGCAGAAGGTGTTGACCAAACTCGCGGATGGTTCTTCACACTGCATGCGATTGCAGTGATGCTGTTCGATAGTGTTGCCTTTAAAAACGTAGTGTCGAACGGACTGGTGCTAGATAAGAATGGCAATAAAATGTCGAAACGCTTGGGTAATGCCGTTGACCCGTTTGAAACCATCGCCAAATACGGAGCCGACAGCACCAGATGGTACATGATTTCCAACGCACAGCCTTGGGACAACCTCCGCTTCAATGAAGAGGGTATCCTAGACGTTCAAAGGAAATTCTTCGGCACCCTACACAACACATATTCTTTTTTCGCACTATATGCGAACATTGATGGATTCAAATTCTCCGAAGCGGAAATACCTCTGTCCGAAAGACCTGAAATCGATCGTTGGATCATTTCAGAACTGAACTCACTGATCAAGGAGGTGGATTCCTGCTACGCGGATTATGAACCGACCAAAGCAGCCCGAGCCATACAACATTTCACTGATGAGCATTTGAGCAATTGGTATGTGCGGTTATGTCGCCGAAGGTTTTGGAAAGGCGAATACACATCCGACAAGGTTTCTGCGTATCAAACGCTCTACACTTGCCTGGAAAACCTAGCCGTTTTGATGTCACCCATCGCACCATTCTTTGCAGATCGCCTATACCGCGACCTGAATGGCACTACCAACCTTCGAAAAGCCACATCCGTGCACCTAGCCCATTTCCCGGAAAGTTCATCCGAGAAAATCGACAAGCCTCTCGAGGAAAGAATGGAATTGGCTCAGCAAATTTCTTCCATGACATTGGCTCTTCGCAAAAAAGTAAATATTCGCGTACGTCAACCTCTTGCCAAAATCCTGATCCCTGTTGATGAGCCAGGCCTTCAAGAAAAAATAGAAGCCGTCAAAAATTTGATTCTCGCAGAAGTCAACGTAAAGGAAATAGCGTTCCTTTCAGGTAATGAAAATATATTGGTGAAAAAGGCAAAGCCCAACTTCAAGATACTTGGAAAAAAGGCTGGAGCATTGATGAAATCCGTTGCTGAAAAGGTAATTCAAATGTCACAGGATGACATCCGCGCTTTTGAACGTGACGGAAGTTTCCAATTGGAGCTCGACAACGGCCCATTTCAAATTGATTTGGAAGACGCCGAAATTTCATCTCAAGACATTCCCGGATGGGAGGTCAACACGATGGGGAAAATAACGGTGGCATTGGATATAGACATCTCTCCCGAACTCCGCAAAGAGGGTTTGGCCAGAGAATTGGTGAACCGAGTTCAGAACCTTCGAAAGGAAAAAGGCCTCGATGTTACTGACCGTATCTCCCTGATAATCACCGAACATCCCGATGTCAGACCTGCAATTGAAGACAATATGGACTATATTTGCAATGAGACCCTTACTTCAACGTTATCCATTGTGTCCGACATCCCCAATAACGAGTCAGATGAATTGGAATTGGAAGAGCAGATTCGAGTAAGAGCAACCATTAAAAAAGTATAGTCATGGCAGCTGAAAAAACACGCTACAGCGACAGCGAACTTCAAGAGTTCAAAGATTTGATTCTTCAAAAGCTTGAAGATGCTCGTCGCGAATTATCCAACCTGCAATCTCAATTGAATAGCTCCAATGAGCATGGGACTGATGATACCGCTAGCACCTTCAAGGTTCTGGAGGATGGTTCAGATACCTTGGCGAAAGAGGAAGCAGGACAATTGGCAGCCCGTCAACGCAAATTCATCGAACAATTGGAGAACGCATTGATACGCATTGAAAACAAAACTTACGGTGTTTGCCGTGTTACAGGCAAACTAATCCCCAAAGAACGTTTGCGTGCAGTACCACACACCACCCAGAGTATTGAAGCGAAATTGAATCAATACAAGGACTAGTTTTATATCTGATTCTACTCCGACAACCAGTCAGCACTTTTCAAGAATCAAGCGACCGATATGCGACGACCGCTTATCATCATCCTTACGGTACTCCTCATTGACCAGGCGCTAAAGTTTTGGATCAAGACTAATATGTATCTAGGGCAAGAATATCACATTGCCGGAGATTGGTTCATCATACATTTCACTGAAAACAACGGCATGGCTTTCGGCTTGGAGTTTGCCGGTGAGTATGGCAAACTTTTCCTAAGTCTATTCAGAATAGTTGCAGTTATCGGAATAGGTTGGTACCTGAAGAGATTGGTCATTGAAAAGGCGCACCCTTTGTTGGTTACTTCCATGTCGCTCATACTTGCCGGTGCAATCGGAAACATCATCGATAGCACTTTCTACGGCATGATTTTTTCTTCAAGTGATTTCCGTTTGGCGGAATTTCTGCCTACTGATGGGGGCTACTCATCGCTGCTGCACGGTAAAGTAGTGGATATGTTTTATTTCCCAATCTTCAAGGGGTTTTTACCCGATTGGATTCCGTTTTGGGGAGGGGATTATTTTATCTTTTTCCGACCAGTGTTCAACATTGCTGACGCATCCATCAGCATTGGAGTCGGGCTGATTTTAGTTTTTCAATCGCTCATTTTCAAAAAAGAGCCGACTAAGACAGACGATCACTCACAAGAGGATACGATTTCCAAAGGCATTTGATAATGAATGGCCAAAATGGTCATTCGTTTTTTATATTTGGAGTAACCAATCCCCATTTGCTTCGTATAACAGGGATTAAAATAAACCAAAATCATGAAATCATCCCTACACAATTTCCGTAAAGGCACCATCGAACAAATAGCTGGACCAAAACCAGTAAACGATAATGAGGCTCAGCTGGTCATCTGCTTCGGCTCAAAATCCATGCTTTCTGATGAAAGTGAAACCAAACGGATTACCTCCAAATTCCCCAATGCGGATATTGTTTTTTGCACCACCAGCGGCGAAATCTTCAATGATAACGTGGTTGACAATACCATAGTTGCCACAGCTATTGCATTTGAAAAATCATCCTTGAAACTTGCGGAGACAAATATTGCTGATCACGCAAACAGCTATGGGGCTGCTCAAAAGCTTATTCAATCCTTACCCAAGGATGAGTTGGTAAACGTCATGGTAATATCCGACGGAAACCGAGTGAACGGAAGTGAACTTATAAAAGGACTCAACCATGGAGTTGATGGAAAAATACTTGTCACAGGCGGGCTTGCCGGAGACGGAGTGGATTTCAAATCAACTCTTGTTGGTTTGAACAGCCATCCTAAGGAAGGGCAGATTGTCGCAATCGGATTCTATGGAAATCAATTGCAAGTTTCACATGGCTCCATGGGCGGATGGGAAACTTTCGGTCCCGAGCGGGAAGTGACAAAATCCTCAGGGAATGTATTGTATGAAATAGATGGCAAAAGCGCTTTGGAGTTGTACAAAACCTATTTGGGCGATGAGGCACGAAACCTGCCGTCGTCAGCCCTACTATTTCCATTATCGATGATTAACGATGAGCTATCCCAGCCAGTGGTTCGGACCATTCTTTCCATTTCCGAAAACGAAGGCTCAATGACCTTTGCAGGGGATATTCCAACAGGATCCAAGGTGCGTTTTATGAAAGCGAACTTCGATAAGCTTACCTCAGCGGCAGGTGATGCTGCCCAGCAAACCATGGGAAAAAACAATATCAAGCCCGACTTGGCAATCCTTATTAGTTGTGTTGGCCGAAAGCTAATTCTAGGACCTCGCACAGAGGAAGAAGTTGAAGCAGTTCGGGAATTATATGGCGATGGAACCCTCTTAAGCGGATTTTACTCCTATGGAGAGATTTCACCGCTGAAGGACGAATTGTCATGTAACTTTCATAATCAAACCATGACCATTACTTCATTCCATGAGCTATAACAAGCTGTTGGCTCGCCAAATCAGGAAGCACCTTCCTGAACATCTTCATAACAATCCCGAGCTGGGTGATTTCCTATCAGCCATCAATGATTCATACTTAGCCTACGAAAAAGACAAATCACTAGCTGAGCGTGCATTCAGCATCAGTGAATCCGAATATATCGATATCACTCAAAGGCTGAAAGACGAGCTTCAGTTAAAAAACCAGTCGGTTCGCAAAATCAAAGACGCGATGAGCCTTCTAGGTGAGAAGGGAATGCTGCTTCAAGACGACATCGGTATCTTGACTGATCAGTTATACAGTCAAGTGGTGCAAGCTTCCAAAAATGAAGAGGCGGTTAACTCTTTGATGACATCTTACCAAACGGGTATCCTATTTGAAGACAATTCCGGCAACATACAATTGGTAAACCAGCCGTTTTGCGACCTGTTCCTGCAAGGAACAACGCCAAACGAAGTAATGGAGTCGGAACGTTCTGCTGTCACATCCAAGATAATCGCCAAAATCACTGAAGCCGAACAATTGATCTCAGAAACCATCAGAATTAGAGAAAAACAAGAGATGGTGACTGGGAACATTATACGGTTGATTGATGGTCGCATCTTGGAAAGAAACTATGTTCCGGTTTTCGAGGGCGATTCTTTCAAAGGTCACTTATGGAGCTTTAATGACGTCACAGACAAGAAGCTGTTGGAAGAAGCGCTTGTACGTGAAAAAACCTTCAATGAGGAAATCCTGAATAACCTGCCTTCTGATATTGCCGTGTTCGACATGAATCATCGGTATCTTTTTGTGAACCCTATGGGAATCAAAAATCCAGAATTAAGAAAATGGATTATTGGAAAGGATGACTTTGAATATTGTGAATTGAAGGGTAGAGACCCGGAATTAGCAATCAAACGAAGAGAGGTTTTCAACAAAGTAGTTGATACAAAGGATACCGTGGAATACATTGACACTATTCGGATGCCCGATGGTAAGACTACACACACCTTTAGGAGATTTTATCCTTTAATGAAAAACGGTGAGCTCCAATATGTGATCGGGTACGGCGTTGATGTAACCTCTATTGTTGAGGCGGAAGAGATGGTAAAGCGTCAGAAGAATTTCTATGAGAGCATGCTCGACAGGATGCCCATAGATGTAGGCGTGTTGGACCATGAGCTGCGCTTCGTGTATTTGAACAAGAAAGCTGTGAGGCGCGATGAAATCCGGGAATGGTTGATTGGGAAGACCGAACAGGACTTCGTTGAAAAAACCGGCAAAGGCGGTGAACTTACCTCCAACCGTTTGATGATGATGCATGCTGCGCTCAAAACAGGTGAAACGCAGCAGTGGCGCGAAACTTACAGGGAAGGCGCCCTCGATGAAATGCACGTGCTTAGGACTATAAGTACTTACGAAGGTGCAAACAAAGAGATGTTCCTTTTGGCCACCGGTAGCGATGTAACTGCTATAGCACTTGCCGAGAAAGAACTGACCCGAAATAACGAGGTTCTGCAAAAAACCAATTCTGAATTGGACCGATTCGTATATAGTACATCCCACGATTTACGAGCTCCATTAACTTCCGTATTGGGTTTGATTCGGATAATCGAAATGAACTTACCTGCTACAGAAACCAAGCAGCACGACCGGATACGCATGGTCAAGGATTCAGTACGCAAATTGGATGATTTCATAGCCGAAATCCTTGATTACTCACGAAACGCAAGGTCAGAAATTTACGCAGAACCCATCCAACTTGCATCGCTGATAAACGAGGTGCGCGAAAATCTTGATTACATGGGTGGAAGCAATGACTTCAAACTTTATTTGGATATCGAACCGCATCTGCAAATGAACACAGATAAAAGAAGGATGAAAGTCATATTGTCAAACATCATCTCAAATGCGATTAAATACCAAGACAATGCAAAACCTGAGAGGAGCTTGGAATTAAAGTTCAAATGCGTTAACAACGGTTTTGAAGTTATTGCAAAAGACAACGGCATAGGAATATCCGAAGATAACCTGAACCGGATATTCGAAATGTTTTACCGAGCCACCAGCCTTTCAACAGGCTCAGGACTTGGACTTTATATTGTAAAAGAAACGGTCGAAAAGCTTGGCGGGACCATTGATGTTTCCTCCTCGCTTGGCGATGGCTCCACATTTAAATTGTTTATTCCTAATATTGCGTAATGACCGCCACAGAACCAAAATACAAGGAGTTACACATTGTTGACGACAATGATGTTGACACCTATATATCCCAGCACCTGCTGGAGGAGCTTGGGGTTGCATCCAAAATCTCCATCAGTACAAACGGTGCACAAGCCCTAGACTACCTTAAGTCTCTTGGCGACCAACAGCCGGATATTATATTTCTGGATGTTCGCATGCCTGTTATGGGAGGATTTGAATTCTTGGAAAACTATATGGCCTTCCTGGAAGGCAAAGCAAACAGCCCCGCCATATACATGCTAACTTCCTCCAGCGACCCAATCGACGTTGA
Source organism: Bacteroidia bacterium (assembly GCA_023262505.1). GTDB lineage: Bacteria > Bacteroidota > Bacteroidia > AKYH767-A > OLB10 > JALRAP01. The sequence continues at coordinate 6,642 of JALRAP010000001.1, forward strand.
CAAGGCGATGGCTTTCCCTATGGTAAAAAAATATTTCAGCAAACCGCTCAGCCCGGAAATCATCCTCGGCATTTTGGATAAGGGCTGAATCCAACCGCAGAACTCATCTACCTTCGTAGATAGCCTTGGAAATTTCCGAAATCACAATCCTAAGCTTTTCCTGTTCGTAGCCCTTTGTCATTACGGTAATCAAATAATGTCCATCGGGGGCATAAACAATTCCTGATTCGTGCCATTGCTTCAATTCATTACTTCCGTATTCTCCGAATTTCCTTGGAACAATCACATCTGTAGGCAACAATTTGGTCAAGCCCTCTTTGAATGAAGACGCGGCAAGGTATGATAAGGCTTTCTCTGAATTCGATTCATTCAGCCATGAGCCATTGTACAGTATTTGAAGGAATCTCGAGTATTCTATAGCGTTTACAGTGTACGAAATATCATGCATGTCTGGCACCGCCTGATCGATATCCCGATAGAGTAATTTCAGTGCATCATAATCAATATTGTAATTGATAAGTGAAGTGCTGTAGTTGTCGGAGTCCCTCAGTACACGCCTGATCAACTCATCAAGTGAATACGACTTTCCCGGAATAATTGGATCAACCTCGAACGTCTGACTTGGCACTCTAGGCAAATTTGGATCAAAAAATATTTGCCGCTGCATTGTGCCAGGACTGTACTCAGACAATTTGAAAAAACTGATACAAACCGGTAGTTTTAATAAACTCCCAGGAGTATATCCCTCTGATCCATTAATGGCAAACCAACCCCCAGTTTTCAAATCCATGTAATACACGGAAACAGAGCTGACGGCGTTCTGAGATTTATATCCTGAAATAAGGTTGTCGACCTTCCTTTTCAGAGGCTCAAGGCTTGCAGATTCGCCATAGGAATCTGATGCCAATAGCTTGTTGACCAGTTTCGATCCATGTGCTCTCAATATGTGTAAGCTTGCATCTGGAGCTTCTTTCACCAAAAGCGATGCTGAATCGTTTTCACGAACGGGCTTCTCGCAAGCAAATTGAACCGTTGAAAATGAGATAGCTAAAACCGAGAGTAATCGGCAAGCACCCTTATCGAAAAGGGGCAGTAAACACTTGGTATTCATGTCTGCAATTATGTTGATGTTCACATTTCATTACAGACTCGTGGTAGATGAATACAAATATATGTACAAACAGTTAAACTGTCAATTTTTTCCTTCGGAAATAACCTTTAGTGCCTTTTTGTAGAGAGGATCCGACATAAGCCAGATTGGATAGAACCCTTCGCCGCCATACAATTGTCTTGCAATATTTGCCTTCAATAGATTTTTAATATATGCGGAGGCACTGGCAATATCGCTAGGATCAAGCGGATTGGAAATATTTGATGTGACATTCCTTACAAATGCACTATATGTGATATCGCTGACCTGAAATTTGGATTGGAAAGTCTCCACGTCTTTAAAACGGGACAACTCGGTTCGGTTTTTGTCGACATAATCATATGCGAAATCCGTCAACTCACCTCCAGACAATGCAAGATTGAAAAAAGGATTGGAACTATCGGTCGTGTCAAGCGGAACAAATACGTCCGGCATGATTCCACCACCTCCATAAACCACCTTGCCTTTTGGTGTAGTATATTTCAATGAATCAGGGAACTTGATTGAATCCAGATTCAACAACTCTTGATGTGCAAAGCGCTCATTCAACTCATTGTTGTACTGGTCATATCCGTCCTTGTAGGGTTTTTGAATGCTACGACCTGTTGGAGTGTAATACCTGGCAATCGTTAACCTGATGGCGGAACCGTCTGGCAACACTGTTTGCTCTTGCACCAATCCTTTACCAAACGATCTTCGGCCGATAATTGTAGCCCTGTCCCAATCTTGTAGAGCTCCTGCCAGGATTTCGGATGCTGATGCAGATCCTTCGTCTATCAAAACAACAACCGGTAAGTTTTCAAACCTACCTCCGCTGGTGGCATCATAGTCGGCCCTTGGCCTAGACTTGCCTTCAGTATAAACAATCGACTTACCTTCCGAAATAAACTCATCGGCAATCTTTGTGGCTGCGTCCAAATATCCACCTGGATTACCTCGCAAATCGATAATCATTCTGATCATCCCCTTGGAGTTTAATTTCTCAGAAGCCTGTACAAATTCGTCATAAGTAGTGGCTGCAAAGCGGCTAATACGGATATAACCTGTTCGGGGATCAGCCATGAAAGCGGCATCCAAAGAATAAATTGGAATCTTTCCACGCGTTATGGTAAAGCTCATTAATTTGGGTGTTCCCCGCCTGAATACCTTTACCTTCACTTTTGTTCCGCCCTGTCCCCGTAGCTTGCGCATCACATCATTATTGCTGATACCAATCCCAGCAACTAATGTATCGTTTACCTCAACAATACGATCCCCCGATCGAATGCCAACCGCCTCTGAAGGTCCTCCTGAGATGGCGCTTACAACCATGATGGTATCCTCCTGGATGTGGAACTCCACTCCGATGCCTTCGAAGTTACCTTCCAAAGGCTCATTGGCGGCATTCAAATCGGTCGCTGTTATGTATGAGGAATGCGGGTCTAAAGACTGCAACATCTTTTCTATGGAGAGATCCATCAACTTTTCCTTGTCAATGGTGTCTACATACTCCTGTTCGATGTAGGTGATGATGTCGCTGATTTTATCAAAGCCACTTGGACTAAGTGTGAAAAAAGATGAACCCGCGCCTGAAGGGGTTTGCAACCGGGTTCCTATGTAAATACCGAAGCAAAGCACAACAGAAAACAGTAAGGGCCACCTATAGTTGCGGTTTGATTTGTTTTCAGAATCAGACATCAATTTGAATTGCTAAGTGGATGGTTGGAACTTGACAACTTCCACATTGAACCTTCTCAAAAACTCGACACCCTCATCCACATCAATTCCTTTATATGCGGCATAGGAGTTCAAATAAACCACCTTGCGAATACCGGTAGTGAAAATGACCCTGGCACAAGCCAAACAGGGAGAAAGTGTCACATATAATGTTGCGCCATCGATTTGCAGATTGTTTTTAGCGGCATATAGGATAGCGTTTTCTTCGGCATGAATAGCCAATGAACATCCGCCCTTGCGATCTCTTGCGCAACCTGTTTCAGGCCACTCCTGGTCACAGTTGTGTGTGCCTGCTGGAGGCCCGTTATAACCCAATGAAATAATCCTAGTATCCTTGGTCAATACCGCACCAACGCTTATTTTGACACAATGTGAGCGCATGGCCAGCTTTTGGGCCAGTTCCATGTAGATATCGTCGAAAGTGGGGCGGGTCATAAGTATTGCAAAAATACGAATAGATTGATATGGCTTCCTAGATTAAATCAACATTGGTCATGTAACGTATCAATCGCATTAAATATTTTTACCACGCGATGAGATTCAAAATACTGGTATTCATATTGATGGTTTCCTACACAGGGGGGGCTTTCGGCCAGAGCGACTCAAGCAAAGCCAAGGAGTTTTACCAATCCCTAAAGCGCAAGGCTGATCGAAATCCCGCCACCCTATTGCTTTACAAGATCGTTTTCAATGTGCCAGACGAGGCTGAATTGGATAGCATACTGGAATCGCCAGGGTTTTTTGGTGACAGAATCATTCGCAATATCAACATCAATACGCGCGAACCTTTCGGAACTTCATTACATGACACTTCGGTCAATACCTACAGTACATTGCAGAAGGCAGGTAACGCATTACATTTCAGGACTAGGAGTAGAGCCATCGAAAACCTGCTTGTTTTCGAATCCGGAGAAAAGCTGGATATGCTCAAGATCGAGGAGTCGGAGCGACTGATTCGCAGTTCAGGATTCATTCGTGATGTGCAAATAAAAATCAAGCCAATAGATAAAGATTCTGCAGATGTTTATGTAGAAACCCGAGACCATTGGACTTTCAAGGCATCCGCAACGGTTACATCCAACCAAACACGGACAAAATTCACCAGTTATGATCTTTTCGGAATGGGTCATCGATTCAGCAATGAACTAACATGGCTGAAGGGCGAATCCCGATTGCTAAAACCATATTTGGAAGGCTACTACCTGGCCCCATCGGTTGCGGGATCTTTCGCATCCGCGAAGCTCTCCTATAAGTTGAAAGAGGACAACCGTTCCATTCAATTCGACGTAGATCGTCCGTTTGTATCACCGTTAGCTGAATGGGCAGGCGGTTTAACTGTTTCAAGATATTTGAAAAACGACTCCTTGCGACTAACCAAATCCACATATGCTCCATTTATGAAAGAAGGGTCAACATATGGAGGATGGCTAGCAAAATCATTCATGCTTCGACCTGGGAAATCCATGGAAGAGCGGAGTACTCGATTAGTTATATCAATGGCTTTTGCAAGCGATGAGCCTACCCAACTTAACACCAGTGATTTGATTGCACGTGAAATACTTTCCACGAAAAAAACAGCATTAACCTCTATTGGTATTTCGAGCAGAAGCTATGTGATGGATAAATATTTATTCCAATTTGGAGAGGACGAAGATGTACCTTCTGGTAGAAAAATTCAAATAACATCAGGTTATGACTTCGGATCGTATTCCAATAGATACTATATAGGCGGTTCTGCAGCTGCTGGCGGATATATCCGAAACGCCTTTTATGCGTCATGTCATTTGGATTTTGGGACCTTTTTAAAATATGGAAACAAACAAGATGAGGCACTGAAAGCAAATCTTTTCACTTTCTCTCCCCTTGTTAATGTTGGCAAGTGGAGGATACGATTCATAGGAGAAATGAACTATGTGAAATTCACAAACCAGCTCTATTACCGTCCGTTGAATCTGCAACAAGATCGCTTGCTACCAGGATACCGATCCGGCACACCTGAGGGATTGGAGCGGTTTGGATTGAACACCACAGCTGTGCTATTCAATCAATTTGAATGGCTCGGCTTCAAATTCACCCCTTTGATTTATGGAGGAGCAGGAGTCGTAAAGGATGATAATAACCGCTTATTCAACTCTACTTGGATTGGAGTATGGGGCGGCGGTTTGGCTGTTTCAAACAAGTTCCTGGCTCAATCTGATTTCAAGATAATCTTGGCGGTTTTTTCGAACCAAAACCTACCAAATCGTTTAGGCTCAATCAGCGCATGGCAATACAGCTTCAGGGATTTTGATTTTACAAAGCCGGAAGTGCTATATTGAATTTAAAAAAACTATTTTTACCTTTATTAAACCAACCTCAACTCATATGTCAAGAGCTTTGATCCTATTGATTCTAGGAGCCGCAATTGTTTGTTTAGAAACAATCTCCGCATCAGCACAATGTGTTCCGAACACTAACTTTACCGGAGCCGGTATTTATCCCGATACTCTGCCCGATGCCACAGCCGGAGCGGCCTATGATCAAGATGTGACGTTTGTAATGCTTACCGATACATTGGGTCTGACCATATACGATTACACAATCACCAACATCAGCGGACTTCCCATTGGTTTGAATTGGCAATGCAACAATTTTCAAAACGGATGCACCTACGACCCGGCAGTTTCTATATATGGGTGTGTGAAAATATCAGGCACACCGATTGTTCCTGGCACATTCACCTTTACGGTAACTGTGATCGCAGATGTCCAGTTGGCTGGATTGCAAACCATAAATTTCGATAGGCCTTTGACGGTGCTGCCCGCCAATGTTTCCAATCCAGGATTTGCTATGACTAATAATGTAGGTTGCTCGCCTCTCACAGTTAGTTTCTCAAATAATAATCCTGGGCAATCAGCTTACGCCTGGGATTTCGGAAACGGTTTGCAAAGCAATGTAGAGAATCCTCCTGCGCAGACCTATGCCACACCTGGAACTTACATAGTAACACAAACCGTTACACCTAATGTGGTTCCTGATTTTTATCTCACCAACATCACGGTAACTGGCATTCCAAATAATTACGGAGCACCTCTAGACGATCCAGACCCTTACTTCCTTCTGTATGATCCAGCCGGTACACAAGTGTACGATTCGCGACCAGCATTAAACGGCGTATTCCCTCCATACTCATGGAACACTCCCAACATCTTACTAGCAAATGGAAATTATACTGCCCATGTTTGGGATGAAGATGGAGGATTATTTGGAGCGGACGATGATCTCGGCGTCATAACTTTTCAAGGCCACGGGAACTCAGGAACTGCTTCCGGAAATGTCGGCGGAGCTTCAGGCACTCTGGTTGTGAATTACACAATTTTTCAAACGCCTGTAGTGCCTCTGGTTGCAACCGACACCATCATTGTTTACGCAACTCCATCCGCACCAAACATCAATAGCAACGGTCCCACGGTGATTTGCGAAGGGGAAAGCTTGGATTTAATAGCTAGCGATAGTACAAATAACGTACAATGGTATGAAAGCGGATCCTTGTTAGTTGGGGCTAACAATGCCGTTTATACTCCAACTGCTTCCGGTAGCTATTCTGTGATCGTTACTACTCCGCAAGGATGCACCTCGGGATCTGCATCTACTAATGTGACCATCAACCCAGTTCCCACCAAGCCAACATTTTTCATCAATGGAAATACATTCACAACCGGAGTAAGTGGACTGTCGTTGCAATGGTACTTGAATGGCAACCCAATACCTGGAGCTACAAGCAGCAGCTTTACTGCTCAAATTGGTGGCACCTATGTGCTTTGCGGAACCGATGCAAACGGATGCACTAACTGCTCCGATTCCTTGGCATTTTCAGGTGTGGGCCTAGCCGAGAATCCCCACTTTCCATTTTCAATTTATCCGAACCCGAACAATGGAACCTTCAACATACAACCAATGGACCCAAGGAAGGTGGGAGTTTTTGATTTTACAATTACCGATATGACCGGCAGGATGATTTATGATGAAAAATCCATCTATGGAAACAGGGCCATTCATTTGGATAACATAATATCAGGAGCTTACCAGTTGATTATACAACACAACGGCTTGCAGTCCGTTTCAAAACTAGTTGTGACGAAATATTAGACTATGGCCGAAAACGAAATACCCATCAAACCGATTCCACTTTTCGGAATAGAGCATTTTTACCGTGTTTCCGATATCGGATTCTTTTTGGATGAGGAAAGCGGTGAATTGAATGCCGATATGGTAGACAAGGATTTCAAGGAGCCAAACTTGTTGGAATGCAAGGAAAGAGCGCTGTCATACTTTATGGAGTTGCTAACGGATTTACTACTTCAAGGCAAGTACATTCTACCCTATAAGGGCGAAGTGGATTGGGAAAAATGCAAGCCCGAAGCACACAAGATCATTCTTTCCCTGATAAAGCTGCACCCCGACGGAACCGAAGAGGATTTTATGTTAATAGGTGGGACCGAGGAGGGTATGGCAGATGCACGAATGGAAGAACAAATAACCTTTGTGATCCACCGAAAGTCAGGGATGCTTCATTAAGAGCAAAAATTACCTCGAACCATGCCCTATGTCGCCTGATTTTTGAAATAATTTACTACTTTCGCAATCCCTTTCCAGATGCCCGGGTGGCGGAATTGGTAGACGCGCTGGTCTCAAACACCAGTGATAGCAATATCGTATCGGTTCGACCCCGATCCCGGGTACCCTTCAAAAAGCCATGTTTATCACATGGCTTTTTTATTATGTTATTTTTTATTGTTTTCCGTAAAAACAAATGCATTACACCAAATAAATTTTGGTGAATTGGTAGTTCCGTGTTACATTTCCAGTCCAAAACCTAACCATTTTGCGTTTAATCATTTTTAAAAACAATCCTGCCCTTTTTCGTGTCGCAACATGCATTTTGGTTTTAGTCCACAAGAGGACATCGGCAAGCTTGTTGCTATTGCTGTTGCTAATCTGCCCTCTCGCATCTCAAGGCCAAACAACCACTTTGGTAGACCCCATCGGTGCAGGAGGATTCGAGCTGGGTTCGACATGGGCAGCCAACGGCTGGACAGTTGTCAATGGAACGAATGCAACGAACAGATGGTTTGTTGGAACAGCTGCAACAGGACTCACAGGTGTAAATTGCGCTCACGTTGGTACCGGCGCGAACAACAACAATTATGACCCGTTGGCAATTACAGTAAACCATTTTTATAGAGATGTGACAATTCCTGCGGGCCAGTCGAATGTTACACTTAATTTCTCTTGGAAAGGTTTTGGCGAATCCACCTACGATTACGTACGAGTTTATGTCGTTCCTACAACTACAACACCAACGGTGGGGACCCTTTTGGCATCAGGACAGATTGGTGGCGATTATAATTTAAGTTCTACATGGCAAAGCGCCGCCATTACGCTACCAACAAATCTTGCAGGGACAACACAAAGACTGGTTTTTACCTGGCGGAATGACGGAAGTGTTGGAACCAACCCGGCTGGCGCAATCGATAACGTCTCGCTCGTGTCTACATCCAATGCCCCTAGCTGCGCCCAATTGTTGGGAGCAGGATTTGTCACAGCTCCATCTTTACCCTACAACTCAGGGTCAGGATCTACTTGTGGAGCTGGAAATGACTTGACTTCGGCTAACACCAATGTTTGCGGATCAACATCTTACCTAGGTGGAGAAGATCGGGTTTGGGCATTCACCCCTACGGCTTCCGGACAAATCTCCATCGACCTCAATGCTCCATCTGCGAGCTACACCGGCTTGATGTTATATCAAGGTTGTCCGTTGACTTCATCCGGCAATGGCGTTTGCATTGCACAATCCCAAAGTTCAACTGGAAGTAAGACGCTTTGTGTTACCGTAACCGCCAATGTGACCTATTATTTGGTTCTTGATTCTTGGCCTTCCCCTACATGTAACGCCTACAATAACCTGTCTATTTCCTCACCATCGGGTGGTGCTCAATCTTGCTCATCTCTTTTGGGCACAGGATTTTCCAATGTGGCTGCGCTACCATATAACTCCGGAGCAGGCACAACGTGTGGCCAGGTAAACGATCTGACCCCTGCTAATACCGCAGCGTGTGGATCCGCCCTATACTTGGATGGCGAAGATCGTGTTTGGGCGTTCACTCCGACATCATCAGGCCAAGTAACGATTAACCTCGATGCTCCAAACGCCACTTGGACAGGCTTGATGGTTTACCAAGGATGTCCCGTTTCTACCCCATGCGGAGGCGCATCAACGGCCACATGCGTAGCTCAAAGCCAAAGTTCAGCAGGAAGCAGATCGATTTGCATAACGGTAACCGCCGGAGCCACCTACTATGTGATTTTGGATTCGTATCCGAGTCCCGCATGCAACGCATATAACAATCTGTCAATTTCAGCGCCTTCAACAGGAGGAGGAGCATCTTGCGCTTCTCTTCTTGGCAATGGTTACACGAGCGTGGCTTCGCTTCCTTACAATTCGGGTTCGGGAACCACGTGCGGGCTTGGCAATGACCTCACCTCAACCAATACCGCCACTTGCGGTGCAACTTACTATTTGGATGGCGAGGACCAAGTTTGGGCCTTCACACCAACAACAACTGGTCAAATCACGATTGACCTAAATGCACCATCGGCATCTTATACGGGATTGATGCTTTACCAGGGTTGCCCGACTGCAGGCCCCTGCGGAGGCGTATCATCCGCAGTGTGTATTGCCCAATCACAAAGCTTTGCGGGAAGTAAATCCATCTGCGTGAATGTTACTGCCAATGTAACCTACTACCTTGTTTTGGATTCTTGGCCATCACCTGCATGTAATGCATACACCAACCTGTTCATTTCCGCCGTTTCCACCGGAGCTGCAGGCACGGTTTGCTCCAATGCCATTTCAATCGCTGCTCTGCCATATTCGGGAAGTAATCAATCCACCGCATGCGCCGGCAATGATTACAATGCAGCAACACCGGGTATTTGCAATACTGCCTTCACTTCAGGAGAAGATCGCGTTTATTCCTTTTCCGTCAGCACCCCTCAATGCATCGGCATTTCCTTAACAGGTTCCAGCAGCAATGACATTGGGTTTTATGTGTACCAGGGTTGTCCTGGTGCAGCGGGATCAGCATGTATCGGCAGCGGAGGCGGAGCTACTCTAGGAACGTTGTCTGGAACCGTCACTCTTCCTGCAGCTGGAAGCTACTTTATCATAATCGACTCTCAAAACCCCACCACTAGTGTTACATACAACATACAAGTCACCTCCTTCGGAAGCGGTGCGCCAAACGACCGGCCATTCCAAGCGGTGGGAATACCGTTCAATATAACCACTCCGGGCAACAACAGTTGTTCTGGAAACGCTGATGAACCCGGACAGCCATCCTGCTTCGGACCCACAGGAGCCAACACCTTGAATACGGTTTGGTACAGCTTTGTTGCACCGGCTTCAGGCTGCGTTAAAATGCGGACTGGACTAGGAACTCTGACCAACACCCAAATCGCTGTCTATGGACCTGTAACAGGAACTGTGGTCGCAGGAGCAGGAGCAACCTTGCCCTATTTGGCTTGTAATGACGATTTACCTCCTTGTGGAACCAATACCTATCCTACCTCCACTTTGAGTTTGACTGGACTAACTCCAGGAATGACATATTACATTTCAGTCGATGGTTATGGAGGGCAAACAGGTTCTTTCACGCTGTTTGTAATGGATTCTGGAACAGGGGGGGCTTTACCTTTCCCACCAACACCGGGCCAAGACTGTTCGGTTTCATTTCCCATTTGTGATGCAAACATTTCCGTTCCCAACCCCGGTCCACAAGCTGTAGGTAGCTCATGTGAATTCGGCAGCGGTATCAACTGCTTGGCATCAGGTGAGAGAGGGTCGTATTGGTATCGCATTAACATTGCAGCCAATGGGTTTTTGGAATTCGATATTGTTCCGAACGATTGGCCAGGTGCACCATCCACCACGGCAACCGACTACGACTTTGCAGTATGGCAAACGCGCACAGCAGGAACTCCTGGTCCAGCAGACTGCAACAACCTAGCATCCGTACCTCCAATTTCTTGTAACTACAGCTTTTTAGGAGTTACAGGGTGTTTCAGCGCAAACGCTGGCACAGCCCCCGCCGCTTATCCTGGATTTGGAGGTGCATATCAGCCTCGAATTCCTGTAAGCGCAGGTGACGAGTACCTGATTATCGTATCAAACTTTACCAACAGCACCTCGGGTTTTACTCTTAATTTCTCTACCGCTACTCCATTAGCCGCAAATCCACCAACAGGAGGAACACTTGTTTGGACTGGATCACTAAATAATGATTGGTACAACCCTGAAAACTGGGGAGGTTGCGCCATACCAAAATGTACTTACAACGTTGCAATACCCCCAGTAGCCATTCAACCATCCATAACCGGATCGACTGCAACCGTTGGAAGCATTGATATATCTGCCGGAGCAACTCTGACATTACAGACAGGTGCACAGCTTAAGGTTTGCAATAACTTCATTAATAACGGAGCCATTGTTGCCCAAAGCGGATCCACATTAGTGCTGCAGAGCGATTCAATCGTACAGAACCAATACATGACAGGCTGCATGACGGGTTCAAACAGGCTGTGGAATGTTGTCATCAACAAACCTTCAAATGTCAACGGCAACACCGTTTTCTTGAACAACGACCTCGACAACGCAGGCGATTTCACCGTTGGTTCATCCCCCACATATGCCGGAGGTGTTTTCAGTGCGGCAAACCGCAACCATCGAGTTGGCGGGAATTTTTCGATCTTCTACACAGCAACTCCCTATGCCACCTATGATGCCACAGGCAGTACTCTTGAGTTTAACGGCACCATTGCACAAAACTATTTCAACCGTGGAGCTCTCAATAACGTAGTGATGAACCATACCGGTCCAGGACTCACTCTCGGCAATAGTGGTGCTACGGATTGGATGGTGGTAACTGGCAATTTGAATCTCAATCAAGGAAAAATAATCACCTCCGCATCAAACAGGGTCAACGTCTTGAACAATGCCCCAACTGCTGTAAATCAAGGAGCCATTTCAAGTTTTGTGGATGGTAATTTACGCAGGTCTTTCGCTGCGACTGGAGGTTCTTATGACTTCCCTGTTGGTTCGGCCGCGAAAGGCTATCAGCGGATCAACTTCAATTTTCCAAGTGGCAACGACCGCACGTATGCAATCGCCTCCTTCACCAACACTGCTCCCGCTACGCCGAGTCCAGCATTGGGTCCTGAATGCCTTTACAGCACGTATGACCAAGCCCCATTGAACAATGGGTATTGGCTGGTAAGTGCCGTTCCAGCTACCGGGGTTGCCACATTCAATGCCACCGCCTATCCTACCAATTATTCGAATGCCACGTTGGGCTATACACTTATGCGTAGAGCATCAGCAACCTCTGTTTGGGGTCTTGAAGGCACCTGCGTTTTTCCTGGTCCGATCACAGCAATTCAACGAAATGGCATGACCACCATGGGGACAAATACAGGTTTTTCGGTAGCCCAATCCCTTTCACCGCTTCCAATTTCGCTCTTGGATTTGAGAGCAACTCCCGCCGGAAACAAGATCTTAATCAATTGGTCAACCGCCAGCGAAACCAACAATGCTGGATTTCACCTTGAAAAAAGCACTCAAGGGGATTCGTTCAGCCAAATTGGATGGATACCTGGCCATGGAAATACCAACGTTCAATACGATTATCAATTTGAAGATTTGGAGGTTGAGAAGAACAAGACATATTATTACAGGCTAAACCAAATGGATTTTGATGGCACCTCCAGTTACTCGGATGTTGTTTCAGCAAAATTGAGTTCCAACCAAGGTGTTCAGATTTCGGCTTGGCCGAACCCTTTCAATACTTCTACTAATTTGATAATCAACCTACAGCAGGAGGAGTTTGTAGAGGCATGGGTTGTTAATGCCATTGGACAGCAGGTTGCCGAATTAACACATCAAAAACTTTCCAAAGGCTCTCACCCATACTCCTTTGACCTCAAAGCAAACAGCTGCAAACCAGGAGTTTATATGTTAATGGTAAAGGTTGGTGAAGAAATGTTCAGGTTGCGTATGGTGGCCTACGACCGCTAATCGAACTTTCACTAGTCTGGTCTTTTCAGAATTCCTTTATTTTCAAATCGAAAGACTTTGAAATGACGCTCTTTTTTCGTTATTTTGCAACCCATTTTGAAAATCGTCCATGGCCAGGGAAGTCAAAATATTTTCAGGAACCGCCTCACGGTACCTTGCAGAGCAAATCGCTGAACAATACGGCGCTCCGCTCGGCAATGTGATTGTCAGTCGTTTTTCTGATGGTGAAATCTCTCCCTATTTTGACGAGAGTGTTCGTGGCTGTGATGTGTTTATCATCCAATCATCCTTCGCTCCCACAGAGAATCTGTTCGAGTTGCTGCTATTGATTGACGCCGCCAAAAGGGCCTCAGCTCACTACATCACCGCAGTAATACCATACTTCGGATACGCCCGCTCAGACCGAAAAGACAAGCCAAGAGTTGCAATCGGATCCAAACTGGTTGCAAACTTGCTTAGCGCGGCGGGAGTAACAAGAGTCATGACAATGGACTTGCACGCACCGCAGATCCAAGGTTTTTTTGATGTACCGGTAGACCACCTCGACGCATCCTCTGTTTTCGTTCCTTACATCAAAGGTTTGAATTTGGAAAACCTGATTATTGCAGCCCCCGATATGGGCGGCGTTCATCGTGCCAGGGAATACGCCAAATATTTCAGCGCGGATATGGTGATTTGCGATAAGCACCGCAAACGTGCCAATGAAATAGAGGGAATGACATTAATCGGAGATGTGGAAGGCAAGAACGTTGTTCTAGTGGATGATATCGTGGATACTGCCGGAACGCTCTCCAAAGCCGCTCAAATGATCATGGATCGTGGAGCGAAAAGTGTTCGTGCTTTTTGCACGCATCCCGTATTGTCCGGCAGAGCCTACGAGCGTGTTGAGGAATCAGCACTTACTGAATTGATAGTTTGTGACACAATTCCGCTTCGCCAGCAATCGGCTAAAATCACCGCGTTACCAACAGCCGAACTTTTTGCTCAAGCCATCAATAGGGTGTATTCTTATAAATCTATAAGCACCCTTTTCATAAAAGCATAACCCATCTATTACTAAATAATCTTTCAGTCATGAAATCATTTGAATTAAACGCTACCAAACGCACTTCGCTTACCAAACAAGAAACCAAAAAGCTTCGTGATGCCGGAATGGTTCCTTGTGTCCTGTATGGTGGCTCCGAGAACGTACACTTCCACGCACCTGTTTTGGATTTCAGAGGTTTGGTTTACACTCCTGAAGTTTTTACGGTAAATATCAATGTTGATGGAAAAACCCACCAAGCTGTTATGCAGGAAGTACAGTTCCACCCTGTTAATGACAGCCTGATGCACATCGACTTTTTGGAAATCAACCCAGGAAAGCCTGTTATCATGCATATTCCAGTCAAGATAAACGGTACTTCTGAAGGTCAGCGCCAAGGTGGAAAATTGATCACCAAGGTTCGCAAACTGAAGGTAAAGGCTTTGGCCAACCACCTGCCAGATGCCGTTGATGTTGATATCACTTCACTTCAAATTGGTCAATCTGTTCGTGTGAGTGACCTCAAGATTGAAGGCGTAGAGTTCCTAGACTCCCCAAATAATATTTTAGTTGGAGTTAGAACCACTAGAAACGTGGTTGAGAACGCTGCTGCAGAGGCTAAAGGCAAATAATCCTGACACCTTCCGCCATTCGTGAAATTTCTTGTGGTTGGATTGGGTAACCCCGGCGCTGAATATGACGGCACACGTCATAATATTGGTTTCGCTGTGGTCGATTTATTAGCTGAATCAGCTGGGGTTTCGTTTACCTCTGAAAGGCTAGGTTCCATAGCCAGATTAAAAATCCGTGGTAAGCAAGTCACACTCCTAAAGCCCAACACTTATATGAACCTTAGTGGCAAGGCTGTAAATTACTGGCTTCAACATGAACAGATCCCTTTAGCCAACATGATAGTGGTAACTGATGATTTGGCTCTTCCGGTGGGATCCATAAGAATCCGGTTAAAAGGAAGCGATGGCGGTCATAACGGATTAAAAAGCATCAATGAAACCTTGAATTCGACAGATTACTCCCGTTTAAGGTTTGGAATCGGTAGCCAATTCCCGAAAGGAAAGCAAGCCGATTACGTTTTGAGTGCTTGGACAGATGAAGAAATCGCATTGGTAAAAGAAAAAACCAAACGTTCGGCAGAAGCCATAACACACTATATATCAGCTGGTCCAGTATTTGCAATGAACCAATTCAATGATTAAGAAGTAATAATATTGCAAGATTTGGTATCAAAATTGTGGACTTTGAAATAAATTTACCCTATATTGAAATTATCAAACCTTAAAAAGATGAATAGAAAAGTACTTGCCTTGATGATTACCTGCTCTAGCCTGCTCCCTTGGGGTGGGACTTTTGCTCAAAACGTAATCCTAAACTGTGGATTTGACAACTATGCAGGGACTCTAGCTACCGTTCCCGCTGGATTTACAATCACATGGAACTCTACATCTAACACGACTCCCGGCCCTTCTGCTTCATTTTATATTTCGGCAGGAAACTTCGGCTCGTCTGCTCCCTCATACAAATTCGGTGTGGATAGCGCTACACTGGTAACTCCTTATGTGTCCAATGCAGATTCATTGTCATTCTGGGCAAAAGGCAATAGCATTTCAGGACCCAGCACCCTGTATGTGTCATACAGCACAGACAGTATCAATTGGACTCCAATCACCTCTCTGAACAACTTGCCAACAGCATCCACAACTTTGAGCATCCCACTCCAACAAATTTCAGGATACATCAAGTTCTTTTATGACAAAGACGTAGGCAACCTAGGAATGGATGACTTGAAAGTCTACAGTTCAACTGTTGGCTTGAATGAAAGCCTTGCTAAGGATGAGATTTCAGTTTATCCAAGCCCTACAACTGGACCATTAAACATCCGATTGACTGAAAAATCTGGAGTTACACCAGTGGTTGAGGTTTATGATATCGTTGGCAACAAGGTTTTCTCCGGAGTTGCCGAACGTCGCACAAAAGGTCTTTATACAATTGACTTAAGCGGTCGAAACAAAGGCTATTACTTCTTGAAGATTCGCAATGGCAATCAAATTACCACTAGAAGGATTTCCCTCATCAACTGATTTTTTGATCAACACCCATATTAAACAAAACGCCCGATGGATCATCGGGCGTTTTGTTTTTTAGTTATCAATCAATCCTCGGAGCACGAAGCAAATCGTACATGATAACGGATACCTTAGCTGCGTCGACGCGTTCTTGCTGCATACTGTCGCGATGACGAATCGTAACGGTTCCATCTTCCAATGTTTGATGATCAACGGTGATACATAGCGGTGTGCCGATGGCATCTTGGCGGCGATAACGTTTGCCAATAGAATCCTTTTCGTCGTATTGACAAAGATAATCGGCTTTTATGGCAGCCATGATTTCGCGTGCCTTTTCAGGTAAGCCGTCCTTTTTTACCAATGGCAAAACTGCGGCCTTGACAGGTGCCAAAAAGGAAGGTATGCGTAAAACAACACGTTCGGATCCGTCTTCCAGTTTCTCCTCACAATAAGAATGGGACAATACTGCAAGAAACATACGATCCAAACCAACAGAGGTTTCCACAACATAAGGGACGTAACTCTCATTCAACTCAGGGTCGAAATACTGCAGCTTCTTTCCTGAATAGGCCTCGTGTGACTTTAAATCGAAATCAGTTCTGGAATGAATGCCTTCCAATTCTTTAAATCCAAAAGGGAACATGAATTCAATATCGCATGCCGCATTGGCGTAGTGTGCCAGTTTGATATGGTCATGGAATCTGTAGCTATCGGAACTGAATCCCATGGAGCGATGCCATTTCATCCTAGTGGTTTTCCAAAACTCATACCACTGCATCTCAGTGCCGGGCTTTACGAAGTATTGCATCTCCATCTGCTCAAACTCACGCATCCTGAAAATAAATTGCCTTGCTACAATCTCATTCCTGAACGCCTTTCCAGTTTGTGCAATACCGAAAGGCACCTTCATACGGCCGGTTTTATATACGTTCAGGAAGTTGACGAAAATCCCTTGTGCAGTCTCTGGACGCAAGTAAAGAGAAGATGCGTCTTCGCTGACCGATCCCATCTGAGTGGAAAACATCAGGTTGAATTGACGGACATCAGTCCAGTTACGTGTTCCTGAAACCGGACAAACTATTTCCAAGTCCACTATTATCTGCTTGACGGCCGACATGTCAGAAGCATCCATGGCATCCTTAAACCTAGAGTTGATAGTGTCGACCTTAGCTTGATTCTCCAAAACCCTTGGGTTGGTGGATCGAAACTGTTCCTCGTTAAAT
The DNA here is from genome assembly GCA_023262505.1 of Bacteroidia bacterium. Taxonomy (GTDB): domain Bacteria; phylum Bacteroidota; class Bacteroidia; order AKYH767-A; family OLB10; genus JALRAP01. The sequence goes on from JALRAP010000001.1 coordinate 23,950, forward strand.
GCTTCTCCAAAGCGGTCTTTTGCTTTTGAAACCTCTTTGTTTATTTTCCCTTCAATCTTTGCTACGTGCTCCTCAATCAGTACATCTGCGCGATATCGCTTTTTGGAATCCTTATTGTCAATCAAAGGGTCGTTAAAAGCATCCACGTGGCCTGAAGCCTTCCATGTGGTTGGATGCATAAAGATGGCCGCATCAATTCCTACAATGTTCTCATGAAGCCGAGTCATGGAATTCCACCAATAGGCCCGGATATTGTTTTTTAACTCAGAGCCATATTGTCCGTAATCATACACGGCACTTAAACCGTCATAAATCTCACTGGATGGGAAAACGAAACCATATTCCTTACAATGGGAAACCAGGTTTTTAAAAAGATCTTCATTATTTGCCGCCATAGGGCAAAATTAATCATTTGGTACTATTTGGCGCCCCAAAGTCTTTGTACACCTCGACGGAAGTCGAATTTATAAGCTAGCTCTAGCCCTATGAAGCTGTGGGCATCCTTACTGGCCGGATTACCCCTTGGACTCTCACCAATGCCATTTTGGTTGCCTCGTCCCAATCCGCTTGGATCAGAAATATAAAGTGCTAACTCCTGCATATTGGTGTTGCCTGGGTAGGAGGAAGCTATTTCAGAGTAAGTTGGATATCGGTCGCTGACGTCGTCAATAAAATCGGAGAAAAACATATAATATCCACATTCAACTGAAATCGTAATTTGCTTGCTCATCCCGTAACGCAAACCAAACCCTAATGGAATTGCCAGATTTGTTTTGCGTCCAAGTTTAGTCAGCTTTCCTTCTCCCGAACCCGTGCCTCCCTCAGTATACCAATCGGTCAAATCTGTTTCAAATTCGCCATCCTTTTCGATGACATTCCCTTGAGATCCAGGTCCAACGTATTCAACATCCCTGATTGTGCCATCAGGCCAATAATGATATCGATTCTCTAAAGCAATTGAACCTCTGAACAAGTCGGCTTTGGGAGTTCCATGGTAAACGCCGATACCTGTGAAAAAGAAAAAGGCCGGAGCCTGCATATACAAGGGCACGCGTGGGTTATTGTAGTATGTGTAAGTAACATGCGTGGAAAGGCCCAATAGGTCGTTACGGAATCCGATGCCCCTTCCAAAGTTCCTCAACTCGAAGCCTTCACGCCCACTAAACGGAATGGCTTCATCAATCTGCAAACGGTTCCATGACACCCGGACCTCGGCTGAAACAGAACGATAGAGATTTCCACTGTATGCACCAGGCTTAAGAAAGTTTCGGAAGGTGACGGCGAAACCAGGCTGGGTGGAGTTTGCTTGAAACCAATCGTCATGACCTAAATCACCATAGTAATTGGTTATACCACTAGACATACCAATTTCAACAGTTCCTTGAGCGATTGAATGATTAGACATCAAGACCGTTGCGATTAGGATCAAAAAAATATTCTTCATTTTCTTAGATTCTAAAAACCTAATTTAGTGAAAACAAGTTATATTTTGTTGGGAATGGAGAAACTCCTTAAAAAAGACCGTATAAAACGGGTTTTGAAGGGCTTGCGTCATTTTCCAGAGAGGTTATCATCAGATTTAACAAATAGCTGCCATCAGCAACATGATCTGGAACGAAAACCAACTCGGTGATAGTGGCTCCTTTGCGAGGGGAGTTTGGATATTGCCAAAAAGCGTGATGCGCTTCTAATCTTCCCTCATCATGTTCACGATCCACAGAGGGTAGATCCAAGAGCAAGTGTTTGATTCCCTTTTTTACCAGATGCAGCATCAGTTCTACATCGATATATGGGGGGTTGGAATTCGAATACTGACGGTTGCACTTGGAGGGATCGTTTGGCAATGTGCGAATAATAATCGCGTTGGCCGCAGGATGTGAAGCCATCCCCTTTAGGCAGTCCATCGTGATAATTGAATCATCGCCTTTAACTACAGGTGTAACCGAAACCAAATCAGCAACGAAAAAAAAAGACCTTAGCTCTTGGTTCAACGTTATTTCCTCTTTGGATATGTGACCCATACATTCCGTGTGGGTCCCATTGCCATGTGGATTGAAGTGGACGTTCCTGAAATTAACAGATCCACCCCTTTTCACATCACCGACCCAATCGCCCATGCGCACTGGCTCAATACGTACCGGTTCACAGTACCATGCATTCACGTTATCAGGCCCGGCAGACAACGGAATAGAAATGTCTATTGGCTTGGAAAAATCCACGCGCAATTCATATCCACTTACTTGCAAAGTCGCATTCATACGGGCATCAAACAATTAATAACATTCAACTCAAAATTAACTATAATTCCGAAAAAACCGAGTTCGATTATAGTGTGTAAAAAGCCTTCGATCAATCTGTCCAAAACAGATCCGCAGCAATACGATCAGCTAAGAATTGACCCTTTCTGGTTAATGCAAAACGGTTATTAACTGATAGCACCGAGCCCTCTACAATATGTGAGGTTATGAGTTTAGAAAAATGTTCTTGCAAACGAGCTCCAAAACGTTTACCCAGGTCGTCCAAATCAATACCTTCCAAGGTACGGAGCCTGGTCATAACATATTCATTGTACTTGTCTACATTCGACAGTTGCTCCAACTTGAATGGAATTTCTCCAGAGGTAATGGAATCCATGTAAATGGAATTACTTGAAACATTCCATTGCCTGGAAATTCCATTATATGAATGGGCCGAGGGTCCCACTCCCATATAGTGAACATCACTCCAATACCGGCTATTGTGGTTCGATCTGAAGCCTGGTTTGGCGAAGTTGGAGATCTCATAATGCTCAAATCCGTTTGAAATGGCGGCTTCCATCAGGTATCCGAATTGTTCAAGGAAATTTTCATCAGATGGAATCGCAACTTGCCCTAAAGAAACCATTTTATTCAGCTTTGTTTTAGGCTCCAAGGTGAGGCCATAACAGGAAATGTGCTTTATGGGCAAAGAAAATGCCATCTCCAGGTTTTTTGCCCATCTGGATAATTCCGAGTTGGGAATGCCGTAAATCAAATCGATGCTCATATTGTCAAAACCTGCAGCCTTGGCATTATGAATTGACTCGACCGCCTCTTGAGCAGAGTGGGCACGATTCATGAATTGCAGTTCATCGTCGAAAAATGACTGAATTCCTATGCTCAAACGGTTTATTGGGGTGGCAGACAATTCCGCAAGCTTATCTCGGGTTAAATCATCCGGATTGCCTTCAAGGGTTATTTCCGCATTAACATCCAGAATAAAATGCTCTCTGATGGATTGGAAAATTCGTTCTAGGTGGTTTTTGTCGAGCAAAGATGGCGTGCCCCCTCCAAAATAAACCGTTTTCAAAGGTTCGGATGAATCGAGATAATCCTTGCGTATTTCAATTTCCCTACAAATGGCCGATACCATGCGGTCAATTCCGCTTGTGTTTACTGAAAAGTAGAAATCACAATAGACACATGCTTTCTTGCAATATGGGATGTGGATATAAAGCAATTCTTAAAAGGATGTCAAGCGATTTGCTTTGGAAGCACTATTCTAAAAGTGGTCCCCTTTTTCGGTTCCGAATTTTTGACAAAAATTTTCCCGGCATGGTACTCCTCAACTATTCGCTTGGAAAGCGAAAGCCCCAATCCCCAACCTCGACTCTTTGATGTGTATCCAGGTTTGAATACTGTTTGGTATTTTGATTTTGGGATGCCTTTGCCTGTATCAGAAACATCTATGTAAACGAATTGTGACTGATCGGTAACTGTTACCGTAAGTGAACCCTGACCCTCCATGGCATCCACGGAGTTTTTGAAAAGGTTCTCAAGCACCCATTCGAATAGCGGTATGTTCATAGGGGCCAAAACATCATGAGAAGGTGGCTTGTGTAGATTGAATGAAACCTTTGAAGATGTTCTAGGTGAAAAGTATTCCATGGTTTTCTCAACGACAGAGCTCACATTCTCTTTCTTCAAAACCGGTGACGAACCGATTTTGGAGAATCGGTCTGAAATGGTATTCAATCTGGCAACGTCCTTCTCGATTTCCCTGGTCGCTATATCGGATTCGTCTTTCGACTTCAAGTAATCTACCCAAGCCATAAGAGATGAAAGCGGCGTTCCAAGTTGGTGTGCCGTTTCCTTAGCCATACCAACCCAGACTTGGTTTTGCTCCGCCTTGCGGGATGTGCTGAATGCGAGGTACGATACCAATAGGAAAAGACTAATGACACCTAATTGAAAATAAGGATACCATCGAAGTTGTCGGATTATAATGGAATCCTGGTAATAAATGATGTTCTTCTCTCCATTTTCCCCCAGCGGAATTACGATCGGCTCCTTTTCAGCCTTCATCTGCTTTAATTGCAAATCACGCCAGGCCGGATCATTATTCAGCATGGCTGTATCAACGTTTTCGGAACTGAGTATTTCGTCCTTTTCATTAGTCAAAATCCTAGGAATGGTCTTGTTACTGGTAAGAACATCCAGCACAAAAGTCACATCCCCATGATCGTTGGGGTTTTGAACCGCTTGACGAACGGCGGAGGCCCATAACTCAACATTTTTCTTTTCCTGTTCAGAAAGCTGTTTAACCAGGTCATTGGTATACCACATTGAGGCTACTCCGATGGAAACAGCCACCAGCAAAAGGGCCATTTTCCAACGTTGCTTTCGAGTGTATATATTCATGGCTGGTTAATAGGGATATTCAACAAAAATAAGACTAATCTTCGGTTTCCAATTCAAGTTCTTTGGGAGGAGTAACCGACTTTCCCTTGCTTCCGTTGTTTTCGGAAGGGCTAGAGCCGCCAAACTCTTTCTTTAAAAGGTCACGTATGGTATTCCGTTCTTTCCTGATCTCGTCTGATATTCTCTGTTCTGTTCCCTTTCGATCCCAAGTGAACTTTGGGTCAGATGCGGGACCTTTCATCGATAAATAAATCCTGGGCCTACCGAGTCCGTCATCCTCTATGGTTCCAAATTCCGAATTCATCTGCTTCACTTTCCTACCAAGGATTTGGGACAAATACAAACCAAGTTTGTAATCAACCATGTTGTCAAAAGTATGCGTGCCGCTAGCCGTTAAATCAAGTGCGGAACTCCGTATATCCATTACAGGAATCATGATTTTACGATCCTTTATTTCAATCGTATTTGTAAGGTTGGAAAATCTGATTGTTTCAAGGTCGGATCCCTTCAAATATTTTGAAAGTGCCAACATGGGCTTGAATCGTATCAACTCACCATTGTCGATTGAAATGTCGCTTTTAGCCACGACTGAACGTTCATCCAAATTCAAAGCCTTGTCCCACTCAGACTGGAATTCGACATTGGCAGAGAGTCGACCTTTGAGGTTCTTATCGGTAAGTAGTTCTTGACCGAAGTTGCCCATCTGTTGAAACAACGTGGTAATATCAACATTTCGTATTTGAGACACACAAGAAACTCCAATTACCTCCGATGCGGAGGCATCCATTGAACCGGATAACTGGATTTCACCTCCACAGGCTTCGAATGAAAGTGCATTTGAAGAGAATTTGGAATCCTGAAGATTCAAGGTCCCATTGATTTTGTTCGCTTGGAATTTTCTGAAATTCAGCTTCTCGATTTCAAGTTCCAATGCAAAATGATGCCTATTGGTAATCTCCAATGCGAATGAGTCGTTGTTCGATTTGTTTCCGGATAACAATTCATCCAAATCGATATTTTGGGATTTAAGCTTGGCGTCGACATCTATATGCTGGTTATCCAATAGGAAATATCCCACAAGATTGTTAAAGCTACCGGTGAATGAAAAGTCGCTCGCTCCAACGACACCTTGAAGGCGTTCCAAAACCATATCATTCCCTCTCAAATAAAGGCTCCCGTTCAGGGCATTGAAATCGATAGGACTGCCTTTGAGCTTAATGGATGCGTTTTGAAATGAAACTGTTCCGTTCGATTTATAGGTGGATTTTTCATTGGCTATTCCATTGAAATTGATATCAGCACTCACCTTACCCGAAAGCTGTTCAACTGTATCGGGTTTGTAAAACTCACCAAGCACGGCAAGATCTGCATCTATGTTCAAAGTCAAGTCAAGCCTTGGATTAGAAAAATTCTCAACTCGCAAATCGAGGTTGAACGGAGCGTCTTCTAGTTTGGCACTTATAGATTTCAGTTCAAGGCTTTCATGAGGCGCGGCATTGCTCATTCTTGAAGTGAACGAACCCGATCCATTGAGTGATGTGATTTTGTATGAGGTCCCCTCTGGGCTTGCGCTTGCGTTACGGGCAGTGAAATCAGCCCTGAACACAGGTTTGGCCCCTTCTCCAACCCTCCCTTTGATGGATGCATTGAATGCGATGTCGCCGGAGCAGTTGAATTTGGAAAAACCTTCCGTGAATTGTGAGGGAAGCAGGCTGAGCAATGATGCGACATCCGCGTCTTTGGATGAAAAGGAAATATCCAAATCCGTATATTCAGTTTGCGATTTTACAGTTCCATTAAGTGAAAAAAGCATGCCCGCAAGCCTTATTGTGCTTGAGCCGATATCATAGACTCCCTTTACAGTGTTCACTGAAACCATGGCCGCAATTTCCACAGGCTTTTGATCCAAATACTTCACATGGTTGATATTCACATATGATGAATCTATAACTCCATCAATTTCTGCAGAAAATTCGGACTTATTAAAATCACCAGACAACTCGACATCTGAGATTTTAAATCGAAATGACTGAAATGAATGAACGTTGTTGTATGAAAAATCCAGATTATGCAAGGCTATTTTTTTTAGGTCGATTTGCAATCCGGAAGTTGAAGTAGTGTCGGCTTCTTTAAGGATGTCGTAATTTACCTTCCCATCGCTGTCAACTTGCATGTTCAAATAGGCGTCGCTTACCTCGACCCCGTTTAGATGTATTTCACCGGTGATGATGTCCCATATGAGGAAACTGAATCCGATTTCACCTGCTTGCAAAAGAGTCCCATTTGACTTAAAGCCTTCTGGTTCTGCAATCCTTACATCATTGAACCGAACGATGGCGAACGGGAAAGAACTGAAAACCGTAAAGTCTATTTCCCTGACATCTGTTCTTGCTTTGAGCTTGGCGTTAAGTGCATCAACAACCTTTTGACGCAAGGCGTCTCCATACATAAAATTAAAAACAAGGCCTGATGCTGCTATCAACAACACGACAGAGGATACAACGATCCAAATTTTTTTTCGAAACCTTGGAGGGTTTTCCATATCAATTTAGATATAAAGGAATCCGGACAATTTTATTGTGGTTGATTCCGAAAGGTTGCAAAAAAGCCCTTGCCAAAGCAAGGGCCTATTCGGTCATTTACTTAGACTCGAAACGCTTTGAAACCTCATCCCAGTTTATCACGTTCCAGAATGCAGAAATATAATCCGGGCGGCGATTTTGATAATGAAGATAATATGCGTGCTCCCAAACGTCCAAGCCCAAAACCGGAGTGCCTTTGACTTCCGCAATATCCATCAAGGGATTATCCTGGTTGGGTGTAGAGCAGATCTCCAACTTTCCATCATCTTTTTTTACTAACCAAGCCCAACCGGAACCAAATCTGGTTGCTCCAGCTGCAGCGAATTTTGATTTGAAATCATCAAAAGTTCCGAAAGTGGAATTAATAGCATCCATCAATGAACCTGAAGGCGCACCACCTCCTGAGGGAGACAAGATTTTCCAAAAAAGATCATGGTTATAGTGTCCACCACCATTATTTCTAACGGCTATCGGATATTTTGAAATGTTCCTACAAATCTCTTCCAAAGACAGACTCTCAGCGTCGGTCCCTGAAATGGCGTTATTCAAGTTGGTCACATAGGCCTGGTGGTGCTTTCCATGATGTATTTCCATGGTGCGAGCATCAATGTGTGGTTCCAAAGCGTTGAAGGCATAAGGTAGCGGCGAAAGTTCAAATGGCATGATTTTCAATTGTTTATAATTATTAAAATTGCTTGTTTACTGTTCAAAATTAGGAATATTACCCTGCCATTATGCCTAAATACCATCCAAAAAAAAAATTTTAAGCCGTTGGTTACTATATGATTAATTAGCCTATATTTGCGCCACAAAACTTAATCTAAAACCAACAACACAATGAAAAAAGTATTTGCTGTACTAGCTGTAGCTGGTATGTTCGCATTCGTAGCCTGTGGCCCAAAAGCTGAAGAAGCTACAACTGAGACCACTGATTCTGCTGCAACTGTAGAAGCTGCTCCTGCTGAAGCTCCTGCTGAAGCTGCTCCAGTTGACACTGCTGCTGCTGCTGCTGTTGACACTGCTGCTGCTGCTGCTCCTGCTGCTGCTCCTGCAAAGTAATAATGGCCTTCGGGCTATTAGAGAAAACCCCGATGGATCCGTCGGGGTTTTTTGTTTTTATAGGATTCTCAAAAAATCAAAGGCAGCCGGTTCTACCCCCATCCACCGGCACGTTAATGCCGGTGATATAAGAAGCAGCCGGGGAGGCCAAGAAAGCGATTGCTGATGCTATTTCATCCGGGGACGCAAAGCGAGCCATAGGGATCTCAGAAATCATTTCAAGCTCCAGTTCCTTTACCGACTTTCCAGTTTTCGATGACTTGTTTGCCAATAAGGAGGACAACCTAGAAGTTGAAGTCGCTCCTGGTAAAACATTATTTACGGTTATGCCAAAAGGAGCCACCTCCAACGATAATGTTTTTGCCCAACTTGCCACTGCGGCACGTATCGTGTTTGATACTCCAAGTCCTTTCAATGGCTGCTTGACAGATGTCGAAATCACATTGACTATTCTGCCATAGCCTGACTCCTTCATCCCAGGCAGTAGGGTTTGAGCAAGAATATGATTGCAAACCAAATGCTGACGGAAAGTGCTTTCAAATTGATCTATGCTAGCATCTGCTATGGGACCTCCCGATGGCCCACCGGTGTTGTTGATGAGTATATTGGCCTTTCCACCATTATCAACCCAATTCAACAAGGCAAGCTTCAATTGCTCCGGATTTGAAAAATCAGCTACTATGTAACCATGGCTGCCATTCTGCGGTGGAGTCAGTTCATTCAAAGCCTCTTTTAACGCAGTTTCATTCCGAGCAACCAAAGTCACGGTGGCGCCGAGCGAGCTAAGCTCGCGGGCAGCGGCCAAGCCGATGCCCTGTGTGCTGCCGCACACAACGGCGCATCTGTTGTTTAACGATAAGTTCATGGCAGTAAAGATAATCAAGACCCAAATTACCACCTTGTTTCGATTTTCCTTTAATTTGTGTGGAACAATCAAATAAAATATCATGGCCATCAATGCTCCTTTTAATTTCAAAAAGTGGATCGACGAAAACCGTCATTTGCTAAAACCCCCCGTAGGCAACAAGGTTGTTTATAAACCCGAGCAGGACTTCATCGTAATGGTTGTTGGCGGCCCCAACTCAAGAAAGGACTACCACTACAATGAAACAGAGGAGTTCTTCTACCAACTCGAAGGTGATATTCAGGTGAAAATCCAGGAAGACGGACAACCGCGCACCATTGATATCAAAGAAGGAGAAATTTTCCTGCTTCCAGCTCGTACCCCCCATTCCCCGCAAAGGGGCGCCAACACGGTTGGCCTAGTAATGGAGGTTCATCGTAGACCAGGCATGCAAGACCGTCTACAATGGTATTGCGAAAAGTGCAACAACCTTTTGCATGAAGGTTTTTTGGAGCTCAAGGATATTGAAACCGAATTAAAGGCTGCCATGGAAGCATACTATGCCTCTACCGAACTTCGTACTTGTAAAGAATGCGGGGCTGTCATGGAACCACCTGTAAAGTTGGCCTAATCAGATTGCCGCCCATCAAATAACAATCGATTTCAACACACAATTGTGGGGCTACCGTTTATCAATCAGCGGTCCTGTTTTGCGGGTAAAGCAACTGGTGCTTCTCCCCCACCAATTGAGTAAGCTTTTCCCTTAGCTCACTTATGTTGATTCCCTTTGCAGCGGAAATGAAAACGCAAGCACCATGCACCTTTGCCATCCAAGTGCGCTTTAGCTCTTCCAAGGGAATGTTTTCTTTGCTTGCAGGTGTTAAATCGTCGGCATCCTTCTCCACATACTTATATGCATCCAGCTTGTTGAAAACCATCAACACCTTTTTATCTGCTGCTCCGATATCCGCCAACGTTTGATTCACCACGTCAATCTGATCTTCAAAGTTTGGATGTGATACATCAACCACATGTAACAAAACATCCGCTTCACGAACTTCGTCGAGCGTGCTTTTGAAGGATTCCACCAAGTTGTGTGGTAATTTGCGGATGAAACCAACCGTGTCGGAAAGCAGGAATGGTGTGCTTCCGTAAACAACCTTCCTGACCGTAGTATCCAAGGTGGCGAACAGCTTGTTCTCGGCAAAAACATCAGACTTGCTCAGCAAATTCATGATCGTTGACTTACCTACGTTGGTATATCCAACCAAAGCCACACGCACTATGTTCTCACGTGATTTCCTCCTGGTGAGGTTCTGTTTGTCAATTTCACGAAGCTTTTCCTTGAGTTTGGAAAGCTTATCGCGGATGACACGTCGATCCGTTTCAATCTCCGTCTCCCCCGGTCCGCGCATACCAATACCCCCTCGCTGCTTCTCCAAGTGTGTCCACATGCGTGTAAGGCGTGGTAGCAAATATTGATACTGCGCCAGCTCCACCTGGGTCCTGGCTTGGGCGGTCCTGGCCCTGCTTGCAAAAATGTCAAGTATCAAAGTCGTTCTATCCAAAACCTTGCAACCAACCAACTTTTCAATATTACGAAGTTGAGAGGGCGAAAGTTCATCATCGAAAATCACAATGGAAATACCATTGAGCTTCACAAAAGAAGTTACCTCTTCCAGTTTTCCTTTGCCAACATAGGTCCTCGGGTCAGGATATTCAAGTTTTTGAATGAATCGTTTTAGCGTTTTCCCACCGGCCGTATGAGCAAGGAACTCCAGCTCATCCAAATATTCCAAAGTTTGCGCTTCAGCTTGTCCTTGCCGGCAAACAGAGACCAAAACAACTTTCTCCTCCGACTTATCCAACGTCGAAATCAAAGTGTCATCAAATAAAATGGTAAGTAAACAGAGATATCAAGATGCTTTAAAGCCAACCACGACCTTCACCCACTTCCATGAAAGGCCATGGGATTCGGCTAACAATCAAGATTAAACCGATAAGATAAAAAACCAATATGGCTGTGAATTTCGCATGGTCTGTAGAGGCTTTTTTGGCTTTTATATGGCCAATGGTAATCAAAACTATTCCAATCACCATGGTCAATACGTGTTCCACTGCCAAGAACCTTAAAACACCGTCCTTCATGGTTGCAGCCATATCACTGAGCGCCATGGAAATGGTATCATTCATGAAATACATGGCAAATCCTAAAACCAATTGTAGGTGAGCTGAAATCATGGTGAACAATGACAACTTTCGATCTTGGTCACTGAACGCCCGACCGGAACTACGGCCAGTGAAGGCCCTGTAAATCATAATCAAAAGGAATATGAGCAGCACCCAGCGGAGCAACGAGTGCAAATGGAGGAAACCTGTATACATGAATTTGGATTTATATACCTCAAAAATAAAAAAACCAACGGAAAAAACTAATTTTGACACTAATGGTGCTATTACTCAACATTTATATTAGTTACTGCCATTCATTGAAGAGCATCCGATCAACAACATTACATTATTAATCCAACCTTTCTCAACGCAATGATCTTATCCTTTCCAAAGGCGCTTCTGAACTATTGTAGAATTATTAAACTAGCCATTTCTATTTGCGCGGTTGTCACATTTTCCGCCAGTGCACAACAATCCTATCCCGCTCTTGGCATTCCTTACAGGCACGACCTCTCATATGTTTTCAAAAACGCTACTATACATACGGACCACAAAACGGTGATTGATTCGGCGATGCTGATAATCAAGAAGGGAGTAATTGAGTCTGTAGGTAAAAACCTTGCCATTCCGCCTGGTGCTGTGATACAAGACTTAAAGGGAATGCACATTTACCCTTCGTTTGTGGAGCCATATTCATCATATGGTATTTCCGGAGCTGATAAGGATCGTTCAGATGCATCTGCAGGAGGTCGCTCACCACAGGCTAATAGCAACACCAAAGGCGCCTACTCATGGAATGAGGCCCTAAAGCCTGAGGTAGAAGGCCACAGGTTATTTGTGGCCAACGAAGAAGCATCAAGCAAAATGCGTAACGCCGGATTTGGAATTGCTCTTACATTACCCAAGGATGGCATAGCAAGAGGCAGCGGTTGCGTCGTTTTGTTCGGCACAGGTAAAGAAAACGAGCTCCTTGTACGGGAAAGAGCCGCTGCTGCTTTTTCATTCAACAAAGGCACCTCCAAGCAAGAATATCCTACCTCGGAGATGGGGGCTATTGCCCTACTTCGACAATCTTTTCTGGATGCCGATTGGTACGCAGCTGGAGGTTTCAAGGAGGAGCGCAACATATCCATACAGGCTTGGATCGACAACGGAAAACTCCCCTTGTTTTTCGAATCCTCAAACTATTTACAGTCGTTGCGCATAGATAAAATTGGGGATGAATTCGGTGTTAAATTCATTATCAAGGGTTCAGGAGACGAATACAAGCGAGCTGATGAAATTTCCAAAACTGGCAACACCTATATTCTACCGCTGCGCTTCCCAGAAGCTTACAATGTCTCCGACCCTTACGACACTCGCAATCTTACCCTGGAAGACCTCATGAATTGGGAGCAAGCACCATACAATGCCCTTACTTTAGAAAAGAAAGGAGTAAGGATAGCTTTCACGTCTTCCGGTTTGAAAGATGTTGAAGCGTACGTCGACCAATTGCGCCTCCTATATTCCCTGGGAATGTCTAAAGAGTCCATAATGAAGGCATCCACCGAAACACCCGCAGAATTAATTGGCGTTTCGTCGACTTGCGGCACCTTGAAAAAAGGCAATATGGCAAACTTCCTCGTGGTATCCGGAGAGTTTTTCGATACAAAATCACGAATCATGCAAAATTGGATCAAGGGCTTTCCTTACGTTATAAAATCCTCGATAGATGCTGGAATTGAAGGATCATATGTCTTGAATATTCAAGGCACTGATATCGGAAGCCTACTCGTACGGCAATCTTCAAGCGAGATTACAGCTAAGGTTATTTCAGGCTCCGACACAACATCCACCAACATAGGATTTCAAAATGGCATCATTTCGGTTTCATTTGAAATACAAAAAGGACCAAACAAAGGTCCCTATAGTTTATCCGGCTACAGAATCAAAGACGGGTTTGAAGGCGTTTCAACTCAATCAAAAAGCTGGAGCGCGAAGTACGAAGGCTCAGAGTATGAGCTGCCAACCGATTCCATAAAGCCTTCGGAAAAACAATCGCCAGGAAAATTGTTGTCGCCTCCAATAGCTTACGGCTTTGAACAAATGCCTTTAGCAGAAAAGGTTTTATTCAGGAATGCCACAGTTTGGACAAACGAACAAGTCGGCGTTTTGCAAAATGCCGATGTGTTGATTGACAATGGAAAAATTGCAGCCGTAGGAAAGAATCTCTCGACATCAGGCGCCAAAGTAATTGATGCTACAGGCAAGCATATCACACCAGGTATGATTGACGAGCATTCCCATATTGCTGTAAGCAATAATGTAAATGAGTGTTCGCATGCCATCACTTCCGAAGTGCGTATCGGCGATGTGTTGGATCCTGATGATATCAATATATACAGGCAACTGGCAGGGGGAGTTACCACTTCGCAACTACTGCATGGATCATGCAACCCGATTGGTGGTCAATCCGGACTGATCAAACTTCGCTGGGGTAAATCCGCAGAAGGTTTGAAATTCGAAAATGCTCCTGGTTTCATCAAGTTTGCTTTGGGCGAAAATGTCAAGCAAGCCAATTGGGGTGACCTTTACCGATCAAGATACCCTCAATCAAGAATGGGCGTGGAGCAGGTTTATGTGGATGCTTTTATTCGAGCGAAGGAATATGAAGCGTCTATGAAAGCATCAAAGGCCAAAAAACCTGAAGTACCGTTTCGTCGCGACTTGCGATTAGAGGCACTTGCGGAAATAATAAATAATAAAAGACACATCACTTGCCACTCATATCAGCAGGGCGAGATAACCATGTTGATGCGAGTTGCAGACTCTCTCGGATTTAAAATAAACACGTTCACACATATCTTGGAAGGTTACAAAGTTGCCGACAAGATGAAGGCTCACGGTGTTGGAGCATCCAGCTTCAGCGATTGGTGGGCATACAAGTATGAAGTCATTGAAGCGATACCACATAATGGTTCAATTCTTCATGACGTCGGTGTAACAGTCGCTTTCAACTCTGATGATGCTGAAATGGCAAGAAGGTTGAACCAGGAAGCCGCAAAGGCGGTCAGGTATGGAGGTGTTAGCGAAGAGGAGGCTTTGAAGTTTGTTACATTGAACCCTGCAAAACTACTTCGAATCGATAACCGTGTAGGAAGCATTAAGGTTGGAAAAGATGCTGATTTGGTTCTTTGGAATGATCACCCATTATCTTCATATGCCGTTCCACAACAAACCTACATAGACGGCATTTGCTATTTCGATATCGAACGAGATGCGCAATCGAGAATGGTAGTCGAGGCTGAAAGGAATCGCATAATTTCAAAGATGCAAGCAGCTAGCCGCAAAGGCGGCACGGCTAAAAGCCCTTCTTTTCAGCAAAAAAGACTTTTCCATTGTATGGAGGATGAAGACGAACTCCATTGAAATTTCAAAGCACTTTCCAAACCGAAAAATCCATGAAACAAAATATATATCTTAACAAACTCGTCCTAGGCTTTTCATTGTGTACGATTGCACTAATAAACCTTCAATATTCCTACGCACAGAACCCCGCTCCCGGATCAGTGCAAACGAAACGAATCTTGTTGATGAATGGGAGAGTCCACGTTGGCAATGGGACCGTTATTGAAAATGGAGCAGTAGGCTTTTCAAAAGGCGTTTTCGACTTAGTGGCGGATGCAACAACGATTCGAATCGACCGAACCGCATACGATACCATCATAGATGTTTCGGGCCGCGATATTTATCCCGGATTGATTGCTATGAATACAGTGCTTGGCCTTAACGAGATTGAAGCCGTCAGGGCCACAAATGATGTTGCAGAAACCGGTATGATGAACCCCTCTGTAAGATCCATCATTGCCTACAACACAGATTCCAAAGTAATTCCTACAGTAAGGAGCAATGGGGTTTTGATGGCCCAAATTGTGCCAAAACCAAGTGGAGCGTCTCCTGCCCTAAGTGGCCAATCATCAGTAGTGGTTTTGGACGCTTGGAACTATGAAGACGCCGCTTATGCCACTGACAACGGTTTGCATCTGCATTGGCCTAATATGCGAATATATCGTTCGGATGAACCTGGAGGAGAAGAAAAGCAGAGGACGGCAGCCGATCGAAACATAAATGAATTGAGGAAATTGTTTACTGAAGCAAAAGCGTATTCGAACGAACCGAAACCCAGTGAGAAAAATATCCACTTGGAATCCATGAAAGGGCTTTTCAATGGTCAGAAAAAACTTTATATACATTGCAACACTGCAAAAGAGATAATCGCAGCAGTCGCCTTCTCTAAAGATTTCGGATTGAAAATCGTACTGGTAGGCGCTCGTGAAGCGCTGTCGGTTTCCAATCTACTGAAAGAAAATGCGATTCCGGTGGTTGTGGTTGAAACCCATCGCCTGCCAGCCACTAGCGACGAGGCCATCGACCTTCCATATGTATTTCCATACCTGCTTAAACAAACCGGCATCTCATTTGCGATTTCCGTACCCGAATTCTGGCAAGTAAGAACCCTAGCCTATCAAGCTGGCACAGGGGCCGCATATGGGCTCTCAAAAGAGGAAGCCCTTGAATCAATAACACTGAGCCCGGCCCGTATCATGGGTATTGATAAAACGACGGGTTCGATTGAAGTGGGGAAAAATGCCACATTGATTGTTTGCAAAGGTGATGTATTGGATATGCGCTCAAGCGAGGTGCTTCGAGCTTACATTGTAGGAAGATCTGTCGACATTGACAATATACAAAGTCAGTTGAACCGAAAATTCAGAGGTAAATACCAGCTGCCTGTCCGCTAAATCAAACCACTATTACCCTTTTTCATATATTTGAACGTTATGATTTCCTTCAGGCTTGCGCTAAAACCACAGTATTGGGTATGTATTGCAGTATTATCCCTTTGTGCGTCGGTGGCGTCTTTTGGTCAAGATAACAGGTTGTTAGTAGATCCAATAGGATTAGCCGAAGAGGCTATGGAGCAAGAAGGGTTGTTTTACATGCCACAATTGCAACTAGCTGCCCTGGATAATCCGGGACGAGCATCGTTGGAAAAAACCTTACAATCCTCAACAAAACCTTCCAATAAGATTCAGCTGGCGAACGCCGCAATTCAACTCGCATGGGTCGAATTCATAGAGGGTAATACTCAGAAATCGATCCAACTGACGCAATCGGCACTTGAGTTTGTCAACGAAACCGAAAACAAAAACCATTTGGCTTTGGCTGATTTACTGATTGCTTGGTTCAAGTTAAAAAACGGATCCTTTCCAGAAGCCTATACGTTAGCGAACAAAATCGCAACAGAACCACTTAATTCAAAATCAAGTCAAATCAAAGGCGCTGCTTTGATTATCGCCGCTCAGTCGCAATTGGCATCCCGAGAATGGGAAGCTGCGCAAAAAATCTTCATGGCAGCCTCCAAATCATTTTCAGCTGCAGGATTACGCCAGATGGAAGCACGTAGTCTAGTTCAATCGGCCGAATCCATGTTGAGGAAAGGAGATAGTGAGGAACGAGATAATACCCTGAAGGCTGCATTCAATATTTTTTCTTCCTTGAAAGATGCATCAGGAATGGCTATGGTTCTACGCGACCAAGGAATTGTTTACTTCAAAAAGGGACTTTATTCTCAAGCGACTGTTGAATTTCAAAAGAGCCTATTTATACAGCCACAATTATCAACGGCAAAACTGTTGAAGGATTCCTATTTTAAGTTATCCACCCTTAGCACCCTGTCCGGCGATCACAAATCCGCTGATGAAACCAAAATCAAGTATGAGCAGCTTCGTGACTCAATTGACAGGGTTGAATCTTCCAGAGTCTTAAATAGTAGATCTACAAGAAAGGATTTGATGGAACGTTCCGCTATCAATGAAATGCTGAGGAAAGACATCAACTTCGCCGTGGAAGGGGTTTCTGCCAATGACCTTGAGAGGAATCGTTTGTTGATTGACGCAGAAATCGAGCGGTTGGAAAAGGAAAAACTGATTGAAGAACTCAACGTTGAAAAACGGAAAACCGATATTACAAATCAAGAGCGTGACGATAGAATAAAGGAGTTGCTTAGGGAAAAACAAAGTCAGGAGCTTGCACTTTCCAAAAAAGAACTTCAAGTAAGTCAAGGAAAAGCGTTCAGAGACCTGTTAATAGCCGTTTCGATATCCATCATAATAATTTCATTACTGCTCTACAACCGTTACAGGAATGAGAAGCGAACAAGGCAGGACATCGACAGGACATTCCATGAATTATCGGAAACGCATTCAAAGTTGGTGGCTACTCAGGAACAGCTTGTTCATTCGCAAAAAATGGCATCGCTAGGCCAATTAACCGCTGGAATCGCGCATGAAATACAGAACCCATTGAATTTCGTAAATAATTTTTCAGAACTCTCGATAGAATTAATCGAAGAGATGAAAACCGCCTCCGATTCGGAAAAACAGGCCATCCTGAATGATATCGTTTCCAATCTTCGGAAAATCAACGAACATGGTAAGCGAGCTGACATAATCGTTAAGGGCATGCTAACCCATTCGAGAGTTGGTAAGCCGGAAAAGCAACCGGTTGACTTAAATAAAATGATTGAAGAGCTATTGGAGCTTTCTTATCACGGAAATCGTAGTCGAGACCAAGGATTCAAAGCCGAGATACTTAAAAACCTAGATCCGCAAATCCCGAAAGTCAATGTGGTAATGCAAGAGATCAGCAGGGTTTTAATTAATATCTTCAATAATGCGTTTTATGCCGTACACCAGAGATTCAAGACAGGAGAAAAAAACTATGTAGCTTCTGTTGGTGTCAGTACACGCTTAGATGGCAGCCAGGTTATCATAAAAATCCGAGATAATGGACCTGGAATGCCTGATGGGGTTCGAAATCGAATCTTTGACCCATTTTTTACTACCAAACCTTCAGGAGAGGGTACAGGTTTAGGCCTTTCCTTGAGTTATGATATTATTGTTAAAGCTCATCAAGGTACGTTGAAGGTGTTTTCTGAGCCCGGCTCCTTCACAGAGTTCACAATTACGCTACCATTGGCTTAAGTGCGTTTATATTAATTTGTTTAGTTTTGAGAAAAGCCGTAACCCCATGAGCACAGCATCAGATTTAACTTTCATGCGTACCTTCTCAGGAGGAGATCCTGAAAAAATCAAAAAATACGTAGGTATGTTCCTGAAAATGGCACCTCCTAGCCTGAACCAAATGGATGAGTTTTCACAAAAAATGGATTGGAAATCATTGAAAACCACATCTCACTCTTTAAAGTCCCAAATGAAATACATGGGTATGGCATTGGGGGCTGAAATTGCCCAAAAATTGGAAAATATATGCGCTGAAGAGTCGGGCACAGACGAAATCCCGGATTTGTTGTCCAAACTCCGTTCTCAAGTTGCCTTAGCAGTAACAGAGCTTGAGAATGAACTAAGTAAACTTTGAATATTTAAGGTCAAACTCTTATACTTGCAATATATTACCCCAAAAAAAAACCATGGCTGATTTGAGAAAATTGATTTTCATTGTTGACGATGATCCTGTTTTGGCCGAAATGCTCAAGGATCATTTATCCAAAATGACCCATTATGAAATCCATGTTTTCGAAAAGGGTGAGGATTGTATTGAAAAGTTACACCTGAAACCGGGGATTGTCTTTCTCGACTTTTACCTGAATTCCGTTGACAAAGATGCCATAGATGGCTTAGAAGTCCTCCAAGAAATCAAGAAAATAGACCCAGATATTGATGTTGTAATGCTTTCCGGCCAAGATAAGATTGAAGTGGCTGTAAAAACGATGCAATATGGCGCCTTTGACTATATCGTAAAAGGCGAAAGTGCTTTTTATCGTGCAGAGAAAGCGGTGTTCAACATCTACCGTTTCAAAAAACTCCAAGGAAATGCAGAGTCATACAAAAGACTTTCCATTTGGCTTGCAATTGGCTTTGGAGCCCTTGCTCTTCTGATAATGTACCTTCAGATGTCAGGCAACATCAAAGATCTCCCAGGTTGGCTGTAAGCCTATCTTTCAGCTTTGATTTGCCAGCATTCTGGCGACGTACTTCCCGATAATATCAAATTCCAAGTTCACTATGTCGCCTATCCTCAGGCTTTTGAAATTCGTATGCTCGTAGGTGTAGGGAATAATTGCTACACTGAAAAAACCAGCACCGGCATCCACTATCGTAAGGCTAACACCATTCACACAAATGGAGCCCTTTTCAACTATCAGTCCAGGCTGGATTTCATTGAATGAAAAATGAAATACCCAGCTGCCTTTCAGATCTTCAATTGAGTCACATTTGGCAATAGTGTCTACATGTCCTTGGACAATATGTCCATCCAACCTCCCTCCCATCATCATACAACGCTCCACATTCACCAAATCTCCAACGGTAAGCCTGCCCAGATTTGTACGATCAAGCGTTTCCTGAATTGCAGTCACATAATACAAACCATCTGAAATATCCGTAACGGTTAAACAAACTCCATTGTGCGAAAGGCTTTGGTCTACCTTTAGTTCACCGACAAAGGGACAAGAAAAGCCAAAATCAACATTCGTTTCATTTTTACGTATTGATTTAACCGTTGATTGCGACTCAATGATGCCTGTGAACATTTTTTCTATCTGATCAATTGTATTGGTCCCTTTAATTCACGCTTCTTATTCCCGGCGATGAATTTTTCTTCCACTTTGCAAATAAAATAATAGGTCCCTGCTGGGAGCTCCGACCCCGTATTTGCAGTTTTGCCATTCCACAACACATCGGGGTCATCTGTACTAAACACATCCATCCCCCATCGATTGAAGATTTTCACCTCAACGGATACCACATCACGGTAAGGGAAAGGAATAAACAAATCATTTATCCCATCACCATCAGGAGTGAAAACATTTGGTAATTGGTAATATGGGCAATATTCAACACAGATGTTACCTGCTATTGCGCTAGTGTTACCTGCCGTATCTGTGGCAGTAAAATAGTAACAACCCGAAATGGTTGAATCTGTTATTGACCAACTCAAAACACTAGCGTCACTGATTATCTGTATTGGTTGAAAAGGTGTCTGTAGGTTAGGGCTGAAACCAACTGTATAATAAGCGATATCGTTACCACAAGATAATGCAGGTGCGCTCCATTCAATCGTAAGATTACCCGATTCACAATAAGATTGGGTAGCTATCGCGATGGGTGGACAAGGGGGAACATTATCAATAGGGACGGCACATGTCTCCTGTGAGAAATTGATGATCGGATCAATATAGCCGGGAGCAGAGTAAGAAGATGTACTGCGAATCTTGTAACAATATGTTTGGCCATTATTGAGTAGACTGTCTTTATAGGCGCGGGAACTGGACGTTCCGATTGAATCGTATACTGAGCCATTGAACCTGTAAATAGTATAAAAAGAATTAACCCATGGTACGGATTCACTCCATTCAAGCAAAACACTGTTATCTGAAGGAGATGCGTTCAAAAACACTGTACTTCCAGGGGTTGATGCACCAACTTCAACTTGTGTTCCATTTTGCGTAGCAAATAATACGATACGATATGTAAATCCCGAGGATACGGTATTCACACCTATATCGGAGAAAATGGTATCATTCAGTCCCCCAATATTTGAACCAACTGTTTGGAATGACGAAGTGTTGATACCTGCAGAACGCTGAATAATGTACTTGTGAGGAGCTGGGAACTGGATAGTATCAAGATCCGTTGGTTTGCTCCAAGCCACATACACTTGGCCATTGGCTGCATCTGTGGCAATTATACTAGCATTGGTTAAAACAGGCAATTCCTTTTGCAATACAGCACATACTTCTTGAGTTGCATAACTTTCGCCTCCATCACTGAATTCCGCCACAACCATATAGCAATAGTCGCTGCCCGCAGCAAGACCAGAACCTCCATTGTTGTCTGTAAAAGAAGTGTTGTTCAGGCCCGATAACGTTGCAATTCTAAAATAGCCGGTATAAGAGGGTACGCCTGTTTCGCACTGTGCTGGTGTAAAGCCATAAAAACCTATTCGCCTATACAATCCATATCCGATGGCGTCTGAGCAAATGGAAGGACTCCAAGATACATTCATGGAATTCCCCGTAGGGGTTACCGTTAGATTTTGAGGGGCAGGTGCGACTACTCTTATCCGCATCGAAACTAAATCAACCAAGTTGACAAATGGATCGTTATCCTCGGCCTTGAAAACCATTTGCCATGGCTGCAGCCTCACATGGTCGCACGTTGTTTGCCAGGAAAAACTTGATGAAACGTTTCCGGTTCCTGAAACAGGCTGATTGAAAACAGCGGGCGAATTCACTACCTCCAAAGGCCCACCAGTGGCGGTTAACGTTATCAGGTCAGTGGCATCAGGATCGAATGCCGATACAGAGAAAGCAACTTGATCGCCAGCAGTCACGCAAATATCAGCCAAGGAAGATATCGCTGGAGGGGCATTTGAATTAGGGTTATTGCAAGAAATGTTTACTTGCATATCTCGCTCCACGAAACCAATTTGAACGCCATTGCGCCATTCTCGAATCAAAATAGCGATGTTGTACTCGCCACAAATCACGGGATTGAACCATTTTAAATCTCCTGTTATGGAATCCAGGTTAAACGACGAGCTTGCTATTGGATAAGAATAGCCACCAATTGAGACACCTCCAGCACCTTTGCAGGGGATCAATTCATATGAGAGGCTGTCTCCATCCGGATCGTAGGCGTTTGGATTGTGTACAAAGGGCTGGCCAACCACCCCTTGGTCGATTGGTGGCTGAAGCAACACCGGAGAATTGTTAAATCCTAAAAATGCCGAAATGATCAATTGCGACTCTACATAAAAAGGCACATTTATTGAGTTGGGAATATTGATAACCCCACCATTACGGTTGGGATCCTCAAAATACAAGGTGTAGATTGACGGTCCGGGGTATGTATGAATTCCCGTGTAGGTATTCCTACGGATATCACTGCCGGGTCCCCCAAATTGATCTTGAAAAGAGGAACGGGCCAGCACTGAGCTTGTTCCATCTCCCCAAAATAATTCCAACTCTGGCCTATCTGCTGGCGAAGATGTTTTGGTGTAGGTGGTTATTGTGGCCTTGTATACATATTGACCCAGTCTTTCATAGGTGATTTCACCAGCCCTGTTGTGGGTTGCCTCAGCAGTATTGAAATACAAAACGGCCGCTAAAAAAAAATATATCTTGGTGCTATTGAACAAGTTTAATAGTTGATTATCTGCTCCTCCATTTGTTGTGGAAGTGGCCTGAATTCATACTGTTGATTTCTTAACCTAGGGGTAAATCCAGCCTCTGCGATGGCATCTTGGATGCCTTTACTTGTAAAGCGATGAGGAGCTCCTGCGGCGGAAACCACATTTTCCTCAATCATGATGGAGCCGAAATCATTTGCACCCGAATACAAACATACTTGTGCCACCTGCTTTCCAACGGTTAGCCATGAGGCCTGGATGTTTTCGATATTGGGAAGCATGATTCGGCTTAATGCAATTGTTCTCACATATTCTTCAGCGGAAACGTGATTTCGAATGCCTTTGACATTCCGCAGCAAAGTTCCTTCATCCTGGAATGGCCATGGAATGAATGCAACAAAACCTTTGGATGAAGCCGGCTTTTCAGATTGTACATCGCGCAGATTCACTAAATGCTCGAAGCGCTCGTCAATGGTTTCTACGTGGCCAAACATCATGGTTGCTGATGTAGTTATATCTAACTGATGGGCCGCCCTCATTACATCCAGCCACTCCCTTCCTGAGCATTTCCCTTTGGAAATCATCCGTCTCACGCGGTCGCTCAGTATTTCGGCGCCGGCGCCTGGCAAAGAGTCTAATCCTGACTTCTTGAGTTCCGTGAGTACTTGAGAATGAGATAGCCCCTCCAGTTTGGAAATATGGGCTATTTCAGGAGGACCTAATGCATGTAATTTTAGGGTCGGAAACTCTCGCTTTAAGGAACTGAAAAGCTCGACATAATAAGACAGGCCGAGATTGGGGTGGTGCCCCCCTTGCAGCAACAACTGATCACCGCCGTAACGAAATAGCTCTTCTATTTTGATTCGGTACTGTTCCATGGTGGTGATGTAAGACTCCGCATGGTCCGGTATTCTGTAGAAATTGCAGAATTTGCAATTTGCGATACATACGTTGGTTGTATTGACGTTACGATCTATTATCCATGTCACATCATTTCCAGGTTTTCGCTGAAGTCGCATTTGATGAGCCACGCGCATAAGCTGGGGAGTTGAGGCCTTGTAAAACAACTCCTTGCCTTCAGCAACGGTTAAAAACCCTCCATTAAGCGCCTTTTCCAATAATCCAATCACTGCATAATCTTCCAACATGCTCATAATTTCATCAAAAATAAACATTTAAAAACCCTTAATGTTATGATTTTGTTCATGTATATATCTTTGATTTACAAACCCATTTGACTAACTTCGCCCATTAAAACCTATCATACAGATGAACCTATACCTTCGGAAAGCCAATATTCTTCCAAAGACCGAAAATTTAGCCGTTGTTACAACTGACATCGGGTCAATAGACCGCCGAATACTCAAGAAAAACGAACTTGATTTTGTCCGTAAAGAGGCTAAGAAAAAATCAAAGTTCATTACCATAAATCAATACTCGCGTTTAGTCTTCATCTGTTTGGTTGATGGCAACGGCAAAGGAGAGCATATGATTTTGGAATCCTATCGTAGAGCCGGAGATACTCTGGTTTCGTTGCTGAATCGATCAAAAGCCACATCTGTTTGCGTTACTAGCAAAGAAGGACAAGAAGAGTTAAGCGCTTTTGCAGAAGGCATGCTTCTAGGTAACTATCAGTTCCTGAAATACAAGTCAAAGCCTGAATCCAATTCCCTGAAAAAAATCTCATTTTTCGCGCCACAGTTGAAGCAGCAAGATTTGGATGCGACAAAAACAATTTGCGAAGCCGTTTATCATGCTCGCAACCTGGTTAATGAGCCTGTGATCTCCCTAAATGCAACTGATCTTGCGAATGCTTTCAAGGGGATGGGTAAGGATGCCGGATTCTCCGTCAAAGTTTTCGACAAGGCCAAGATAAAAGACATGAAAATGGGCGGGCTATTAGCCGTGAATATGGGCAGCATTGATCCGCCCACATTCACCGTCATGGAATGGAAACCCAGCAAGCATGTCAATACCAAGCCTATCGTTCTTGTAGGAAAAGGTGTTGTGTATGACACAGGAGGGCTTAGTTTGAAACCTACTCCTGGCTCCATGGATTACATGAAGTGCGATATGGCTGGTGGTGCCGCAGTTGGCTCTGCCATGTATGCCGTCGCCAAACTCAAACTCCCATTACATGTGATAGCCTTAGTACCGGCAACCGATAACAGACCTGACGGAAACGCCTACACTCCAGGCGATGTTATCACGATGATGAGTGGTCTCAAAGTCGAAGTGTTGAACACAGATGCTGAAGGCCGTATGATTTTGGCTGATGCATTGCATTATGCCAAGCAATTCCAACCCGAACTGGTGATGGAATTCTCTACACTGACTGGCGCTGCAGCCGCGGCCATTGGTCAATACGGAATCGTTGCCATGGGAACCTGCGAAGATGATACTAGAAGAGATCTTCACAAAAGTGGAGAGATGGTTTACGAACGCCTGGCCGAGTTCCCTTTCTGGGATGAATATGATGAGTTGATCAAGTCAGACGTTGCAGATATCAAAAACATTGGTGGCCCCATGGCTGGAGCAATAACTGCTGGACGCTTCCTGAAAAAATTCACTGACTACCCATATATGCACTTCGACATCGCAGGACCTGCATTCGGCAAAGGCGGCGATAGCTACCGTGGTAAAAATGGAACAGGAGTTGGCGTACGCTTGATTGTTGAATACCTGCAGAGAAGAGCCTCTAAGTAACCCTTTGCTTCTACGTTGGTCCCAAAATTAGACTTTGAAAAAAATGAGTGGTGCTGTTGATCATGAAGAACGTATAATTGTTGGTATCACCTTGGGTGATATCAACGGCATCGGTCCGGAACTGATTGTCCGCATCTTTTCAGATCCAAGGATGTCTCAAGTTTGCACTCCTGTAATATATGGATCATCAAAAGTTTTGTCGTTCTATAAGAAGGCCCTGAACAATACCGAATTCAACTTCACGACCATTAAGTCGGAAAACGAGATAATAGAAAAGCGTACCAATGTGATCAATTGCTGGGAGGATGAGGTGAAAATAGATCCAGGGATGCCTTCTGCCGATGGAGGGAAATGCGCTTTCTTGGCTCTTCAAAGCGCCTGTAAACACCTTGCAGATGGATTTATCGATGTTCTGGTAACCGGTCCGATTGACAAAAAAACCATGCAACAAGATGGTTTTCGTTTCCCGGGACATACTGAATTCCTGGCACAACAATTCCCTTCCTCCGAACACCTCATGGTATTGGTGGGTGAAAGCCTGCGAGTAGCTACCGTGACCGGACATATACCGGTTAAGGATGTTTCCGCTGCACTCACAACAGAAAAAATCTTATCGAAAATAAAAGCTTTACAAAAAACCCTGAGTAGGGATTTCGGTATAGTGAAACCCCGTATAGCAGTACTTGGCTTAAACCCCCATTCGGGTGATAGCGGCCTGATTGGAAACGAAGAACAGAATATCATCATGCCAGCCATCAAAAGCGCATTTGAGCAAGGGTTGATGGCTTATGGGCCTTATGGCGCCGACGGATTCTTCGGCTCCGGGGCATACAAGACTTTTGACGGGATACTGGCCATGTATCACGACCAAGGCCTCGTACCTTTCAAAACACTTGCTTTTGAATCGGGAGTGAATTTCACCGCGGGACTACCCATAATCAGAACATCCCCCGACCACGGAACTGCCTATGATATAGTAGGGAAAGGAATTGCTTCCGAGGACTCCTTGCGATCCGCCATTTATCTTGCATGCGATATCGCACACAGGCGCGCGATTTATGATGAGGCTTCAGCCAATCCTCTGAAGTTTTCAAAATTGAGTGGCGACCGTTAAATAAACTGTTATGGCGTCTGCCAACAAGTTGGATTTTTGAGACTACAAGATTCTTCATGAAATTGCACAATTCCTTTGCTTTGCTTGTAGCCATTCTGTTGTGCAACTATTCCGTTTTTGCAAAATACGATGAGGTAGATCGTAAGGCTCGTGAGGTCCGAGGAAAAGATTTGGTTGAAACACATAAGCGGTTAACCGAGATTGGCCATGACCAAGAGATGATAGTTCGGGCTTTTTTCACTTGGATGACCGACAATATTCGATATGATGTTGCTGAATTCGAAAATCCTCAACCCGATTACGAAAAACAAGAGGCTCAACAGGTTTTCAGAAACAAAAAGGGGGTTTGTGAAGGATATTCCAATCTCTTCAAGGCATTTTGCGATTTATCCAGCATTCCCTGCTTTGTAGTTGCTGGGCATTGCCGTGAGTTTGGTAGATATGTGCCAGAAGGGCACGCATGGAACACGGTAAACATAAAAGGAGAATGGCGTTTAATAGATGTTACCTGGGGCGCTGGAGTTTTAAACGAGTCAGGTAAATATGTAAAATCGTTCAACGATACTTATTTTTTCACTGAGCCTTCGGTTTTCATCGAAGACCATTATGCTTTCGATCCAGCTTGGCAACTCCTACATTTTCCGGTGAAATTAGCTGACTACCGAAAGCCTAATTGGAAATACCAACCAGATTCAAAAGGCCAAAAATTCATGTATGCTGATACAATTGCCAACTGGCTTGAAATGGACACTGTAAACAAGACCATTGTGGAAGCATCTAGGATTTTGGGATTCAACCCAGGCGAACGTAAAGTCAAAGAGTCTGTTGAGGTGGATTTATTTAACATGGCCTCAAACTTGATTTACCATGGTAGCCTTCAGCTAATGCAACATTCCGAAAAAGATCAAACCACAGATTTAAGTTCTGTAAAGGCTCAATTAAAGTTTGCCAATCAATGCATTTTGTTGTTAGGAATACCCTCCCCTCACTTGCGCAAAAACGTTGAAGAAATGAAGGCCGCTATCATAGAATACTCCAAGTTTGCCGATGAAAAATGAGTTTGCCTAAATCCATAGAATTTAAAAAATCATGACCGACCGAATTATCAAGAAAATTTGGGTAGGTGTAGGATTGCTTTTTGTGGCAATCGGCATTTTGGGCTTTTTTATCCCGCTGATGCCCTCATTGGTATTCTTCCTAATAGCCACATACTGCTTTGCCCGGGGCTCTTGGAGGTTCTTGCGTATGTTGGTAGGGAATAAACATGTGGGCCAGCAAATAATTGACTACCACAAAGGCAGAGGGATGACTAAATCAACCAAAATGAAAGCCATCCTGTTTATGCTTACCAGCATGGTTATCAGTGCTTTTTTCCTAGTCGATAAAGATTGGGTCAGAATAGCCATATGTATTACCGCTATTTTGGTGGTTTTCATCATTCTTGCCCAAAAAACTAAAAAAGCTTAACTTTTGAGATGAAATTTGGAGCAGGCTTATGGAATAAGAGCCGTGCACTCATCTAGCACCTATCCATTTACTAGATATTTTATGTGGCTGATTAACAGGAAAAGGAACGAAAACGCGGATGACAGCGAATTAATCGCCGATTACAAGCGTTCGGGCGACCGAAAAAAAATCGGTATCCTTTTTGACCGGTATTCTCATCTGGTATTCGGTGTGTGTATGAAATATCTGAAAAACCAAGATGATAGCAAGGATGCAACCATAAGCATTTTCGAAAAAGCGATGGACGACCTTAAAAAGCATGATGTTCAGAAATTCAGTTATTGGATACATACGGTTGCCCGCAATTACTGCTTGATGCAGCTTAGAAGCCGTAGGGCCATGGTTTACATCGACGATGATGAAGGCCCAGGAGAAAAGATTCTTCACCGAGGGGGAGAAGAGCATGACTCATCCAAGCAAGAAGGGATGATGCAATTGATGGAAGAAGCTATAGCAAAACTAAATGATGAGCAACGCACCTGCATCGATTTATTCTACTTGAAAAAATATTGCTATCAGGATGTTTCAAAAATAACAGGCTTCACCATGAATGAAGTGAAAAGCCACATCCAAAACGGCAAAAGGAACATTAAAATACACATGACCCGAAGCAGCCATGAAAACGAATTTGAATAAAGAACTTTTTACAGAGACAGGCTGTATTGAACGTCGCATGCTTTTGAATTACCGCGACGGGATATTGAAACGATCTGACATGCATTTGGTAGAGAAACACCTGGTTGACTGCGCGCTTTGTAGTGAAGCACTTGAGGGCTTATCTTCCCTACATGACGATTCCGTATTGAACGAATTATCCCAACACTTCAACCCCCATTCGGGAAATTCCACAACCCAAACATCGCCTTTCAGATACTTGGCCATGGCCGCCTCACTTGCAGCTGTAATTGCACTTTCCTATTTTGCCGTTCAACAGTCAAAAAATGCTACGGTTCAAGAACAAGCTTTGAACACCTCACCAAATCAAAAGGATGAAAAAGTTTCAAATGCCCAACCAGTTGCAAAGCTTGAACCTGATACGGCTTCCTTCTCAAATTCGCCTTTATCAGAAGTGTCCAAGGGTGTTAAGAACACAGTAATCGAAAGTAATGATGCCGTTGTCGCAGAAAAGAATAATGAGGAGCGTCTTGAGGAAATTCCAGCACCATCAGAAGAGCTCAAAGACATTATTGCTGCTGGCTCAACCGATAATGAAGGATACGTTTTCAGTAAGGACGAGAACCTTAATTTATCTGAAAAGTCAGAATCGGATAACGCGTTTGCGGTTACCATTGAACCCGATCAAAAAACCACGCAATCCGGCAGCAATGTTTCAATTACAAAACAATCAGCCGGTCGAGGATCAAGAACTCCAGGTGCTTCAGCTCCGTCAGCAGCTTCAAACTCCAATATTGCCAATGCAGAGGTTGCAGTAACATACGACAGGTCGAAATCTAAAAAGGAAAACACCGCTGCAGATGCCTATGCACAATTCAAGAAAGGTGATTATGCAAATGCCCTATTAAGTTTTGAAACCATTTTGAACGCAAATCCTTCCGATGTGGATGCCATGTTCCACAAAGGCATGTGCTTATACCATTTGAAAAGATATGATGCGGCTTTAACAAACTTGACCGAGGTTCGCAAGAAAGGAAGCAAGCATTCTGACGAAGCACTATTTTATATTGGTCAATCCTATGAGCAAAAGGGGGATAATGCATCGGCAATATCCGTTTACAAGATTTTGGTAGAAGGAAACGGCCCTTTCAGCTCAAAGGCCTCAAAAAGAATCAAGTCGTTGGATGTTCGGTAAGTTTTTCCAAAGCCTTCTTGGCCCCTAAGGCATTTGATGTCCCAATAAGTATACGGGAGCCGCTTTTCAAGACCACCTGAATCCCCATATTCCCACGAATATTGATGGCTTTCCCGTTTATTCCCCATCGTAATCCCCACCCGCCATATTCAAACAAGGGACTGTATTTACGAACAAAAGCCTCAGCTATTTGGTCCTTTGATATCTTTCTCATATTCCATTGAAAAGGGAACAACCTGTATTGAATTTCATTGTAGGTTATTGTTGTCTCTAATTTTGAAAAAACAAATAAGACAGAAAGGCCTACGATTACCGAAATCGATATGAGCAAATCCACAAAATCAACCCCTTCACCTTGGAATTTGGTATAAACCAGGACAGGCACCAGAAACAAGATTAACAAAAACCAAAGCCGAGAGAATGTTTGTCTCTCTTTGAAAATTATTTGACTGGAGGGATTCATCGACTATAGAAACGCAACAGATTGGGATCGGTTTCTTTGGCTTTAACATCATCCAACACAGTAGAAGCCGAACTTCGAACCATTTCCACTTCGCTATCCACTCCGCCATTTTGAGCTAACCTCTCTTTACCATAAGATTTGGCCACTTCCGCCAAGGCCTGCGAGGCTGCCAAACGCACAAACCATTGTGGATGCGAATAAGCTGTTTTGGCGATGATACCGATTCCCAAGGATGCATTTTTTGCCGAGCAGCGCATGATGAATTTTCCAAACGACTGAACTGCGGAATACGACTCGAAGCCTTGAGATCCTTCAAGGAATGCAGCCATGTATGAGTATTGATTATCGTCGCCATACTTGACATAAAATCCGGAAACCATCGACCTCATGACGGAATTTTTCTCCAGCTCCCAACCCTTCAATAATTCCATACCACGACTCTTGTCTGCGTCCAAAATATACGCAAGGGAAGCGCTGGTTACTTTATAAGATTTTCCATTTAATGACTGGTTAGCTAGAGCAAGGACTGCTGGATCTTTAGGAAAAACAGATAATAAAAAGTCAAAGGCATCAGCTCTAACGGAGGGATAGGGATCATTGGAAGCCAACTGCAGGATCTTATCCTTGACCTGACCAGCAATAGGCTTGCAAGATTTGATTGCCATGCTTCTAATTCCGTAATAAGCGTCATCAAGGGCCTCCTTAACAACCTCCGCAGATAAAGAACCGCTTCTGACATCTCTTGTCATCCTACTAAGACCTTCCACTCGATCTAGTAACAGGGGTGCCTTTCTAAACATAAAAGCGAATTCCTCGTCGTCGTGATTGTCTGTTTTTGTGCAGAGTAGTGATTTGTTTGCGTCAAAATTCACCAGCATTGGTTTTTCAGCACATTTAAACTCAAAAGTCTGAGAAGAGCGATCAACAACAACAGAATGACGCTTTACGCCTGATGCCGTGTAAATATCAATTTCAACAGGCAATCGGTAAAGTGGGGTTGTAGAGAAATCCTGCTTTTGATCAACTGACACACTTTGAGTTCCAGTTTCGGCGTTGTAAGCGTATGATACTTCTAAAACGGGATGGCCTTTGTCTAGAAACCATTGGTTGAAGAACCAATTCATGTCTTGGCCAGTGGTCTTTTCAAATGCCAAACGCAAATGATGCACTTCGGCCGCACCGAATCGATTTTGGTCAAGATATAATTTGAGCGCTGCAAAAAACGCATCATCCCCAACAGCGCGACGCAGCATATGTAAAATCCGTCCGCCCTTTTGGTATGAATGCCTATCGAACATATCTTCCTTGTCGTCGTATTCAAAACGAATAAGGTTGACTTGCTTGCTGCGGGCCTCTTGCAAATAGCTTTTCAAATCAGAGTTCAATGTCCAATCGGCATGATCGCGACCGTACTTGTATTCATTCCACAAATACTCGCAATATGTAGCGAACGATTCATTGAGAGGCAGGTTGGACCACGACTCACAGGTCACCAAGTCTCCAAACCAATGATGAGAGAGCTCATGCGCTACAATATCATCATTCGAGTCATCATACAAAGCCTTGTCGTCTTTTTGAACAAACTCTCCAAAAATGGTGGCTGAGGTGTTTTCCATTGCGCCAGAAACATAATCCCTAACCACAACCTGTGCGTATTTCTCCCAAGGATAATCGACACCGAATTTCTTAGAGAAAAATTCCAACATCTCGGGCGTATGGTTGAAAATTCCTTTGGCATAGGCAGCGTACTCAGGCTCTACATAGTAGGAGACCTCCATATTTCGCCACTTGTCCTTAACAACGGCGTATTTTCCAATTGCCATCATGAATAGATAAGGCGCGTGAGGCAAATCCTGCTTCCAATAGTCGGTTCTCACTCCTTTGGCATTTTCAAAAACAGAGCTGATAAGCTTTCCATTGCTGAGTGTTACGAAAGAAGTATCAACGGTTATGTAAATTTCCTGTGTTGTTTTTTGGTTGGGTCTATCTATGGTTGGAAACCAAACAGAACTCGATTGAGTCTCGCCTTGCGTCCAAATCTGACGAGGCTTTTTCGGATCGCTTCCATCAGCATTGATGAAATACAACCCTTTATCACCGGAGATGGCATCACTACCACCTTTGGGCAAAGATTCCGGACGGGCGACATAATCCACAAGAACTTTGAAGGTATCACGGGCTGTATAGGTACGATCCATGGTAATGCAAATGGAGTCGTTGCGATATTCGTAAACCAAGTCCTGCTTGGATCCACTGAGCACTAGCTTAACCCCTTTGACCTCCATCCCTCTAGCATCCAAAAACAACATCTTTTGCGGGTAGAAATGAGGCTTCAACGTTATTTCGGCAGAACCGTTCAACTGGCTTTTCGACCAATCAAAGGAAACCTGTAACTTGGTATGAATCAGATTGTGTGAAATCGGATCTGATCCCCTGTAGGTCGCGGGCTCTTTAACCGAATCATTCGCATCAACAGTGGCCTCAACACTTGGAATATCCTCAACGGTCGATTTACGGGAGGAGGAACAACCTGAAAAAATCAAAAAAGCTGCAACGCAGGCATAAAGAAACGAATTAGGTTTATACATTGGAATGGGCTTTACAGATTATTAATTCTTTGGCGGCGAATTTAATCGTTTTTATATCACACATACACTACAAAAGCGCTTTCATTACTCTATCAACAATACCGGTTTTGTTCAATGGCCATAAAAACCCTCGCCCCTCAGCGTATCCGTATTCCAAGTAATCCGAAACCAAGGATGCTTGTCTTGCACCCGAACCGCGCGATTTCACCCCTGCCAAGTAGTACATTAAATGCACATTGATTCCACCCACAAGATTACCAATTGTTGCACCCAGCAATGCGGGAAAGGACAAATAAGTTGCCCAAAACATACCGCCCCAAAGGGTAAAAACCACTTTCATGCAGATGCCTAATCCGTGAAAGACCCTAGCTGCTTTACTGCGAGGAACCAAGACAAGGTGACTGGCTTTGCTCTCACCAATTGGAAACCGCCCCCCTTTTGCTGGAATTGTTCGGAACAGGTCGAATTCCAATGGCTTGCCTTCAGCCATGGCATTTTTCATAAAGGCGCATCTGGTCGGGAAAGCTGCTATCTGAATCTTGTCTGATAAAAACACCTCTCCGGAAATCATGATGGAGGCGGGATCAATTTGCAACAAACCGGGCTTTAAAGGAACGATTATAAAAGTCAATGTGGTTTCCTTTACCACACTACCGTCTACTATCACCATTCGGTGGGACACGTATGGCCTTGTGGCAATTCGAAAACCATCAAAAGCTGGCCGCCTGAATAGCATTCCATTCCCTATGTAGGAATAATCCAAGCGTATTTCGCTGAAAATTCCCAAGCTTCCCCTGTCACTTTTTACCTTGAAATAGGGTCTGGCATTGGATTTTATTTGATCCGCATTTAGGCTATTATCGTATGAAGCTCTTAGGTCTGGAGATGAAAGCACCCTATAGGCCTCCCTAATGGAAATAAAAAGGTCATTCGATGCCTGATCTCCACCATTATGATCTGGATGATGCCGATGGGCCATATCGAGCCATGCCTTACGGATGGTTTCTTGGCTAGCTCCTGATTCAACACCAAGGATCCTGTAATAATCCTCCATTCATCGAATATACGAATAGTGTTCAGTGTGTTTAACTTTGGGCTTGATTTTAACGACATGTTTGAAAACGCAAATAGCCGCACCGAATTGGGCGAAATGGGTGAATTTGGACTCATTCGACACATATCCTCATCCATCACCTGTAAGAACCCTGATACAATCAAAGGAATCGGCGATGATTGTGCTGTGATAAACAGAGGTGACCATTATGAATTGGTCACAACCGATATGCTTTTGGAAGGCATTCATTTTGACTTGTCATATTGCCCCCTCAAGCACCTTGGTTACAAATCCGTGATGGTTAATCTGAGCGATATTTATGCAATGAACGGAAAGCCCACGCATATTGTTGTTTCATTGGGTCTTTCCAATAGGATCTCTTTGGAGGCCGTGGAGGAGCTTTACGAAGGGATGCATTTGGCTTGCGAAAGGCATGGCATTGATCTTATAGGAGGCGATACATCATCATCCTTGTCTGGATTGGTGATCAATATAACAGCTATAGGCAAAACAACGGAAAAGCGCATTTCGTACAGGAATGGAGCGCAGGTTAACGACATCATCTGTGCAAGTGGCGACTTGGGTGCAGCATTTATCGGCCTACAAATCTTAGATCGGGAGAAGAAGATCTTCCTGGAAAATCCGAAAATCCAACCCGACTTGACCGGAGCAGACTACGTTGTTGAGAGACAACTGAAGCCCGAGGCAAGAAAAGACGTTATTGACGCTTTGGATAATTTGGGAATCATACCAACATCGATGATTGACATCAGCGACGGACTTGCTTCCGAACTTTTTCACATTTGTGATTCATCGGCCAAGGGCTGCAGGATTTACGAGGAAAAAATTCCGATCGATGTTGAAACCGCTCGAATCGCGGAAGAACTGAACCTCAATCCTACATTGGCCGCAATGAACGGTGGCGAGGATTATGAGCTTCTATTTACCATCCGACAAAGTGATTACGAAAAGGCCCGTGAATTATCTGGCATTCATTTCATAGGCCATATCACATCTGCGGAAGCGGGACTTGCATTGGTAGATAAGTCAGACCACGAAACACCCTTGAAAGCGCAAGGATGGGATGGGCTTCGTGGTACTTGATTTAGAATTGAACTTTGGGGGATAGTTTATGGAAGCAGGAATTTCCTACGAAGGTTTTTGCTATCATAATCCAACACGATAACCACCCAACCTGACTTCAGGTTTTGCAAATCAACCATCGTTTTTTCAGCAGGGTGGATTGAATTTGACATGAGCCGCTTACCTGATAAATCGTAAACATATAGATGGCCCATCCGTTCGATGTTACCGATTATTAGTTGACGATTCACAAGCCGTATAAAAGCCAATTCCTCAACTTGGTTAAGTTGAGTGGCAGTTTGCAAGTGATATTGTTGGCCATAACACGCGCCCGGCATTGCCCAAACCCGAATAGAAATTAGCGTGTCTCCTGGTCCAATAACCGTGTTCCACATAGTGTCTCCATAAGAACTGATGATGGTATCAACCACGATGCCGTTTCTTTCCCTGAAGTATTGGGCAGGGAATGGTCCTGGGGCTCTGTTTATGATGACTAGCCTATCGTTTGGCACAAATTGCACCACAGTATCATAGCCAGTAGTTAAGCAGTTATATGGGGTGAAATCCACAACAGTATCAGATGCCCTTGCCTCTTGACAAAACAAAAGCGTCAGCATTAATGCAAAACGAAAATTCATTCGCAAGGATTTTATTGCCCTATTCTACTCAACGGTGACAGACTTGGCCAGGTTCCGAGGCTGATCGACATTGCAACCGCGCATCACGGCAATGTGGTAAGAAAGCAATTGAAGTGGCACCACAGATACTAGCGGAATGAGCAGTTCATCGGTCTCAGGAATCTCCAAGACATGGTCGGCAATTTTACGAACCTCCTCATCACCTTCGGTAACAATCGCGATGATGATGCCTTTACGCGCTTTGACTTCCTGAATATTGCTCACAACCTTCTCATATGAGCTGTTCTTAGTGGCAA
Source organism: Bacteroidia bacterium (assembly GCA_023262505.1). Lineage (GTDB taxonomy): Bacteria > Bacteroidota > Bacteroidia > AKYH767-A > OLB10 > JALRAP01. Next base: position 59,716 of record JALRAP010000001.1, read on the forward strand.
TAACAACAACGGGCATTTCCTCATCTATCAGTGCGATGGGACCATGCTTCATTTCAGCTGCAGGATAACCCTCGGCATGTATGTATGAGATTTCCTTAAGTTTGAGTGCGCCTTCTAAAGCAACAGGGAATCCATATCCCCTACCTAAATACAGAAAGTTACGAGCATCTTTGAATTTGGCAGCCAGTTGACGTATTTCGTCGTTAGCGTCCAATGCGCGGGTCACCTTTTCCGGAATACTTTCCAACTCGCTTAACAAAGTTTGAAACCTTGAATCGGTTATGGTACCCTTCTTCCATGCTATTTGGAGCGCAAGCAATGTAAGCACCGTTACTTGTGCAGTGAATGCTTTGGTGGAAGCAACACCGATTTCAGGACCGGCGTGAGTGTAAGCCCCCGCATGTGTGGCCCTAGGTATACTTGAACCAACAACGTTGCATACGCCAAATATTGTGGCGCCCTTGGACTTAGCAAGCTCGATTGCAGCCAACGTATCGGCAGTTTCACCGGATTGGGAAATGGCAATCACCACATCCTCCTCATTGATGATAGGATTGCGATATCTGAATTCAGAAGCATATTCAACTTCAACTGGGATTCGAGCCAAATCCTCGATGAGATATTCGCCTACAAGTCCAGCATGCCACGAAGTGCCACAACCTACAATAATGATTCGCTTTGCGTTGACAAACTTGTTTTCAAAATCGCCTACCCCACCCAGGCGCAGCCTCCTGCTTCTTGCATCGATACGTCCACGCATACTGTCCCAAATGGAGCGCGGTTGCTCGTATATTTCTTTGAGCATGAAATGCTCATAACCTCCTTTTTCCAACATCTCCAATTGCATCTCCAGCTCCTGCACGTAAGGAACCTTGATTTGGTTATCGATGGTTTTAACAGTGAAGTCTCCGTTGCCTATGATAGCCATTTCACCATCATTCAAATAGACCACGTTCTTGGTATATTCGACGATTGGAGTAGCATCTGATGCAACGAAGTATTCATCTTGCCCAATTCCGATTACTATAGGGCTTCCTTTGCGAGCAGCGATTAGCTTGCGCGGCTCCAAGCGAGACATGATCACAATGGCATATGCACCCACAACCTCACCCAAAGCCAGTCGGACAGCCTCTTGAAGATCAACATTCAGATTATTGGAGATGTCTTCAATGAGATGAATCAACACCTCCGTATCCGTGTCGCTCGAAAAGTGGTGTCCACGATTAATCAGCTCAGCCTTGATTGATGCGTAGTTTTCAATGATGCCATTGTGGATGATGGCAAAGTTCTTTGACTCCGAATAGTGCGGATGAGCGTTGCGATCGTTGGGCTCTCCGTGAGTGGCCCAGCGCGTATGACCCATACCCACTGAGCCGGCTACGTCCTTGTCTTTTGTGAACTCGGCTAAATCGGAAACTTTGCCTGCCTTTTTATAGACATGCAGTCCGTTATTTATCAAGGCGATTCCAGCACTGTCATAGCCGCGATATTCGAGGCGCTGAAGTCCCTTCATTACGATTGGATAAGCCTCCTTGGTTCCTAAATAGGCAACGATTCCACACATGGAAATATCAATTGAGAACGGAATAAGTGATTTTCAAACGTATTTTTTCGCCCGAAGGAGTCGATGGCCCAGGCACTATGGTGCGGAATGAATTCAGGGCGCCTCCACTAGAAACGATACTGAGCCCATAATCATTGAGACTTGGATTGGAAATAAGCTTTTGCACATACCTGTTCAAGTTGAACTTATATGCTGCTGCAATTGCATCGTAGGAACCTCCATAATAGGTTGGTGACTCCAATACATCGGGAATGATGGCTTCTTTTCCTAGTGAGTCAACTCCGAAAAGCAATAGTGCGTTATGGTTCTTGAATGTACCATTCTCTGTTACCGGTATTATCAATTCTGCTTTGTTGATAGCGACTGGTCCATTGGCAGCCAAGTTGCGAAGATGAGGGATTTTCACTCGCGCCTTGAGGCCTGACATGGATTGGACGTAGAGCTTATCATTTCCAGAAACGGGAAATGTACCTCCGAACTGTGCAATTGTGTAGTCGTGTTGGAAGGCATTAAAACGCGGACACCCAGAGTTAATTTCAAAATTTGCTGTTCGGCGGGTAGTGTCGGTACCGTTTTTGTAATAAAAAGTCAGCTTTGACATGGAGGCCAAAAGATTGAATGAGGCTATGACTCCTTGGCCCGCCACAGAATTTGCATCTGCGGTAACATGTATTCCATTGAAGAAATCGATGAAGGCTGTGTTATTCAAGTAAGAAGAACTAGGGGCATTCAGAAAATCATTACCAAAAGCATCGTCAAGCTTCAATCTCAAATGGGGTGCGCGTTTGGCGCCGTCTACGGCAACGCTGTCTTTGGGTCTGATTGTTACGTTGCTGGAGAACAATAAGCGCTTTAATGCAACGGTATCATTGGTATAATAATTGGAATCGATTACCATTTTATCATCAAGCTCAAACACCTTAAAATTCATCGGCGTGGTGGTGTCTCCATAGTAATCCGCGTAAGCGAGTGTCAACACAACTGAGTCTAACACAGGTGATGTTCCAAAAGTGAACGTAGTGTTGTTGTTGGGAAGTCTTACTTCTGAGAAGAAGCCCGCAACTGTTCCTCCAAAAACCGGGTCAGCATAAGAACCTGCCAAATTAAAAGCGGTGGTCACCTCATCGCTCCGCAAGGAATCTTCACGAATCGACGAACACTCCAACGAGAATGTGTCGGTATAAAAAACTCCGGGCTGGTCGGGGGCTAGCAAATCCATTCCAATGGAATCCGGTTCAGAACATGACGCCATACCGCAAACAATAGCCACCAGGATGAAAACCCTGTTTATAGTTGATTTCATGGGGCAAAGGTAGATGTTTGCGGCAATTGGAAGGTTAGCCGGCGGCAACTGCATCCTCAACGAGCAACTCGTCGTAAAAAGAGTTGTATGCGTCGATGTATTCTTCAGTGTTTTTGAAACCCAAGAAAGGTTTTCCAGGCTTCTTTGCAAAGGAGGCCAACGACGGGCTCATCACTTCACTACCTTGGATTACACCATCCGAATGGGCTATGGCATTCAAGGTGATTCCTGTCCAAGTAGGGGTTTTCAAATCCTTCAAATCAGCAGTAGCCATGCCATCCATCATCACTTTTGCCTGGTAGTTGGGGCTAAAGGACTCCTCGAATTGGTCATCGTAAACGGAATAAACCACTTTGGCATCGCGGAAAATTGGATCGTCCTTATATGAGGTTTTAACCAACAAAGGGACGAGGCTGGTCATCCAACCATGGCAGTGGATAACGTCAGGGCTCCAACCAAGTTTTTTCACGGTTTCCAATACCCCGCGGCAAAAGAAAACGGTGCGATCGTCATTATCCTTGAAAAACTTCTTCTTGGCATCCCTGAAGGTGGCTTTTCTTTGGAAATACTCTTCGTTATCGATAAAATAAACCTGCATCCTGGCAGACTGGATGGAGGCAACTTTTATGATGAGTGGGTGATCACTATCCTCGATTATCAGGTTCATCCCAGAAAGTCGAATAACTTCATGCAGTTGGTTTCTGCGCTCGTTTATGAGACCAAAACGGGGCATGAAAGTCCTGATTTCCTTACCACGCTCCTGGATCCCCTGAGGTAGATATCGGGAGATTCGACCCATATCACTAGATTCCATGTAAGGGTATATGTCGTGGGAGATGTAAAGGACTTTGGTCTTCTTCATAACTTATCAGGAATATGGGGTGTTCTATGCAAAGATAGTGAATATATAGTCTTTATACAATACATCAAGGGGTTTGGCTGAAATATAATTGAGTCTTTTGTGGCTCTTTAACTGATTAATTTTCTGTTTGTTGTGCTCTATTAGAATTGGTGGTAAGTCAAAATTGATCAAAACTTAAATCTTTGAATAATATCTTATCATTGCCTTAATATTGAAGATTTTGTGATGATAGAAGCCCTTAAGGTGTCCGAGGTTAGAACTCAAGTTGAGATGGCAAGGAGCCGTGGCGAGGTTGTTGGTTTCGTACCAACAATGGGTGCCCTTCACTATGGACACATATCATTAATAAACAAGGCATTAACGGAATGCGATTGGGTTGCTTCAAGCATTTTTGTGAACCCAACCCAATTTAACGACCCAAATGACCTGCTTCATTACCCTAGGACACCTGAAAATGATTGGAGCCTTTTGGTACAAGCTGGTTGCCATTTACTTTTCCATCCGAGTGTACCTGAAATTTACCCTGAAGGGCTGATTTCACCCGATTTTGAGTTTGGCCCTTTGGAAAAAGTCATGGAGGGCGCGCATAGACCAGGTCATTTCAAAGGGGTTGCTACAGTTGTTTTCCGCTTGTTTGATATCGTTAAACCGGATGTCGCCTATTTCGGCGAAAAGGATTTCCAGCAGTTGGCAATCATCAGGTCCATGGTTCAGCAGGCCAACTTGCCCATCCGTATAGTTGGCTGTGAAACCATCCGTGAACCCGATGGATTGGCTAAAAGCTCTCGGAATGTCAGACTCTCCCCCAATGAACGTAGCGCCGCACCGATCATTTTCCAGAACTTGTCAAAAGCCAAAGGCTTAATTGACGACTTAGGCCCAGATGGAGCTAAAAACGAAATGATAAAATCGATTGAAGCCTCTGGACTATTCAAAGTCGAGTATTTAGAGTTTGCTGATGCGGATTCCCTTCAGCCAGTGGCATCCATTTCCAAAGAAAAAAAATCCAGGGTTTTCATCGCTGTAAAAGCCTCGACCACAAGGCTCATCGACAACGTGGAACTATTGTAATCGGTACGCCAAAACCAATTTAAACCATAACTTTGTGCCGATGGAAATCCAAATTCTAAAATCAAAAATTCATCGCGCCAAGGTTACCCAGGCCGAGCTGCATTACGTAGGCAGCATCACGTTGGACGAGGCCCTCATGGAAGCTGCCAATTTGATCGAGAACGAAATGGTGCATGTTTTAAATATCAACAACGGTGAACGTTTCGAAACTTACGTGATACGCGGAGAACGAAACAGCGGAACGGTTTGCCTGAACGGACCTGCCGCTAGAAGGGTTCAGGTTGGGGACATCATTATTGTTGTATCATACGCTACTATGGACTTTGAAAAGGCGAAATCCTTCAAGCCAGCCTTGGCCTTTCCGGACGACAACAACCGTGTGATCTAAAATCAGCTCGTTGAAAAACCTAAAATCCATCGTCAAATACCTGCTTTTTTTGGCAATAGGAATTGGATTGTTGTGGTTGGCATTTAGAAACGAAAACATTGGTGATGTAATGCATAGGATGCGTGTGGCCAACCCTTTTTGGCTATCGCTCTCCATTTTGATTTCATTAGTGGCTCTCGTAAGCAGAGCCATTCGCTGGAAAATATTAATCGAACCATTAGGCCACTCTCCTCGCACTTCAAACACCTTATACGCATTACTAGTAGGATACCTTGCAAACCTAGCCATTCCACGCATTGGTGAGATAACTCGTTGTGCCTCCCTGAACAAGTCCGAAAAAGTGCCTTTTACCGGCTTGGTTGGCACCGTGATTGTGGAGCGCGCAATTGATGTGATGATGCTTTTCATATGCATGTTGATTGTGGCGATTTTCGAATTCCAGACCCTGTACACTTTTCTTGACCAAAACCTGATTCACCCAATTTCTTTGAAAGTAGGAGACAATTTCGTTTTGCTGGCGATTGCAGCTTGCTTTGCATTGCTCACCTCTTCACTTGGATTGATTTGGTTCGTACGAAACAAGGAAAGCCGTTTACGAAACAAGATTTCTCAGATTATACGTTCGGTTGTTGAAGGACTTGGAACTGTATTGAAAATGAAAAACAACGGCTGGTTCGTATTTCATACGTTGCTTATTTGGTTTTGCTATTTCCTGATGACCTATGTTTGTTTCTTTTGTTTGGAGGCGACCAGTCAACTAGATGCTATGACCGGATTGTTTATCACTGTAGTAGGCGGCTTGGGAATGTCAGCCCCCGTTCAAGGTGGTATAGGAGCCTTCCACTACGTCGTGTCCCAGGGTTTGCAGATTTTTGGAGTCACATCAACAGACGGTATCGCGTACGCCACCTTGGTGCACACATCCCAAACGCTTTTGATTATGATTTTGGGTGCTGGAGCATTTTTCATGCTTATGCGAAATGAAAAAACAAACAACCTTTGAGATGAACCATGTTGAAATCGTAAAAAGCAAGATTCAAGATTGGCCTACGATGGCTGAAACCGTTTCAAAGTGGCGGGAAGACGGCCAAAAAATAGTATTTACAAACGGCTGTTTCGACATACTCCATTTAGGTCACGCGGATTATCTCGCCAAGGCTTCAGATTTGGGAACCAAGTTGGTAGTAGGATTGAATTCTGATCTGTCTGTTTCCCGATTGAAGGGACCGAGCAGACCCATTACGGATCAAAAATCCAGAGGATTCTTATTAGCCAGCATGTCGTTTGTGGATGCGGTGGTTTTGTTTGAAGAAGATACCCCGGAAAAATTAATCGAATTGGTTTGCCCGGATGTATTGGTGAAAGGTGGCGACTATGTAATTTCTGAAATAGTAGGTCACGATTTTGTCGCCTCTAGTGGAGGCAAAGTGGTTACGATTCCCATAATAGAAGGCTATTCTACCACCGAGATCGAAAATAGAATCCTGAACAGCGGCAATAAATGACCCCTGACCAACCGTTTAATATCCGTTTAGTATTAAATTTGTAACAATGACCACCAAAAAGATCTTCTTTATACCCACTTGTGTGCTGTTTTTGGGAGCACTGTTGTTGTCCAGTGGATGCGAGGATAACATGTTTTTGCGTTCATCCAAAAAAATGAAAGAAGAGCTTCAGGGGACATGGAAGCGAAACCATTTGGGGATCGTCCCATACTTTGGCTGTAATACTGGAAGTGGTAACATTGAAAAATATTACTTCCAAGAGTATTGGATTTTCAAGGGCGACCGACTTTATACCGTCTATAACTTTTCCGCTGCGCCTACTTGCGGATCCGCTTATCCAGATGTTGGCACAAAGGACTTTTCAATTGACACCGTTGGCAACATATATTCCCACACCGACAAGGTCGACACCAATATTGTTGCGAGTTTCGGAGTTGATGCCAACGTATTCAAGGCATTTCTTAATCTTGATTTCATTTCCGGGAACAATGATACCATCGTCTCCGACAACAACCTTGTACCAAAATGGGAGTTTGTGGAATTAGAAGACGGCAGATTGTACATTGCGGCAGACAATGAAAGCGGGACCTCGGTTCTGCAGAAGGAATTTTACAAAGTACAATAGTATTTCATGGCCAAAACCAAGTCGGCTTTTTTCTGCCAGAACTGTGGAGCTTCCGCTCCAAAATGGATAGGCAAGTGTGCCAATTGCGGTGAATGGAACACCTATGTTGAAGAGGTAATCCAACAAGGGCCATCGCAAATACCCGCATGGCGCGCCTCAGCATCCCGAGAAGATGGCGGCAGACAAGCAATACCTCAATTGCTGGGTGAAATAGAGCCCGACAAATTGACTCGAATCAATCTTCCGGGAAAAGAGTTGAACAGGGTGTTGGGTGGCGGACTTGTACCCGGTGCATTGGTTTTGGTTGGTGGTGAACCAGGAATAGGTAAATCCACACTCATGCTGCAAATAGCCATGCGCTCCAAGGGCATGAAAGTGCTTTACGTATCCGGCGAAGAAAGCGAACAACAGATCAGCATTCGAGCCTCGCGCATTGGATCATCCAATACCGAGTGCTATATTCTGACCGAGACCAATACCCAATCTATTTTCAAACATATTCAATCGCTGAAACCTCAGCTTGTAATAATTGATTCCATTCAGACGCTATTCTCCTCCGATATCGAATCAGCGCCGGGAACCGTATCACAAATCCGTGGCTGCGCTGGCGACCTTTTGAAGTTCGCCAAAGAAACGTCCACACCTGTTTTCCTTATCGGGCACATCACAAAAGACGGAACCATTGCAGGACCCAAGGTTTTGGAGCACATGGTAGATACGGTTTTACAATTCGAAGGAGATCGCCATCATGTGTACCGCGTATTGCGTTCCACCAAGAACCGTTTTGGCTCGACTGCTGAAATCGGAATTTATGAAATGGCCTCATCAGGTTTGTCAGAAGTACAGAACCCTAGCGAAGTTCTTCTCTCACACATTGATGAGCAATTGAGCGGCATCGCCATTGCGAGCACTATGGAGGGACTACGACCTTTGCTTATCGAGGTCCAAGCCCTAGTCAGCTCCGCTGTGTACGGAACACCTCAAAGATCCTCTACCGGTTTCGATTTACGCCGACTCAATATGCTATTGGCTGTTTTGGAAAAAAGATGCGGATTCCGCTTGGCTGCAAAAGACGTTTTCTTGAACATAGCCGGAGGTATCAAAGTAGAGGATCCTGCAACCGACTTGGCTGTGATTTGCTCAGTGCTGAGTTCAAGCGAAGACGTTGCATTGCCCGCTCGTGTTTGCTTTGCAGGTGAAGTGGGTTTGAGTGGTGAAATCCGACCTGTAAATCGCATCGACCAAAGAATCCGCGAAGCGGAAAAAATGGGATTTGAAAAAATTTACTTTTCCAAGTATAACATGAAAGGCTTGGAGAAGGAAGCCAAAGGGAAAATACAACTGGTGCCCGTAAGCAAAGTCGACGAGGTGTTCTCATCGCTTTTCGGATGACCTGTACTTAATCCTTAACCTTCCAAATCCATATCATCCCTTGAGCGGTCGCGCATACGCTGCTGGTCACGATCACGCAATTCGCCAAAGCGATAGGTAAAGGAGAACGTAACAAAACGACTTTGGCGCTTGCGGGTGAAATCCTGGGAGTATGTCACATCCTCGAACTCAAAACCGAAACGCTGGGTATTGAATGGGTCGGAAACCCGAACTGAGAAAACTCCTTTTTCTTTCAACACTTTTCTGCTTGCCGCGATGGTCAACATTTGCATGTCCTTCATTGTACCTTGCGTGACTTTCATTCTTGGACGATAGAAATATGTTACTTGCAGGTCTGTGTTCTTGAATGGCTTGAATGTGGTGAAGACACGACCAGAAGCCGTCCAAGAATCGGATGATAAATCCTCTTGAAGGTTCTTAGCGCTTAACATATTGTAATAAATGTTTGTGCTCAGGGTTATGTTCCACCACTTGAAAGGAGAGCCATTCAGAATGAATTCGCCGCCATAGTTGCGGGCATAGGCCAAATTCTCCCAGGTAACAACTGTAATCTGCAGACTATCATTTGTAACTCGACGATATCTTTGGATATTATCTTTGGTCAACCTCGCATACAAAGTAGATGTCAAAGAAAACTTCCCAATGTATCGCATATTCTCGATCTCATAGCTGTCGGAATACTCTGGATCCAAGTCGGGGTTACCGATTCGGACGTTTCTTGGGTCATCGTAATTCGGAAAAGGATTTAGCGCGTTTCGACGAGGCCTGTTGATACGGCGGCTGTAAGTAGCCTTCCAAGAGTTTTTCTGACTTGGCTTATACGTAACGAAGGCGCTCGGATAAACTGAAAAATAATCCTTATTGAAAATTGAATCGGTAGTGATCAAATTGGCCTCGGTGGTAGCGTATTCGCTGCGCAAACCCACTTGGTACCCGAACTTGCCTAAAGACTGTCGGTATTGTGCGTATGCAGCGTGCAGCACATCCGAAAAAACAAATCGGTTGGTTCTGTTGGTATCGCTCGCATAGGCTCCATTGGAAAATTCTTCGAATAACAAATCCGTATCGAATTCCCTAACAGTGGATTTAAGTCCCGTTTCTATTTTCTTATTGTCACTTATAGGATGCTCATAATCGGCTGAGATGGTATAGTTGGTATTGTTATTAACAGTACGATCGCGTTCCAAGTTAAACGAAGTGCCAGGCACGTTTTCACTCAGATATTCGCCATCGGAATAATCATTTTCGGGTTGGTTTAAATCATAGGAAGCCGTAGCGGTAACATTCAGCAACTGACCTTTTTTCTTGAAGAAATGCTTCCAGACAAAATCGGCATCCAAGTTACGGTTGGTTCCTGAGCCGATGGTGATTCTCCTTGAAAGGCTATCTCCAACAACGCCTAGTTCATAGAACCTGTACAGAATGTTGTTATCGTCTTCTGAACGTCCTATGTTAAGCATGGAACTGGTGGAAATGGTGTTTCGATCGTTGGCATTCCAATCCACGCCAAACTTGACATTGTGAGAGGTCTTGGAGTTGTTCCCGTTTTCATTTTGGGAAATCACATCAATAGTGTCTGGTCTGAAATATGTCTCACGATATGAGTTGCCTTCGCTAAAAGTCTTATCACGAGTAAACCCGTAATTGGTGTAAACATTCCATTTGCCTTTACGCAAACTCAATGACCCAGTAAATCCGTACCTGCCACCAAAGGAAGTATTAGCACCAACACTTCCTGTAAATCCTTGAAGACGGTTCTTCTTGGTCACAATGTTGATTATACCGGATATTCCGTCGGGGTCGTATTTAGCAGAAGGATTGGTGATTACTTCCACGCTTTCGATAGCCGATGCTGGAAGGGATTCCAAAAGTGATTTACCCCCGGAACCGGTCAGCCCTGATGGACGACCGTCGATCAGGATAGTTACATTCTCATTACCCCGAAGGCTAACGGTTCCCTCTTGATCGATTTCAACACTGGGGATATTCTCGAGAACGTTCTTGACGTTTCCTCCTGCAGTAACAGCAAGCTGGTCGGTATTATAGGTTCTCTTGTCGATGTTACTCATCATAAAAGCCTTGTCGGCGGTAATCTCTGCACCTTGAAGCGTTGTGGCGGAAACTTTCAGCTTGATGGTTCCCAAATCTGTTACAGGGGCAGCTTCTCCAGGTCGCATGCCAATCCTTTGGCTATACTTTTCATAGCCGATAAAAGCGACTTCAACCATGTAACCGCCCGGACCGATATTGTCTATTCGAAACTCCCCTGTGGCAGAGGTGATAGCACCAGAAACGAGGGAAGAATCCCGCATCTTTTTAACGGAAACCGTGGTGAACTCCAATGGTGCAGATGTGGCGGCGTCCACCACCTTGCCTTTTATGGAAAAAGCCGGCTGCTGGGCCTCGGCAAAAAAGGATATCAGCAATAAACAGGTAAGAAGATATGTTATCCGCATATTATGAAAATAGACTGCAAAGGTATCAAAAGCCTTTTAGGATGTTATTGAATGTTCGAGGTTTAACATAATTGGCGCTTTATTGTTTTTTATATTTGAGCAATTGCGAGAAGCAAAAAAGATTTATGAGCGACACAGATCAAAAAACGACAGATAATTCAATATCCATGGCCAATGAAAAGCCTAAACTTTTCACCATAGGCATAGAGGAAGAGTTTCAAGTTATCGATCCGTTGACACGGGACTTAAGGTCTCATATGCATCAGATTGTTGACGGGGGAAAAACGGTACTTCACGAGCAAGTAAAGGCTGAAATGCATCAATCTGTTGTAGAAGTGGGAACCAACGTTTGCAACAATGTAACCGAAGCCCGAAAGGAAGTGGTTTATTTGCGTCGTATGGTTGCTGAATTGGCCGCGAAGCAAGGTCTTCGTATCGCAGCCGCTGGTACACATCCTTTTTCTCGCTGGCAGGAGCAACCCATTACCGACAATCCGCGTTACCACGAGATCGTGAACGAGATGCAAGATGCCGCCAGATCAAACCTGATTTTCGGATTGCATGTGCACATAGGCATCGCCACCAGGCAACAAGGCATCGCATTGATGAACTCGGCACGCTATTTCCTACCTCACATATTCGCGCTTTCCACCAATTCCCCTTTCTGGCAGGGCAGGAATACGGGCTTCAAATCATATCGTGTAAAGGTTTTCGACAAGTTTCCCCGGACCGGTATTCCCGATTATTTTTCGAGTGCTGGCGAGTATGACCGTTACATCAATCTGTTGATAAAGACGAATTGCATCGATAATGCGCGAAAGGTTTGGTATGACTTGCGACTTCATCCCACCTACAACACCTTGGAGTTCCGAATCTGCGATGTGCCCATGTTGGTGGATGAGACCATAGCCCTGACCGCTTTGATGCAAGCCCTGGTTGCCAAGCTCGTAAAATTGATGGAACAAAACTTGGATTTCCGTCAATACAGCAGGGCGCTTATCAATGAAAACAAGTGGCGCGCAGCCCGATATGGAATTGATGGTAAGCTGATTGATTTCGGAAAAGAGAAGGAAGTCCCCGTGCCTGATTTAGCGGAAGAACTGCTTGCCTTTGTAGATGATGTAGTTGATGAATTAGGAAGCCGAAACGAAATAAACTACATCCGCCAGATTCTAAAGAACGGCACAGGTGCCGATCGGCAATTGGAAACTTATCGCAAAACAGGCGATTTCAAGCAAGTGGTAGACCGTATAATCGAGGAAACAAATTCTGGTATTTGATCCTGTTATTGAGTCTTTATTTTCCTGAATTTTTCGCCACATCATCATATGCATTTGATTTTCAATACATAAAAAATATTTTTATCTTTATTTAGATTAATTCTAATGTAGGTGTTAGTTTCGCGGCAAAACCAATTAACCATGACCTGCCGCATCATCTTGGCCATTATTGGCCTTTCTTTCACTGCTCAAATCGGTTTAGCCCAGGATAGGATATTCACTTACACATACCAGTCGAACACCTTGGCCCCTGGCCAGAAGGAGTTGGAAATATGGACAACTGTCAGAAGCGGACGTGAGGGTTATTATCGCTCACTCGACAACCGGTTTGAATTCGAGGTGGGGATTGCTAAAAACCTGCAAACCGCTTTTTATCTGAACTCCTTTCAAACGGCTCAGGAGGTTAGATTTTTGGATAATCTGTCGAATGAAGCCATCAGCATAGAGCAATCCATTGGTTGGAGCTTCAGTAATGAGTGGAAACTGAAATTATCTGACCCTGTCGGCAATGTTATTGGCTCTGCATTGTACGGTGAATTCACGCTTGCTCCAACTGAGACAGAGCTTGAGTTCAAGTTGATCTTAGACAAGAAAACAGGTCGCTTCTTCCATGCTTTGAATCTGGAAACCGAGCTTGAATTTGAAACTGAAATTGAAGCAGAAGACGGTATGCAGGAAGTTGAAACAGAAGAAAAGACAAAATTCAAGCTCGTTTATGGCTTAGCTCGAAACTTAGGCCAACATTGGCACGTGGGTTTGGAGAGCTTTCTGAAAGCCGGTCAGGCCAAGGATCCAATGGACTACATGGTTCTCTTTGCAGGACCTGGATTCTCCTACTCTAAGGGTTCCTTTTGGTTGAACCTTACCGTAATGCCGCAGGTTGCAGGCCTCCTGCACCCCACTGAAGGCGCAAGTGGATTGTATCTCGACAAGGAGGAGAAACTTCAAACAAGATTAATGTTCTCTTACGTTTTTTGATGATGCTTAGAATCATAATCTTGATTTCAGCAATTTTTGTAGCCAGTTGTTCTTCGGCACTTTACAAGCCTATACCCGAAAACTATTCCTCGGCCGAGGAATATCAAATGATGGCTGACGGCCGAAAAGCCTACGTGACGAAATGTAGCGGTTGCCACTTGTTGTATTTGCCCCATCAATACGACGAAAAAACATGGCGTCACAACATGGACGAGATGCAGGAGAGGTCGAATGTATCAGACAAGGAAAAGGAGTTGATCCTAACATATATCCTTTCGGCCCCAATAGCATCAAAGCCTTGACCTACTGAAGGGCTTTCATTAATATTGTTGGCTGTAAATATCAATGATTTCCCAATAAAGGGAAGTCGACACAGCCTATGAAAAAAATCCTTCTATTGGCCGTTTTCGGATTCAGCTTGTCCGCATCGGCTCAAAACATGTACAAACCATCCGCCTACGAGATACAACGGCTTCCCCGTTGGGCTCAGGTAATGTATTCAGATAATCCGAACTTCTTCGAAGTTGACTCGCTTTACAGAGACTTCTTTTCCAAAAACACTTTTGAAAAATCTTATCATACCCAATATTATAAAAGATGGAAAAGGTCTGTTTTACCTTACGTAAATGAGACGGGATACATCAATATTCCATCCTCGCAAGAGGAGAAAACCGTACAGCAGGAATACCTATCCAAAAAACCGTTGCCAACTGCTGTTTCAAACTGGTCGGTTGTAGGTCCTTTCCAAGTAATTCAAAACAACGGGGTGCCTGGAAACGGGCAGTCGAACATATACTCGGTCGATCAATGCGAATCCGTACCGGCTGTGATGTATTGCGGGACAGAACCCGGCGAAGTATACAAAAGCACTGATGGAGGAGAGACCTGGTTCAGTGCTTCTATGGCCGTCAATTTCGGAAGCGGTGTAACCGCAGTGGAGGTTGACCCCAACAATGGTGATATCGTCTTCGCTGGAGGCAATTCTGGCGTTTTCCGAAGCATCGATGGCGGAAACAACTGGGTAAACGTATTGCCCAACTCAAATTTCGGTGTGAATGAAATAATCATCAATCCGGCTAACACCAACTTGGTAATGGCCGCTACCGACAAAGGCCTATACCGCAGTACAGATGGCGGAGCCACTTGGATTCAACTATACAACCAAAAAACCTACGATGTGAAATGGAATGCATTGGATGCCTCGGTGGCTTACGTGGTAAAAAACAATCCTTCATTGGTAATTTGTGAGTTTTATCTTTCGAACGACAGCGGAGCCACTTGGACATTGCAATCCAATGGTTGGTACTCATCAGTTGATCCCGCCCGTAATGATGGTGGAGCCCGTATCGGAGTGACCACTGCAGACCCAAACCGTGTTTACGCCTATTTGATCGGAGAAGCAAAAGCAAACGACTACGGATTCATCGGGGTATATCGTAGCGATGATGGTGGATACACATGGAGCCTACCCAATGGCCCTGCTGGAGGACCATATACCGGAACACATCCTAACTTGGCTTATGGCAACACCGGTTGGACTTACCATCAAGGATTCTATAACTGTGCGATAATGGTAGATGATACGGACCCGAATAGAATCCTGATCGGTGGACTAAACCTGTGGAGGTCGAATGATGGCGGAAACACTTTTTCGTCTGTTGCTGGTTATGTGGGCGGACCATTAGGAATGCATGTTGATATGCAGGATTTCAGATTGATAAACGGGGTTTCATGGATCTCTACCGACGGCGGGATTTACAAATCAGACGACTTTTACAATAGCCAACCAACCTTCAAAATGGCTGGAGTGCACGCTGCAGACTATTGGGGATTTGGTAGTGGCTGGAATGAGGATGTGTTGGTTGGAGGATTATATCATAATGGAAACATCGCCTACCATGAGGATTATGGTAGTGGCAACTATTTGGACCTGGGAGGTGGAGAAGCTGCAACAGGATATGTGAACCCAGGTAATAACAGGAAGACTTATTACTCCGACATCGGTGGCAAGTTGCTTCCAAACACGATTACAGGACAAATCGGCAACTTCTCGTTTGGAAAAAGCCCGAATGAAAGTTATTACGCAGCGGAATCAAGTGAATTGGAATTCCATCCCAATTGCTATAACACCGCTTGGCTAGGAAATGAGAACAAATTATGGCGCACTGATGATGGCGGTGGATCGTTCAATTTGGTCAATACATTCGGAACAAATGTGAACAACCAAATAAAATACATTGAGGTTTCATCAAGCAACCCCAATGTGATTTACCTGAACCAACAACCGGCTTCAGGAAATATCGGAACGCTTTGGAAAACCATTGATGGTGGACAAACATGGTCGACCATTACCATTCCATCCGGCAACAGCCGCCGAATGGTACTGGCAATTGATCCGAAAGATGAAAACCGAATTTGGATTGCTTATTCGGGTGGATCGAATGGAAACAAGGTTTATCGGTCGACCAATGGCGGGCAAAGCTGGACAAACATAACGGTGCCTTTGCTTAACAATGAGCAAGTGCAGTCGCTTGTGCATGTCGCTGGAACATCTGGCGGCTTATATTACTGCACCAACAAATCCGTTTACTATTACAGCGAAACATCCAGCAGTTGGATGGTTGCCAACACGGGTCTGCCAACATTCACCAGCACCACCATTGCAAGGCCGTTTTACAGGGATGGGAAAATCCGCATAGCCACCTACGGCAAGGGTATTTGGGAAAGCGTTTTCGAAGAGGACCCAACCGGACCTGTTGCCAGGATCCAAGTAGACAAACTCTCTCAGACTGTAATTTGTGAAACGGATTCATTTTATTTTGATGACCATTCATTCCTGAACCACAACGGTGCAAACTGGAGTTGGACTTTCCAAAACGGATCCCCTGCAACATCCACTCAAAGAAACCCGGTGGTTTATTTCAATACTACAGGCAGCCACATGGTGACACTTACTGTTACGGATGGAAATGGGCAGTCAGACACGGATACTATTTTCATTGAGTTAAATCAATTTGCCATGCCTACCATCATCTCCGAAGGGTTTGAAGGCTCATTTATGCCCGCTGGATGGTCGCAATTCAGCGAGAATATAGGAGGACAATGGGCTTTGGCAACAAATGCAGGTGCAACAGGAACGCTTAAAAGCGCTTTGTTCGACAACTTCAACATCGATTCGCAATCGAGCTACGATGACTTACGCACGCATCTGAACACTACCGGAATGCAAAATCCCATGCTAACCTTTGATGTGGCATACGCGCGTTGGGGTGGTCAGTACAGTGATACTTTAGAGGTTTTGGTGTCAACAGATTGCGGGCAAACTTTCAACTCACTTTACTTGAAGGGAGGAAACAGCTTGGCCACTTCGCCTAACAACCAGAATTTCTTTGTGCCTTCTGCCTCGCAGTGGCGAACTGATACCATCTCTTTGGCGGGATATGAGAACATACCTTTGCTGACTGTTGCATTTAGAAACATCGGCCATTGGGGCAATTGCATATATGTTGATAACGTAAATATTGGAAACAGCCCTTCGACCTTGCAAGAGCCTTCAGGTTTGGATGCTCCATACATTTATCCAAATCCATTGAAAAGCGGATCTTGTTTGCAAATAGAGCTTCCTAACGGCTCTTTCAACCTAAAAATATATGACGAGCAAGGCAAGGTTTTGTCATACAAGGATGCTGTGGCAGGATCTGCCACTTTCGACATTCCAACAAAAACCACCGCAGGCACATATATAGTCAACATCACCGGCGAAAAGCGAATATGGAACAAAAAAGTTGTTGTTAGATAATTCAAAAATCATCTCACATGAAGCACCTCTTACTATTAACCTTGATTTGCCTTCCAGGATTTGCGTCCAGTCAAATCTTTTGGACCGAAGATTTCGGTTCCGGTTGCAGCACGGGAAATCCCGCTGCAGGGTATTCAGGTACTAATGGGTCATGGTCTGTGAACAATACGGGCACCAATGACAACTATGCCAATCAATGGTATGTTTCAGCAACCGAGTCGGGCATGGGTGTTGGCAACTGTGGTGATGGTTGTGGCAATAATACCGCACTTACAAACCGCACTTTACATGTGGGTGCAAATTCGAACTTGATTGGTGATGCGGGGGCTTCCTACAACGCCGGAGGGTTATGCACTGTCGGCATTTGTGTGAATACAGATAAAAGAGTGGAATCCCCAACAATAAACTGCTTGGGCAAGTCTAATATCACACTCAGCTTTTCATACATCCAACAAGGTGCGCCTGGCACCGATTTCGTTTCACTATGTTATTCCAGCGGATCATCATGGTTCACATACAATGGAACTTCATGGGTTGGTCCGAACAGTGCATTTGCAATAACCAATAACTCTGGTTGTGGAGGCCAAGGGCGTTGGACTACTTATTCCGTTACGTTGCCAGCAACAGCCAACAACAATCCGTTCGTTAAAATTGGATTCCGTTGGGTGAACAACGATGATGGAGTTGGAACCGATCCTTCGTTTGCTGTTGATGATATAACATTGTCTACTCCATCCACACCAACATGCAGCATTGTTGCATCCTTATCGCAGCCACTGCTTTGCTACAATGACTGCGACGGTGTCATAACCACATCTGTGACTGGCGTTGCTCCATTCACATATTGGTGGAACACTAGCCCTGGGACATCTTCAAGCAGCCTTGCAGGATTATGTGCGGGCACAAACACCGTGTATGCCACGGATGCAGCTGGCTGCACTACAAATGTGGCTACGGTTAACCTCGCGCAGCCTCCGCAACTCACCGCATCAGTTACACCAGGATCCATCATCCCATGCCATGGCGACTGTACCGGTTCACTCTTGTGCAGCGCTTCGGGAGGAACCGGGAACTTGAGTTACCTATGGTCGAACGGAAGCACATCCTCTCAAATCACCAATGTTTGTGCAGGGACTTATACCATTACCGTGTCAGATGCTAACAATTGTCAACTCTCCTTCTACTCCATTTTCACCGAACCGGATTCTTTGCTCCTTTCTGCCGATACCATTTCGATACCATCGTGCCCCACTTGTAATGACGGAAGCATTTGTCCTGGAGTCACAGTGGGCGGAACCCCTCCTTACTCTTTCTCACTTACTCCGACAGCTGCATTGGTTAACGGTTGTTTTGAATTTCTTGTTCCGGGGATTTACCAAATGTGTGTTACGGATGCGAACGGATGTAGTGTCTGCCAAACAGATACACTTGGATTTGTATCAGGCATTAATGATCCGCAGATGTTACAAGACACATCGATGCCATTCCCTAACCCTGTTGCCCCAGGAGTGTCCCTGCAAATACCCTTTGGGATAGAGGGTGCCGAAGTTCAGCTATACAACCTTCAAGGAAAATTGATTTTGGAAGAGACTTTAAGTTTTCAAAAGAACATCACTATTCCGGTGAATACCCCAATCGGGAGCTATTTGCTAAGGTTGATCTCAGATAATGCGAGCATCAAATTCCTTGTGAGTGTTAATTGAAAAAGCAAAGCCCTTGCAAATGCAAGGGCTTTGAATCAAATGCCTTTTAAACTAAATATTAGTTTGCACCAGGCTTTTTCTTGCCCACCTTTGGGGCTTCAGCTGGCGCAGGAGCCGCTTCGGTCTTAGGCTTATCAGATTTTGGTTTAGTGGATGCCTTAGGTTTTGATTTTTCAGCGGCAGCAGTTGCAGCAGCGATTGAATCCTCAACGGCCTGCTTTGCAGCGTTTGCAATTGAGTCCATCTCACGTTGCTTTGCTGCAGCCTCCTCCATTTCAGCTTCTAGCTTAATTCGCTCAGCCTCGGCAATGGAATCTTTCATAGCTTGCTCTTGAGCCTGTTTTTCCTCGGCTGAAGGACCGCATGCCACAACGGGCAACAGGAATGCACCTGCGATGGCGGCAATAATCAAGTTCTTTTTCATTTGGTTTGGGTTTTATGATGCCAATTTATCTGATTTTTTCAAACGCAAGGACAAAATCATTATTGTTTGGCTAAATTTGGGGTGAGTATTGTTGAAACACTAATCCTAAACCTTTATAAAAATGAAAAAACCAAGTTTTTACCTAGCCACCATCATGCTCACCGGATTGAGCCTTATGATGGCGTCTTGTGCGAAAGATGACACTACGGCTCCAATCATTACTCTAAATGGAGACTCTGAAATTTCCATTGACTTACAACAACCCTACGTAGAGTTGGGTGCAACGGCTATCGACGATGAAGACGGCACAGTAACCGTTGAAATCTCAGGAACAGTTGATATCAATCTTAAAGGTCAGTATGTGATAACCTATACTGCTACTGATGAGGCTGGCAACATTGCCTCTGAAGAGCGCATTGTGAATGTTGTGAATTCCGCTGATTTGTTGGCGGGTGCTTATACCAATGCCGCTGACAACTGCAATGCCGGCGGTCCCGCCACATTCAATGCGACCATCTCGGCATCGAACACGCAAAATGGAAAATTCTCCATCTCCAACTTTGGCGCCTTCGGAACATCCGTTTCTGTAGATTTGACTTACAACAAGCAAAATCAAACAATTACAGCAACTGGTGGACAATCTCTTGGCGGAGGTGCTGTATTGACCGCTGTTACCAACGGACAGTTGTTAAGCCAAAGCCCTGTGTCATTCTCAATCGGCTACACTTGGATTGATTCGGGTGGAGCAACAGATTTTTGTACTTCCACTTACACCAAGTGACGATTCGCGTTTATTAAAAACAAAGGCTGGCTATTGCCGGCCTTTTTTATTGGTCAGGGGATAGCTGCTAATTAATTGGTACTGATTATATTTGAAAAAACAACAAATCCAAAACAACCAAAAAACATGAATAACAATCTTAAGCGCCTGATGATCACCTGTTTGGTGTTAATGCCTTGGCTTGCTTCCGCCCAAGATTGGGTAAGTAAAATGCAAGACCCGAACACCAATTTAAAAGAGGTCCAGCAGGCATTTGAACAGTACAAAGCAGATTATATATCCCAATACCGTTTACAAAACGGAGCCGACCCGGTTAAAGTGCCAGGGGAAAAACAATTTCGCCGTTGGGAATGGTTCATGGCACCTAGGGTTGGGACCGATGGTACGCGATTCAATCCAGCTGCGGCTTTCAAAGCAGGTTTGGATTACCGCAAACAGTATGCTACCGCAAATGCGGGCAATTGGACCTTCATCGGGCCCTCGGTAGTTCCTACCGGCGGTGGTGGTGCCGGTCGTATTAATGCTGTTAGAGTGCATCCTGTAGATCCCAACATTCTGTACGCATGCTCACCTTCAGGTGGATTGTGGAAGTCTGAGGATGCTGGTTCAACATGGTCCTCCAATACCGACCAATTGGCACAGGTTATCGGTTGCACAGACGTAGCCATTGACCCGACGAATCCGAATATCATGTATCTGGCAACAGGTGATGGTGATGCGGGAGACACTTATTCCGTCGGCATTTTGAAATCCACAGATGCTGGCGCAACTTGGAACACTACAGGCCTATCCTATTCAAACGCTAGCTATAGGCAAATCAGCAAAATACTGATAGATCCTAACAACACCAGCAACATCATTGCAGCTTCTTCGAACGGTATATGGCGAAGCACCGATGCAGGGGCCACCTTCACAAATGTTCAATCTGGTGGATTCAAGGATATGGAATTCAAGCCGGGCGATCCCAACACAGTATATGCCGCAGGAACCGAGTTTTACAAATCAACTGACAACGGTGCCACCTGGACCAAAATCACATCGATTCTTCCAGCTGCAACCAATGTAAGCCGGATAGCCATCGCGGTAACGCCAGCCAACCCAGCTTATGTCTATCTGATTATAGGCCTTCCAGCACCAAACTATGGAACCGAAGGGTTTTACAAATCAACTAACAGTGGAACAACATTCACAAAACCAAGTACTCCAGCGCTAGGCACACAACAATGGTACGACCTATGTATTGCTGCATCTCCAACAAATGCTGATGAAATATTACTCGGCGGACAAACTGATTTCAAACGCTCCACAAATGGCGGCACCACTTGGTCACAAAATGGAGGGAATACGCACGTGGATTACCATGATGTAGGTTTTACGGGCGGCACCAGCTATTACATGGGCAGCGATGGTGGTGTGTTCTACACTTCTAACAGTGGTGGATCTTGGACCGATTTGAGCACAGGCCTTGAAATTTCGCAGATGTATGGCTTTGGACAATCTGCAACAACGCCCTATTTGTTCCTTCAAGGATGGCAGGATAATGGCACCAACCGTTTCAATGGAACAACATGGACCCATGTATTGGGAGGAGACGGGATGCTTTGTTTCATTGATCGTACCAATAACCAAAACATGTTCGGAGAATATCAAAACGGTGGCTTGAACCGTTCAAACAACGGCGGGGCAACTTGGACTGGCATCACCAATGGCATCAACGAAACAGGGCCTTGGGTTACGCCTTGGATGCAAGATCCGGTAAATGCCACCACTATCTATGCAGGATTTGTTAATGTTTGGAAAAGCACTAACCTCGGCACGAGTTGGACCAAAATCAGCACATTCTCCAATACCTCTACAGTTATCACCATGGCTGTGTCACCCGCAAACAATCAGGTGATTTGGGTTTCCAAAGCCAATGGTGTTTACAGAACAACCAACGGAGGCACTACATGGACGCTCATGACCGGACTTCCTGCAGGAACAATCACGGGTATCACATGCAGTAACACCGATGCAAACAAGGCTTGGATAACTTATAGCGGCTTCAACAACACCAACAAGGTTTACAAGACATCAGACCAAGGTGCCACATGGACCAATTACTCAGCAGGAGTTCCTAATATTCCAGTAAACTGCATTACTTATGTAGACAACTCCAATGATGCCGTCTATATCGGAACCGATTTGGGTGTGTTTTATCGGGATGCCTCTTTGAATGTTTGGGAACCTTTTTTCAACGGACTGCCTAATGTAATGGTTACCCAGCTGATGGTCTTTTACCCTACTGGCAAACTTCGTGCATCCACATACGGACGAGGCATGTGGGAGTCCGATTTATATGTTCCCGGTAGTTACGCGCCAACTGCGGCATTCATTTCAGATAAAATAATCGATTGCCCGGGAACATCCGTTCAATTCACCGATTATTCCGCAGGTTCCCCCTCGTCGTGGAGTTGGACTTTCCCTGGAGGCAATCCATCTTCTTCAACCCAGCAGAACCCATCGGTGGTTTACAATACCCCTGGCACATACGCCGTAACACTTGTTGCAACAAACGGCAATGGAACCAATACTGCAGTTCAAAACGATTTCATCACCATTACGTCAAGCCCCCATCCCGCTCCATCCGCTTCCAATGCTGAAAGATGCGGTCCTGGACCTGTTACGCTTTCAGCAACTGGAACAGGCCTTGGGGTATTGCGCTGGTGGGATGCTCCAGGTGGCGGAAACCAGATCGGAACCGGAAGCAGTATCGGAACAACACTTACCGGCCAAAGCACTTCTCTTTGGGTTGATGAAGAATTCCCAAATGGATTGGTAGATTTCACAGGAGAATCTTCAAACGGAGTTGGTGCAGGTGCTTTCTTTACTGCTAACGATATTCGGGGACTTTACTTCGATGTAACAACTCCCGTTGTGTTGAACACTGTAGATGTATACTCAAACTCTGCAGGAGACAGAACAATTGAAATTTTGGATGCAAATGGAAATACGGTGGTTGAAAAAATTGTTTCCATCCCTGCCTCTCCGAATACACTTTACACGGTTCCATTGAATTTCACTTTGTATCCGGGAACAAATTATTTCATCAAATGTCGCGGGCTTGTTGATCTTTACAGGAACTCATCAGGAGCTGTTTACCCATATACATCCACATACGTAAACATCACGGGATCGAATGCAGGAAGTCCGGGTTACTATTATTTCTTCTACAACTGGACTTATACCGAAATCACTTGCAACACATCCCGCACGGAAGTAATCGGAACCGATACCTGTTTTGTTGGTTTGGCTGATTTGTTTACCAATGGCAGCATGAATGTGTTCCCTAATCCTACCTCTGGTAAATTCGAAATCTCATTCGAGTCCGCTAACACGCGCGATTTCACCATCAGGATCAGTGACCCTACAGGCAAGTCAATTATCAGCGAATCCTTCGAAAGATTCAATGGAGAGTTCAAGAGAAATTACGACTTGAGTAAAATTGCCAAAGGCGTTTATGTGTTGGAAGTGATTTCCAATGAGAAAACAGTATCTAAAAAGTTGGTTGTCCAATAAAGACTCAATAATAGCAACGAAAAAGCCGCGGTAAATCCCGCGGCTTTTTCGTTTTTACAGGATCAGTTACGAATAAATGTTCCTACAGGTTGATGGTTGGCTTTGAACACATATGTTCCGGCTGCAAGAACACTCACATCAATATCTCCATGAAAAAAATCCGCTTCAGACTTTGCTGACAGCATAACTCGGCCGGTGATATCGCATATTTCAATGGTTTCAGCGGGTGATTGAGAATCCCAATGCAGCATATTTCCTACAGGATTGGGATAATACCAGATAGTTTGTTTGGAGAGTGATTCGGGAACGCTGGTAGGACAGTAATTGGCATAATTCGGAGTAGTGTTGGTTATCAATGCCCAAGGTCCTGTTCCGTTTGGACAACGGTGCAGGCTTATGTTCGCAAATTGAGCGCCGAATTGTTTGAAATCATATGTGTTGACCGAATCTGTAAGGTAAACCACCTCGCCCACGCTACCGGATAACTTGAAATTGGCATGTAATTCCGTGGCAGAGGAGGCACGCTCGTCACAAAAAACCAAAATAAAGCCGAATGGATTGATGAGCGTTCCCTCGGGGAAAGGCCATTTTCCCAGATTAAGGGCGTTGTCGGACAAATAAAGTCCATCCATGTTCAACGTTCCTGATGTATTGTTATAAACCTCGATCCAATCTGAATGTTCGCCATATTGGTTAATGGTATCTACAACGTTAATTGCTAGGATCTCGTTCAAGGCAACTTGACCTGCTGCAGCAACTGGCAGAGCTGTATTTAAGGAATAAAATTCATGCTCGGCCCGCTCCGGCGAGAAAATGCCCGCGTTTGTGTTTTCCGCGTAAACGTAATATTGCATTCGGGCAGAAGTTACCTGGAAAGATGCCCCAAAAAAATTGTCGTTTGCAGCTCCATCGCCATGCTGTCCATCGTCATACATCTGTAGATAATTAAACTTTTTCCAAGTCGCATCACGATAGCCCATCCGCACCAGATTGGAGTTGGTAACCTGGCATGTAACCGTAACCTGTGATTGATATGCCGGTAAGCTGTTGGAAACTTGAATGTTTGATATCGATGGAGGAATTGCCGTGAATTGCGATTGCTGTTGCAACCAGGTTGTTCTTGGTCCCATCAATTCCGATAGGCCGGGAATGATTCCCATGCCACCTGAAACACCTGTGGTAATGGAGTTTTGGAATTGAGTGTATGAATAAAACTTGTTGGGGTCCGCTTGGACAGAGGCGTTGATTGCCGACTGAATAGCCTGGGCTTTGTTTACATAACTATTGTTTGCAAAATTCTCGTTGATGATGGTTCGCATGTGTGCCAAGTACCTTCTCTTATATTCCGGATTTGCAAACAACTTGCTTATCATCGGCTTTTGCAAATTGGTTTCATGAAGCAGAGGCGACAT
Source organism: Bacteroidia bacterium (assembly GCA_023262505.1). Taxonomy (GTDB): domain Bacteria; phylum Bacteroidota; class Bacteroidia; order AKYH767-A; family OLB10; genus JALRAP01. Next base: position 84,817 of record JALRAP010000001.1, read on the forward strand.
TTGCTGTTCTTGTGTTAATGTCAAATTGCCTGTTCCAGTATTAGTGAAGCAACCGAAAGATTCATTCAAATCCCATGAAATCGGGTTGAACCGCTGGTTGTCGTCGCGATACAAATAGTAGTTCTGCGAAAATCCTCCTGTGTAACTATCCAAATTCACAAGCACGTTGTTGAAAGCCAGCATCCAAAGGGCCCTATCGACATCAAGTTTGTCAATTACAGAATTGGGATTGTTATTCAAAACATTGATGAAATCTATCAGCTCCGCCCAGCCGAAATCGCTTTTGATCTCGTAACGATTATAGTATAGCGTACTATCCGTACCCAAATAAGTCAAGTCAGGATTCGCCCCTCCGCCTGGTCCGGCACCTCCAACGGGATTGCATTTGAAAAAGGCGTACCGATCAGACTTGAAATGCTCCATGACAAAGCGCTTGTCGATGTTTTCAGCATTCATATAAAGCCCGTACAATACGCCATTGATTCTAACTTCGGCGTGGTTAGCCAGTGGAGCGTGCATATATTGCCGAAGTATTTCATAGGATAGCGGTTCCCTTACAAATGAAGGATCCTTGAATCCATTAGAAAGCTTTAAGTCGGTGTATCCTTGATAATCCGCATTACCTTTGATGTAGTTCAACTCAATGTGAAGCGGATTCTTCATATTATTGGCGTTGAAGGAGCTGTTTCCCTTGTATTTAACGCCTACGCTATCGTAAACCACTCCGTTAATGGTCACTTGTTGAGCAATAATAAAGCTTTCGGAACCAACGGCTGCGGTATCCATCTGATAATCCCAATTGGGCTGGGTGAAAGTGATGCGGATGTCTTGTACAACGGCAGGGTCATACAGGAAAGGCTGCGCATGAGAATGTAGCGCTGAAGTCACCAACATTAACAATAGCAGAGTGAGTTTTTTCATTTTGATTATGGTTGAGTTAATCCAATCTTATCGCCAAGTTAAGCGATTAAGTCTTGCTTTTGACAAATACAACAACAAAAGGCTTAACCTTATTGAAAAATAAATCTTTCAGAAAAAATAAGGCATCTTACTGGATTGCTTCCAACCAGCTTGGCTTTCATAATCCACAAAAAACACCTTCACCTCGGCTTGGCTCTCATACTTGACAAAATAAATCTTCTTGTCGGCTTGGCTAGCGTACTTGACAAAAAACCACCGGCCATCATTTTTACCCGCTTGGCTTTCATATTTGACCTTGTAGACTTTTAGGTCGGCTTGGCTCTCGTAGTCAACCACAAAGACTTTCACATCGGCTTGGCTTTCATAATCGACGCTGAAAACCTTTTGAGCATTGGCATCATTGCTTGCCGCAAATAATATGAAGAGCCAGATGGCTGTATAGGCAAATTTCATTGGATGTATAAAAATAAGGGGCCGGCTGTAGCCGACCCCTTGATTGTTGATTTATTGCAGCTTGATTAGTTTATCAAAATATACTCCGCTTGGTGTACGAAGCTCCATCATGTAAGAGCCAGGCGCGAAATTCAGATTGATTTTGTTCTTCATTTGCGCAAACTCATAACGAGCCACTTCAGAACCCAATTGGTTGTACATGATCAACTCGGCAGCTGGTATTGGATTGGCGAATTCAACATACAACATTTCGCCTGCAGGGTTAGGATAAACAGAAACTGCCGCGGCGGCAAAGTTTTCACCCACTGAGGAATACAAATAAGGCAACGAAGATGTGGTACAACCATTTGCCGCGGTAACCACAACCGTATATAATCCGGCTCCTGTCAAGGCCATGTCATGCGAGATTCCAGTTGCACCTGGAATAATGTTGCCATTCAAATACCATTGGTTTCCTGATGGAGAAGAAGAGCTCAGCACCGTTCCAAGTGTATTGATAATTGGAACAGGTGGTGCTGGATTGATAACACCGGTTACAGGCACACGGTTGCTTTTACAGCCCTCCGTGATTTGCCAATTGTAAAAGAAATAATAGAAGTTAGTAGTGCTGGGTGTGGGGTTGTAAAAGCCCGTAATTGAAACCGAGCTTCCAGGGAATGTGTATGGATAAGATGCGCCGAAAGAGTTGTAATACAAAGGCACGCTGGTAGCGTCAAGCTCCAATGTATAACCAACTCCTGGATTGATGGTCCAACCAATTGTAATCGGCTGCAGTCCTGAGAAGGCAATCACATTCACTGTTTTGGTGTTCAATATTGCACCACCAATAGCCGAGCGCATATTTATGGTGATAGGCCCTGATGTTCCTCCTGGAGAAATATAAACTCGATCCAATGTAACAGTTTGGGTAACGTCGAATGTCAATCCCCAGTTGCTACCCGTAACAGGGAACTGGGTGCCAATAGCACCACTTGCAGGACCAACATTATATGTTCCACCTGCGGAAGCTTCAACATAATAAGTGGTGGTGGTCCCGATGGTTGGGGAATATGTGTTACCTACATTAATACTATTTCCACCGGTTGGAGCCGTATACCAATCAAGCACTCCAACACCGCTTGCTGAAAGGTTGACGACTCCGCCCCCACAAATGGTATCATTAACCGTTAATGGATCTGTAACTGCCAAGACTGTCAAATCCAGAACGGATGTAATCACAGGTGCACATCCGCCACTTGTAACAACCGCTCGGTATTGAACAGTGGTGGTGGGAGATACCAAATACTGGCCCGTATTGTAACCCGTTCCAATTTCGTTAACCCATCCGGAACCCGTGTTGCTTTGCCATTGGATGTTACCGGTATTTCCCGTAAGAAACAAGGTGGCATTACTACCCAAACAAATGGTATCGGTTGAGATTACAGCTGTACCGGCAACAGAGGCGGGACCAACATCCACCAACAAGCTGTCGATGTAGCCACACAATCCATCATTACTAACCAAAGTATAAACAGTAGGAACCGATGGTGTGGCTGTAACTGAAGCCCCTGTTGAAGCGCTCAAACTTGAAGATGGACTCCATGAGTAGGTGTAATTGGGATTGTTGCTAACAGCACTCAGTGTTGTGGATTGCCCAGAACATAAAGCAGGAGGGTTGGCCGAAATAGTTGCAGTTGGCGCGGGAATAACGGTAGCAACAGTTGGGGTTCGTGGACTCTCGCAACCGGTTTCATAGGTAATTTCAAGACGCGAAATACTACCGCCTGCCTCTTGCCAGATAGTTTGTGGCAGGTTGGTGGCTAAAGGCAGTTGCATACCCATTCGGGTGAGAGTTACTGAGGTGCCGTTGATGGTGGTGGTTGCTGGGGAAGGCGCATAAGAATTGATATCACCAGGTCCACGAGTAGCCAACACGCCAATAACCTCGCCTGCTAGAATTGGGATGTTTACCGGAATAACTCCTGTGGATGGATCATTCTGGGTAACAAAAAGTGTTGCAAAGGCATTGGTGGTGGTGGCATAAAGAGGCGGAGGGATGTTATTATCGAAACGAATTACTGCTATATTCTGTAATGTTCCATTGTTACCTGGCACGAACAATCCTGTAATCGTGAAATCGGTAGGCGCAGTAAAGAAATACCCTCTGGCGTTGCCCGAAAAGGTGGAAGCCTGTGCTGGCATAGGCGTTGTGCTTGCACCACCGGTAGAAGTTGCCGCAGCACAATAGAAGGTGGTAGTGGAAGCCACATTGGTGGTAAGCGATTGACCTGTTGAGATCGGCGTCGGACTGGTAGGGCTATCATACCATTTGAAAATACCATTACCTACAGCGTTCAAAGTGACCGGGCCATATCCGCAGCGGGATGCGCCTTGTGTTGCTGGAGCAGACACGCCCACTGTTATGGTAACAATATTGGAAGTGTCGGGCGTACAGCCAACCGCCGTCACAACTGCGCGATAATCTTTGGTGGCAGCAGGTGTAACTGCATAGTTGTCGGTAGTTGATCCAACACCTACTTCATTTATCCAAGCAGAGCCGTTGAAACTTTGCCACTGGATTGCGCCGATGTAATTGGCCAAGGTGAGTGTTGTAATACCATTAGGACAAATGGAGTCGACGGTAGCCGATGCCGTGCCTGCATCGGAGCATGCTTGCGCAGAAGAAACCTGCATCAATGCAAACGAGAACAACACCAGCGCGTATTTAAACAGTTTGGTAAAAATTTGTTTCATGTGATAATGTGTGTGTGGTTGTAAATAAGATTCTATGCTATCAAAGTAAAACAAAAAATATCAAAGTAACAAACAGTTGTATTTCAAGATTTTGAGTTGAAGCCTGAAATCAAGAAGTTAACATTGCGCTGCATACTCTTGAGCCCGGTTCGATTTATAGGTGACTGCTCAAAAGCCTTATCGAAAACCTCTTGAGTCATATCCAACCAATCGCGTTGCTTTAATCCAAAAAGCATATCAGTTGGTTTGAAATCGGCAACCTTGGTTGGTAATGAAAAACGATTCCAAGGACATACCTCTTGGCAGATATCGCAACCAAATGCATGGTTTTCGAACTTACCTTTCATTTCATCTGGGATGGCGTCGCGCAACTCAATGGTAAAGTAGGATATGCATTTGCTGCCATCAACTACGTATGGTTTTATGATCGCATCCGTAGGACATGCATCAATGCACCGGGTGCAGGTGCCACAATGATCGCGAATAGGTGCGTCATATTCCAGCTCCAAATCGGAAATCAATTCCGCTAAAAAAAAATAAGAGCCTGCTTTCGGATGTATGACATTGGTGTTTTTACCCATCCAACCCAAACCGCTTTTAACTGCCCATGCCCTCTCCAGCACAGGTGCTGAGTCGGTAAAGATGCGGCCGTTTACCTCGCCGATGCTTTGACGAATGAAATCCACCAGCTTCGTAAGTTTTTCCTTTATGACCAAGTGATAATCGCGCCCATAGGCATAACGTGAAATACGAGGTGATTCATCATCGGTCTGATGTTGCTCGGGATAATAATTAAGCATCAATGACACCACTGACTTAGCGCCATCAACCAACAACCGCGGATCAAGGCGTTTGTCGTAATTGCGCTCCATGTACGACATCTGACCATGCATGTTGTTCTTTAACCATGCTTCCATTCGAGGAGCTTCCTCCTCAAGAAATTCGGCCTTTGATATGCCTACAAAAGAAAAACCTAGCCGCAAAGCCTCCTGCTTAATCAGGAGTGTGTTTCGGCTTTTGGATTCAATCATTCCCATTTTATTCGACCGCTACTTCACTATCCATTTCGATTTAAGCCATGGTGTGACCCTGGATTCGATTTGCAAATATGATATATGTGCCACTAATGCAGCGGCAATCATACCAATGATGAATGATGCCCATGGAAAGTCCATGTATGGTAATGAAAGCCTTTCGGCGACAAGTCGCAAATATGCAAACACAATAGGATGCCAGAGATAAAGTGAATAGGAAGTATCACCGATGTAAGTTAATCCCCGGAATTGAAAAACAAACACGCCTGCCTTATCACACATGGCCGCAAAGAAAATCCATGGGAATATGTATAGGAGATCCGTGTAAATATTTACTTCAATTTCTAGAATACCTGAAACATGTATGATGAATAACAAGCTGGATACAACAAAACCGGATAAAAGCACAAACTTGCCCCATACTATTCGATCGATCAACATACCAAGAGCAACACCTGAGGCAAATAAAAGCACCATCGGGTTGCAAAACAGATTGAAAATTGAAACCGGATACACTTTAAACGATGTATAAGAAGGATCAAAACCTCCGGTAAACAACATTGGAATCAATAATCCGAAAATTAAAAACAATGACAGGAGAATGCGATATGCTAACCGACCGAAGAGAAGTGATACGAAGAAAATGAAATAAAAAAACATCTCGTAATTCAATGTCCATCCAACATCCAATAGAGGATATCCATATTTGGGGCCAAGTGTATCGGTCATCTGGGGTATGAAAAAAACCGTCTTCACTATTCGAACAAAATTCTCATTCAGATACTGCCACGAAATATCATCAGCTACATAAACGAAAGTGACCAAGAAGTAAAGGGGAAGAATCCTGATAATTCTATTGTATGCAAAGGACCAAGCCGACTTATTAGGTTTCGCTTGTCCGTTCTTGGTGGTGTGGTACATGATAAGTCCACTGATGATGAAAAAAACCTGAACGCCCATTTCACCATTTGGGAATGGCTTTGCCTCGGCAGGCGACATGAAAAGGTATTGCAAATGGAATGCGCATACCATTAGGGCGGCAATTGCCCGTAATACTTGTATGTTTTCCAGCCGGTTTGATTTCAATGCCATGGCAGGACAAACTTAATAGAAATGGAGGTGGTTTGGTTGTGGGTGCTGGTTACAATTCCTCGAAAAGTGATCCCGAAGGTCCCTGCCTTTTCTTGCCAAGGTGCTTGTACGCCTTGTCTGTTATCTCGCGGCCACGCGGAGTGCGGTTCAGGAAGCCTTCCATGATCAAAAACGGCTCATACACTTCCTCCAAGGTTCCAGGCTCCTCGCCTACCGCAGTGGCAATGGTGTTGAGTCCCACAGGACCGCCTTTGAATTTATCGATGATGACCGTGAGTATTCGATTATCCATTTCATCCAAGCCATGCGCATCCACATTCAAGGCTGTCAGAGAATATTCCACAATAGGGTCGTCGATAGTTCCATTGCCCTTAATCTGAGCAAAGTCGCGAACACGACGCAAAAGTGCATTGGCTATACGGGGGGTTCCACGACTACGACGAGCAATTTCGAAAGCGGCGGAATCGTGTATGGGTACGTTCAAAATTTCGGCGGAGCGAAGAACAATCAATTGCAATCGCTTTGCATCATAATACTCCAAGCGTGCATTGATTCCGAAACGGGCACGAAGCGGAGATGTCAACAAACCGGAACGTGTAGTAGCACCAACCAGCGTAAATGGATTGAGTTTTATCTGCACAGTTCTAGCATTCGGTCCACTATCGATCATGATATCGATCCGATAATCTTCCATCGCAGAGTACAGGTACTCCTCCACAACGGGACTCAAACGATGTATCTCATCGATAAACAACACATCGTTGGCCTCCAAATTGGTAAGCAATCCTGCCAGGTCACCGGGTTTGTCGAGCACGGGACCTGATGTGATGCGAATGTTTACACCTAATTCATTAGCGATTATGTTCGCTAAGGTCGTTTTACCTAGACCGGGAGGGCCGTGCAGCAACACATGATCCAAGGACTCGGAACGCTTTTGGGCAGCCTTCACAAAAACCTTGAGATTCTCAACCACCTTGTCCTGTCCTGTAAAATCACCAAACTCCACCGGGCGAAGAACTTTCTCGAGTTCTTTGTCGATGTTTTGCTGGGATGAGGGGGATGGGTCGAGGTTAGGATTCAAGCGATGGACGATTTACGATTTGCGACCGAAGCCGAAGTGTGCGAAGATTTACTTCGGAGGACAATTTACGACCAGGTCTTAACTGTATTGGATGTGAATTCAAAACTACAAATTATCCGTAACACTATTCCACACCATCACAGAACGGTCGTCGGAGGCGGAAATCAACTGATTGCTGCCTTCATGCCAAACGATCTTATTGACGGAGTTGACATGGCCCATGGAGCGCTCCTTGTCTATGCGTTGCATCACCTCAAAAGTATTGGCATTCCAGATTTTGATGGTTTTGTCGCGACTTGCCGTGGCAAATACCAATCCGTCGGAATGATATTCGATACTGTAAATGGCATAATTGTGTGCAGGAATATCATGCACCAATTCAAAACCATTGGCGACATCATGGACTTTTAACATGGCATCCCTAGAGCCCGACAAAAGCCATCTTCCATCGGGAGAGAACGTAACAGCATTGGCTGAATAACCGGGCAAATGAGCTTGCCAACTGGCCACCACCTCCATCCCCGGAAGGGAGAAAATGCGGATAACACCATCTCCCGACCCAAGTGCCATCAAGTTTTTTTCTGGGTTTACCGATATACCCCTCAACTTACCTCCGCCGAGGGTGAAAACTTTTTGAAGTTTCAGTTCAGCATCATCAAACACACCCAATTCACCATCACCCGCAAGGGAAATCACCATTTGAAATTGAGGAATATGCACTAAATTGAAGACCGCAGAGCGATGGTACTGTAATAAACGCTCCTCTTTTCGACTGGCAAGATCAATCACATGGATGCCGCCCGAGGCTTGTCCTACCAACAGTTTACCCGATGGCAATTGAAGCAAAGAGTAAACAATATCGCTGGTTTTCACCAAGACGTTGCCTTCTTCGGGTTTTTGCAAATCCCACTCTGCGACCAGTCGATCGCTGCCCGCTGAGAAAAGCCCGCTATCACCAAATGGCAACAAGGCATATACCGAGCCCGTATGTCCGGCCAATACCGCATGTTTTTCAATTCTCATGACGCAAAGTTACCCAACATTCAGACGAATCGCTGACCTTTGTTCCATGCCAACCAATGCCGACCTGAAAAAAATCGCAAACAGCTTTTTGCCAGGGACATTGCTTGCAAGTGTGCTATTGGCTGTAAAATCCTATGAATGGTGGACGGCTACCAGCTTGACAAGTTGGGGATTGTTCCCTCGTACGGAACATGGCTTACTGGGCATTTTAACCATGCCCTTTTTGCATGGCGATTGGGAGCATTTGCTTTCGAACATGGTACCACTGGTGATCCTTTTGGCGGGAATGCGCTACTTCTACCCCACTTTAGCCCTAAAGGTGTTTGCATGGGTATACTTGCTAAGCGGATTCTGGTTGTGGCTTGGGGGAAGACCCTCCTACCACGTAGGTGCAAGTGCAGTCGTCTATGGGTTAACCGTTTTCTTGTTCTTCAGCGGAGTATTGAGAAAAGACACACGGCTGATGGCATTTTCCATGTTGGTGGTGTTTCTATACGGTGGATTGGTGTGGGGATTGCTACCATTTTTAGAACGCATTTCGTGGGAAGGTCATCTATTCGGATCCTTGGCGGGATTGCTGATGTCGATCGTATACCGCAAGCTAGGACCTCAACGTCCGATATACAGTTGGGATATCACGCATGACATGGAAGTAGAAGATGGCCCAGATGCATATTGGAGAACCATCGAGGAAAAAGTTAGCGATGCGAAAAAAGATGAACAGGCGGGCAACGAAATTGATAAGCTAACTTGATTTCTAAAAATCCCTTGTTTTCTCGCTTACTTACTTTTTATTCCATGTTCCCATTTTGAATCCAATCCATGCCATGGGAACATAAGCGAACAATAAGTCAACTGTTTCAAACCAAGCCGGAGCAGGTAGTAGATAGACAGAATAAATTCCCCCAAGCATGAAAAGTACACATGGAATCGTAGCTATCCCAAAATAGTTTCCCGATGCAAATCGTACTGCTATCCATACAGCCACCAAGGTTCCAAATGCGTGTGCAAGAAACGGGGCTAGGAAATGAATAGGCTGAAATAATGCCATTGATTTTGCCAAGCCTTCCGAATAGCTGAGGTCCACGCCTTCCGGTAAAGGGATAATCGAGCCGTTGATTCCCAACAAGGATACGTTCAGTAGGCTTCCTATTGCGAAACCGGAGATTACAGATAAGATGTTACGTAAAGCTGGAGGCATCTATTGATTGTTTTGCTCAAAGATAAAAGAAAACAAAAAAGCCGCACGGTGGACCAACCATGCGGCTTGTGAAAAGCGAAGCTTACAAAATCAGAACATACTCAAAGGCATATCCTTGTTGTGTGTGACTTCGTATATGAATTTGAGCGATTTATAGGTTTTGTTTTCCATCTTGAAATCCCATACCAGTGATCCGGTTGCTGCGTTGTAATCTGCCTTGTCGGCGTCTTTCAATTCCACTTTTATCTCCTTAATGCTGGATACGGGGATTTGGTCTTCCACTTTCAAATTGATAGGCCTACCCTTATTGCTCTTAATTCGAAGCTCATATGCGACGGTCCTGGTAATATCAGTCCCCAATAATTTGTTGGATTCCTTATCCTTCAACCTAGTGCGTGTTACAGTAATGGCTTGGTCGCGACCCATGGCTAAATCCAATGTATCGTTGATTACGTTAGGGTTGATTACCGTTTGACCCACATAAGTTCCATCGTAGAATAGATTGGCGTTGCCTGGCAAAAGGTTCAGGTTTTCCCATCCGGTTACACGGGCTAACAAGAATGCCTCGCTCTCGATTTTTGGAACCAGGTAGTGAATATAATTTGCGGAAAGGCTTTCGGTTTTAACGGCTACAACATGACTGTTTCCATCTGAAGGGATGTCGTAATCTAGTTTGATCGCAAATTCAACATTGGCCATGGTTTCAACAATCTGCGAATAGTTGGCAGCTGATTCAGCTGGACTTAGCTCCATCAAACGCTTAGACATAACTTCTTCCATGTCTTTTGTAATGTATCCCGCATTGTCTGCTGACTGTGGTCTGGCACCACGGGCCGAACCAGTAACAGTAGCGCGTTGTGCAGTATAATAGTTGATATACCAAATGGGTAATGAAGGTTTGATATGACTGCGATTCGGGTTGGATGTGCTGAGTTTTATGCGAACATTTTTCCAATCTTCGCCGGTGCTTTGGTAAACATTGGCCTTGTAGGTAAGTTTTACGGGCTCAGTTGTGTTGGATGCACGCAAATCGTATGACGGTGTCCAACCGGCAGCAGAAACCATGTAACTCAGTTCCACCACTCCTGTTGCAGGAGCATCCGCACTAATGGTAACCACAACTTGATTATCTGGTTGGTATGGTTTTTCGGGCTCTGTGTCGCCTTTGTAAGCGCGTAACTCATTAAGCTTCTGTGTGACTTCATTTGATGCAGCTTCTAACTGGAATTTATCACGCTTGGCTTTTGAAATGAGCGTGTTTAGCTCTCCTAGTCTCTTGTGAAAAAACTCCATCGCTTTTATCAAAACCTCTAATGAGTCGCTCTTGCCTTCTCCTTTGGCGAGTTTGTTTTTCACTATCATATCCTTTTCCAAGCTCAGGGATGCCAAACGTTCAGCGATTTCGGATTCTCTGAAATCCAACTCGGTTAATGAATCCTCAAGCTGTTCTATTTGTTTGGTGATGGCTTTGGGAACCGCAGGCGTTTTTACCGGCTCTGGGTACTTTACTCTGTGTTTGACATCCGTTACAACGAATGCTCCTTTACCTCCTGCTTGGATGCTTGCAGGGTTAATACCTTGGGTAAGCCCGGTAAACACTAAATGTGTGATGCCCGTCCCAACGGAAATATTGGTGGTGCGGAATACCTGAGCGCCTTGCGTGAAAACAGTTACACGCTCAACATTGGATTTTACAGGTTTTTCGTCGGCGAAGGTGCTGGTGGTTGACAATAGCAATCCACAAGCGATGATCAGCTTTTTCATGTTTTTGATTTTAAGAGTTAATTTGGTCCGAAACGCGCCTGATATGCTGGCGCAACGGACTATAGATGTGGGTACCGTTCAGATTCCACACAAACCATTGAAAGTTTTTTGGGGATTGAAGAAAGCGGGCTTGAATTTGCCTCTTAGCTTTGAGCCAAAGCGTAATAAATAGGCATCCCGATGGTAATATTGAACGGGAATGTAAGTCCTAGTGCCATGGGAATATAAAGCCCAGGGTCGGCTTTGGGCGCTGCTATGCGCATAGCGGCGGGAACGGCAATGTAAGAGGCGCTGGCAGCCAATACCGCCAAAATAAAACGATTGCCAACATCATCAGTAACCAGTGAACTTGCCCATGCCACACAACATCCGTTTATGGCAGGAATGATGATGGAGAATGCGCTTAGGAAGAACCCATATTGTTTGAAAGCATAGAACCGCTTGGCTGTTACCATCCCCATTTCGAGCAGGAAGATGGCCAAAAAGCCTTTGAAAATATCGGTTGTGAATGGTTTGATGCCTTCTGCTTGCTTGGTATCAGCAATGAGCCCAATCACCAAACTTCCCAGAATAAGTAAAACACTCCCATTGGTGAAAGAATGCTTGATGGTATCTTTTAGGTTTCCGGTGGAACGCGCTTCTGAATCATACCGCATCATCAATATGACACCAATGATGATGGCAGGCGACTCCATCAGAGCCATGATGGCTACCATGTGACCTCCAAAATCCAGTCCTTGGCCTTCCAAAAAGGTGGCAGCCGCCACGAAAGTCACAGCACTTACGGATCCATAGGTGGCAGCAACGGCGCCTGCGTTGCTAACCGACATGCGCTTTTTGAGGATGAAAAACGTATAAAATGGAATGAGTGCTGCTACCGTTATTCCGAATATGATGGAATAGAATATTTCACTGGTGAATGGGGTTAAGGCTAGCTCCTGACCCCCTTTGAATCCAATGGCAAATAGTAGATATAGGGAAATGAATTTACTAGAAGATGCGGGAATCTCCAGATCACTCTTCACGTTGGCTGCTATGATTCCCAAAACAAAGAACAGCAGCGTGGGGTTGGTAATGTTGGAAATCAGGATTTGGAAATCCATGTCTTACAGAGGGTTTAATCAATCACAAACCGCAAAATTAGGTACTGACCTCTATTGAGCAGCTTAAATGCATCTAATTTTAATCTGGCCGTATTCCGAAATTTTTTGGCTCAAAAGGGACTTTGTTAATCATTGAATTCAGACCCTTCAATAAACTTTATACTACAAAAAACGAACTTTTGGCTAAATAGTCCTATGTCTTGTTAGAATAATCTTCTTTTTGTCAGAAATCTGTAAAAACAATTCAAAGTTTCGCTTTGTTGAACATGCATAACTTAAATCATAAACAAAATGGAACATTTAACAATTGGTAGTGACAACTACGTAGCGTTTACCTTCTTTATAGGTACTATGGCTATGATGGCGGCTTCTGTGTTCTTCTTCTTCGAGTTGAGCAACACGTCGCAAAAGTGGCGCACTTCTGTGTTGGTATCAGGATTGATCACCTTCATTGCGGCTGTGCATTATTATTACATGCGTGGTTACAACTTGGAAACAGGTGAATCACCCACATTCTTCCGTTACGTGGATTGGATTCTCACAGTTCCACTCATGTGCGTTGAATTCTATTTGATCACACGCAAAGCTGGAGCCAAAATCGCTTTGCTTTGGAAGCTGATCTTTGCATCCCTGGTGATGTTGGTAACCGGCTACATCGGTGAAACAATCGACCGCGATGGAAGCGTATTGTGGGGCGTCATTTCTGGTGCCGCATACTTCTATATAGTATATCTGATTTGGTTTGGCGAAGTAGCGAAATTGGCAACCACCGCTGGAACACAAGTTGCAAAAGCTACACGCACATTGGCATGGTTCGTACTTGTGGGCTGGGCTATCTATCCGCTCGGTTATATCTTGGGAACACCAGGTGGTTTGTTCGGTGCACAGCTAGTTGCTGATCCTGCCGCTGCATCGCACGCCATGGATATAGTTTATAACATTGCTGACGCGGTAAACAAGATCGGATTTGGTCTTGTGATATATGCTTTGTCCCGTACCGAAGATTAATTCCTCTCTTAATTGAAGCCGGAGGCTCGTCTGTATAGACTAGCCTCTGGCTTTTATCCTATAGTCAAGTACCTTTTCCGATCAACCGATAATTAATCTCACCAAAACTGCCTAAACAGTACTGAAATTGAACAACGAATTGCATTTACGCAGATTGATGACACTGGTGATTATCGCAATGGGCGTATTTACATCCGCCTTAGGTGAGCAAGCGTCATTTGTACTTGCAATCTCATTGATTTGCCTGATTGGCATTCCTCATGGTGCAACCGATCACCTTTTATTCTTTTCAATCGCACAAAACATGCCAGGTGATAGACACAAAATACAGTTGCGGTTCTACGCCACTTATTTGGGTATAATGGCAGCTTATGGTTTCCTATGGTATCTTTCCCCTCAGCTATCCTTTTTACTATTCATTATAGTTTCATTTTATCACTTTGGCCAGGAAAACCTGAAAGCCTTCCGCTGGAAATCACCGTACTTGAAATATATATCATTCATGGTCTCCGGTTTTTTTTTGCTGGCCACTCCCCTTTTGGCTGATATGGATTCCGCCTTGCCCATAATCAAATCCATTATGGGATTAAACGACAAGATATTTGTAAACACACAACAATGTCGTCAGCTTTCATATGCAGTTGGAATAATTTACGGCTTTTTCATAGTCGCTCTCATGATGTCTCGTAATATCGGTATTGGTGCTGGCACAAAGGAATTGATCAATTGTGCCATATTGTTTTCCTTGTTCGTTTCCACTCCATTGATGATGGGCTTTGCAGTCTACTTTTCATTGTGGCATGCGCTACCTTCAATTATCGAGCAAATAACCTTTCTAAAAATAAAACAGGTTAAATATAATTTCAAGAGCCATGTTAGGAACTTGGCCCCTTACACTTTACTGAGTATAATAGGTATATTCATTGGATTGTACATGCTTGACAACAGTTCTTTGTCGGCCAAAACCGGCATTGGATTTATGTTCCTATCAATTATTACTCTTCCTCACATCATTTTAATGGACAAGTTTCATGAAATGAGTGCGGAAAAATCCATTGTTGGAGAAAATCAGCCCTACGCAGCTGTATAGAAAACCTTGGGGTTGTTTCGGGAAAATCCTTCCTGATTATTTTTATAAATCGACTTTCCTACTTTTGCTTCAACTTTTCCAATTCAACATGGACAAAATTGAGCATTTAGGTATCGCCGTTAAAGACCTAAAAACCGCAGGTGAAACCTACACAAAACTTTTAGGCAAACCACCCTACAAGACGGAATCAGTGGAAAGCGAAGGAGTGAACACGATGTTTTTCGAGACTGGCGAGAGTAAAATCGAATTGTTGGAGGCCACAAATGCAGATAGTCCCATTGCACGCTTCATAGATAAAAAGGGAGAAGGCATACATCATATCGCCTTCGCGGTTTCCGACATTCGGTCAGAAATGAAACGGCTGGAATCCGAAGGTTTCACCCTGCTGAATTCAGAGCCCAAGATAGGAGCTGACAATAAATGGGTCTGTTTCTTACACCCTAAAAACAGTCATGGTGTTTTAGTAGAACTCTGCCAAGACCGGGGGTAGGCGCTTATGAATCATCGACCTAATGATGGTCGTCGCCATAAATTTTGAATGTCCTTTTGATAGTAGAAACAATGGTAGTTGCTACTATCGCTCCGAGAAAAGCCAGGAAGATATCCTTTTGCGCATCCCAGATATCGCCTTGAGTTCCAAGATAGGCATCGCCTTGGGCTTTGAAAAAGATATCGGCAACTGCCCACTCAATCAATTCATAAAATGCGCTTATCGACATGGTGATCTCGATAGGCAATACCCATGAAGCAGTTGGGGGATATTTGAGCCATCGCAAAAACAATTCCCGCATTGGATATGCCAGTAAGAATCCGAAGGAAAAGTGGACGATACGATCGTAATGGTTTCGAGAGGTGTTGAACACTTCCATCAACCAAAAACCAAAAGGATTTTCAGCATACGTGTATTTGGAGCCATATACATGCAAACACATGTAAACGCATATCAGTAAATAAGAAAGATCGCTGAATTGGTATTTACGAAATGTGATAAAGAGGAATACTACGAAAATAACCGTCAACGTGTTTTCTAGCATCCAATTGGCCATGTCTGTTGTGCCAATGAAGGTGCTGATCCATATGACTGAAAAGACAGCGAGAAACGCCATCAGCCAACGGTTTTGTTTGAATGGCGAACGGTAGTTGGAAATTGCTATGGTAAATCCCATTTGTTTAGGTATTGATTAGACCAAATGTATAAGGAAATTTAACAAACACCAAAGACTTGCATCAGCCCATCACCCTATCTCGAATCTTCAAGAATGTTTCCTCGATCAGGATGGTGAATAGTACTGAAACGAAAAAGGTAAGCACTAAAAATATGGATAGGCCCAAAAGTCCTTTGCCAAATTCATCTGTGATGATTTTGACAAACATGAAATGCCATAGATACCAATTATAACTGAAATACGCCATCACCCTCAATGGAAGCACATAATTAAGCTGCATCGTATAAGCGGAAGCGACCAGCAGGAAAAACGATAAGTGGGTGAGATTATTGAACACCACCTTGGTGTAAAAAGTTGATTTCATTTGTATGTCACAAAATATGGAAGCAGCCAAAATCAACAAGCCCGTAAAAAAGACCACGACTTTCAACCAATTCGTATAAAAGTACTCCGAATGGTTCTTGAACAAGTAGCTTATGAGCACACCATATCCGAGTGCGTCGATGCGGTTATGTGTTCCGGCGTAGGTCTCTTGGCTGGCTAAAAACGAGAACGAAAAATATTTTCCTATAATGCCCAATACAATCATACCCAATATTCCCATCAGTAGAAGCCTGCGACTGGAAAGATATTGGGCGGTTATGAATAAAAAAGGCAGTATCAGGTAAAAATGCTCTTCAACACAAAGCGACCAGATGTGGAAGAATATAGGAGAACCATCCCCCGTATAATTGAAATAGAACAGCAAATACCTTTTCATGTCGCCCCAGTCTACAATAAAACTCGGCATGCTCTCCTTATACATCAACCAAACCAATGCATTTCCGGCGAACATGAAAAAGTAAAAGGATGGGATTATCTTGAAAGCACGCTGGGCGAAAAACCTGGGAAATGAAATTTTACGCCCGGTTTCAAACTGGTTTACCAGAATACCTCCTATTAGAAGTCCCGATATAACGAAAAACAAATCCACCCCAAGCTCACCATAGGGCAGGAACTTGTTATAATGACCCATGGCTACCGAAAGGATGGCCAATGCCCGTGCTACATCAACCGCAGGGTTTCTTTTGCCTGAACGGATGACATCGAAGACCTTGAATTTGGATTTGAAGGCTTGATAACTATTAATATTCTTGTTTGAAGTCAACATGCTTAATTGTAGAAATATAAACAATAAGTCAGCTTGACAAAAGTTCCACTAGCTGCATATAATGATAATAAATGTTTACCAATGGTTTAATATGCCCTAAACGGTGTTATCTGATCATCACTCCGCTTTTTCCAATCACAGGTATTTGCGAGAAATTCTCCTCCATGATTGTTTCGGGTAGAAAGGTGTACTTGCGGTCGTATATGGTGCTACCAATGTAGAAACTGACCCAATATTCGTTGTTCAGTCCGAACACTTGCCTGTCGATGGGTTCAACCCTGACCGCGCTCAATGGATCGATGTAATCGAAAAAATGCCGTAGCACGGAGGTCTTCACCTCTTCGCCTTCCGAAACACCGTAACCGCGGCTCGTTACGAGTACGCCATGCACCTGTTGCTTTTTGAGGTTGATGAGGAATACATCCCAAACCGTAAATTCATGCGGAGCCTCGTCCTCTCCCAAATCGGGCACAATGGCCAGCGCCATATCCTCTACTTTCAGTTCCGGTATATCTTTCAGCATTTTCTTTTATACTAGTTAAGTCAACTCTTGTTTCCGTAAATTTTCAAAACCTCTCCAAGGATAACAGGCATGTCCAAGGGTGTGCCTGTAGAATCCTTCTCGCCACGTTCGTGTCCGAGCCTGACGATGATGATGTTTTCTGATGGGATTACGAAAATATACTGCCCTAGAATTCCCCTTGCGTAATGAACCAATTTACCATCCTGCTCTCGAATCCACCATTGGAATCCATAGGATGCATTCGGCTTTTCGCCATCCAAAGTTGGTGCTGGAGTAAGAGCCTCACGCACGTATGACTCGGATACTATTTGTCGGCCATTCCATTTGCCGTTTTGTAACATCAACTTACCGATACGAGCGAAGTCGCGTGCATTGGAATATATGCAGCAATAGGCTTTTTCATCTCCGGACTCATGATCGAGACTCCATTTAGCATCGTGCTCAGCACCTAATGGTATCCAAATTTTCTCGGAGGCATATTCACTAACGGTTTTTCCAGTTGCGGCTTTTAGCACGAACGACAACACTTGAGAATCAGAACTTCGGTACTCAAATTTTTTACCTGGCTCCTCTTTCACGCACAAATCGTTCATTTGCTCCCGCAACTTGGTATCGTAATAAGACCTCGTGGTGGGACTTGTAAGGCTGGTATATCCCTCGTCGTAATCCAGACCGGAACTCATGGTGAGCAAATGACGGATGGTAAGTTTTCGGTTTTCACCGTGATTGTATTCGGGGTAATACTTGTAAACAGGCTCATCGAGGCTTTTGATCTTTCCCTCATCGAGAGCTATTCCAATCAAAATCCCAATAACGCTCTTCGCCATCGAGAAGGAATTTGAAAGTGATTCGGTTCCGTACCCCTCGTGGTATTGTTCATGACGGATGGAATCGTCCTTGATCACCAAAAACGCAACCGTTTTGTAGTGGTCTATGGTTTTTTGCAGCGTATCGGAAAGCGGAGCCTTGTTGTAATCGGGTCCCATTGCCCAAGGCTCTGGGTTGCCTGCCTTGATTGTCCGTGTTGGAAACAAGTCCAAGTCATCTATGTCAACATAGTTGTAAACAAGCGCCTTGTAGTAATACCATTTGCCGGACAGGTAGAGGCCAATATTGCCTACCACCAAAGCCATCAACACAATATGCCACCAACGAATACTTCTTGTTTTCATGAGCTGAAATTAATTGTTGATGGGTCGTTCTCTAAGCGGCATTCGAAAATACCCTCCAAATGGCGCTTTAACCTACCCTTCACCTCTTCCATATCCAATGTACGCCCCAGTTCTCGGCTTAATGAAGTCACCGCCTTGTCGGGAATGCCACAGGGGATAATGTGATTGAAGTAATCCAAATCCACATTAACATTGAATGCAAAGCCGTGCATTGTTACCCAACGGCTACAACGCACACCGAAGGCGCATATCTTGCGGGCCTTGGCGGGGTCTTCTGCGTCAATCCAAACACCAGTCAGTTTTTCAATACGCGATGCCACAATACCATACTCCGCAAGCGTTCTGATGACAGCCTCCTCCAAATACCGCAAGTATCGATGGATATCATTGAAGAACCGATCGAGATCAAGAATTGGATATCCTACAATCTGACCAGGCCCATGGTAGGTGATATCGCCGCCTCGGTTGATACGATAGAACACCGCCTGGTTCTCGCCAAGCTGTTGTTCATCAAGCAACAAGTGATCCTCTTTACCGCTTTTGCCGAGGGTGTATACATGCGGGTGCTCACAAAACAACAGGTGGTGCTTCGGATTGGTTGAATGGGCCTCAGGCTGATTTCGGGCCTCCATCTTTGCAGCAACGATTTGGGCAAGCAGTTGCTCCTGGTAATCCCAAGCCTGTTTATAATCCACGAGACCCAAGTCCTTGAAAAGCACCGTTTCCATGTCACAAAGATAGCTAATTGGCTCGTGCTGACTCACTATCTTTGCATTCACAAAACACACTCTATGGAATACAGGAAACTCGGTTCGGCAGGCGTACAAGTAAGCGCATTGTCGTTCGGCACTTGGCTCACTTTCGGAAAGCAGATAAGCGATGAGATCGCGGAAGAGTTGATGATCACCGCTTATGAAGGCGGCGTTAATTTTTTCGACAATGCTGAGATATACGCCCGAGGCAAGTCGGAGATTGTGATGGGAAACATCCTCAAGAAGCTGAATTGGGACCGCTCCTCATATTTGGTTTCAAGCAAGGTTTTTTTCGGGCTTGGCGATACCAAACCCAACCAACGAGGACTGTCGCGCAAACACATTGTGGAAGGTTGCCATGGGGCGATGAAGCGACTGCAAGTAGATTACATCGATTTGTTTTTCTGTCACCGCCCCGATAAAAGCACTCCCATTGAGGAAACCGTTTGGGCGATGCATAACCTGATCCAGCAAGGCAAGATCCTGTATTGGGGAACTTCTGAATGGAACGCCTCTGAGCTAATGGAGGCGGTAATGGTGGCCAAAACGCATAATCTTATCGGTCCAACCATGGAGCAGCCAGAATACAATATGTTCCGTAGGGAAAAGCTGGAGCATGAGTATTTGCATCTGTTCCAACATCACGGACTTGGAACAACCATTTGGTCGCCGCTCGCCTCTGGATTGTTATCAGGCAAATACCTGAATGGTTTTCCAGATGACACACGCTTGGGCATAGAGGGCATGGACTGGCTGAAAAACCGTGTGCTTCGCGAAGAAAAGATCGAGAAGGTTCGCAAAATCAAAAACATTGCCGATGGCCTGGGTCTGTCGCTCGCAAAATTTTCTCTTGCCTGGTGTTTGAAGAACAAAAACGTGAGCACAGTTATACTCGGCGCTTCCAAGGTTCACCAATTGAAAGAGAATCTGGAGGCTATGGATGCATCGGCTTTGTTGACGCCTGAAATCATGGCGGAAATAGATGTGATATTGGACAACAAGCCTGTGCTGCCTGATTTTTAATCAGGCTAATATTTTTTCAGAAATCGTAGTTAATTGGTCAGATCTTACCTAATTCTCCTTTGAGGTAATCGATCACCTTTACCTCGGTGGCATCAATGTTTTTGATTTCGGAGAGGTACCAGGAAACCCAGTCGCCGAAGTGCACCAAATACATGGATCTTTGAAGGTGGGTGGCGCCTTTTGAGTAGACTTCGAAAACGTAAGGCGTGTACTTCGAGACAATTCCTTTGGTGAGCTCCATGCGTGCAGCGGTGCGCTCGTAATCGGTTTCATTCCTGAAAAAGACCACGGCCAACTTGTCGTTTGAAGTTGTCCAACCCACCAGTTCATTGTGGTTCATCTCCGGTAGGGCATGATGCCAACAAAGCATCTTGGAGTTTTCATTGATTTGTTGACGGAACCTGACACAAACACCCTCGTAATCGGCTTGCGAATAAATTACCGGGATTTTGCGGTGAAGTTTTTCGGCGAGATAGTAGGCTTCCGAACAAATATGCTCCTCCTCATGATCTAACAGGTGGATGGTGGCTTCCAAATCCTTCTTAAAACCATCGCTGATCAGACCGAAACCATTCAACACATAAAAGAGTTGAGTGAGCGAATATGCCAGACAAGCCCTAGGTGGCATCCCGCCAGGAATCACGATATGATCGAGGCCCGAGGACTGTGCGATCTCCAATATCTTGCCGCCAGAAGTGACACAAACGACGGTAGCGCCTCGCTGCAAAGCCAACTCCAAAGCAGCAACCGTTTCTTCGGTATTGCCGGAATAAGACGATGCGATTACTAAAGTATCTGTTCCTACGAATGCTGGGATGAAATAATCCTTGTTCACCACTACAGGAATGGTGATTTCTTTTTCAACCACCTGTGCGATGATGCTTCCGCCGATGCCGGAACCACCCAAACCGGTGATCAATACGTTGGAAAAAGGCTTGTCCGATTTGGAAAAAACGGCCTTTTCGCCGATGTCCATGGCTTGCCGTAGTTGAGCAGTAAAGGAGGCTATGAGTTCTTTCATATTGGTTTGGAGCGCAAGGCAAATTTAGGAAATAGGCTGCAAAATTCAACTTGGCCATACTTATCTTTGGGATATGCGATTATTAACGGTGCTTCTGACTTTCCTTTTCATTGCCTGCGGCACAAGCAAGGATGGAGATTTCACTATGTTTTCTGTTGAGGAGGATTTGGCACTTGGACAAGAGCTCGCTCAAAGCATCAGCTCCGACCCCGCCAATTATCCACTTCTCGACAGAGCGGAATCACCTTCATCCTATGCCCTACTCGACCGAATTTTAAAACACATTCTTTCATCTAAAAACATCCTACATCGCGATGAAATGGCCTGGGAGCTGCATATAATCGATAACGACTCAATACAAAACGCCTTTTGCACCCCTGGTGGATTCATTTACGTCTACACGGGCTTGATGAAGTTTGTGGAGTCTGAAGACGAACTGGCTGGTATCATTGCCCATGAGGTGGCTCATGGAGATTTACGACACTCTACCGACCAGTTGACCAAACAATACGGCATCCAAGTACTCATTGCGCTGCTTACAGATTCAGATACCCGTTTGCTAGCCGACATCGGCGCAAGCCTGGTTCAGTTGACATACAGCCGAAGCGACGAATCGGAGGCCGACCGATATGCGGTAAGATATTTAAAAGATACGCCTTATAATCCTACCGCTTTCGCGGATTTCTTTCAGAGGATGCAGGAGAAAGACGGGGACTTGGGCATGTTCCAATTCTTAAGCACGCACCCCGATCCCGGTAATCGTGTGGAGAAAATCAAAGAGGAAGTGCTGGCGAACTGATTAAAGTACGATTCAAGGATTCTGATCGCCTTTTTCAGCAAACTCTTGCAGCATCTTCGCTTGCAAACGGATGGCTTCATCGTGTATTTGTAAAAACACATTCCTCACAAACTCTTCGTTTAATCCGTTGGTGCGTGCGATAGCCATACAATTGTCGATGATTTCCTTCCAGCGTTCCAGTTGCAATACGCTCACATTGTTGGCACGCTTCAAATCTCCCAACTCGCTAATCAGTTCCACTCGCTTTACTAAGATATCCAAAAGTTGCAGATCAAGTTTGTCGATACGGCTACGAAGCTCCCCCACTTGATCAATCGCATCGGTTTCATCGAATGATCGTACTCTTTGGGTTAGTCCGTTCACGATTCTGAAAAGGGTTTCGGGATCCACTTGCTGGTCGGAATCACTCAATGCATTGGCAGGATCTGCATGTGTTTCGATCATCAAACCTTCCAAATCCAAATCATACGCCTGTTGTGCGATAGCCCTAAGATGGGATGTGCTTCCAGCAATGTGGCTAATGTCGCAGATTACCGGTAGCTCCGGATGGATGGATTTCAAAGCATGCACAAGCTGCCACCTCGGCACATTTCGGTATCCTGAATTCTCGTAAGCGTGAAATCCACGATGTATGGCAGCTATATTTTCAATACCCAATCGTTGGAACCGTTCTATACCACCAATCCACAATTGCAGATCGGGGTGCAAAGGATTTTTTACCAACACCGGCATTCTGGTTCCACGAAGGGATTCTGCAAGCTCCTGCACCAAAAAAGGATTGCCTGTTGTTCGTGCACCAATCCAGAAAATGTCGATTCCCGCTTTCAAAGCGGCTTCCACATGCTGAGGAGTTGCTACCTCGGTGGCGGTCTTGAGGCCCGCTTCCTTGCCTGCTTCTTTCAACCATTTCAAACCATCAACACCTGAGCCCTCGAAATTCCCGGGACGAGTACGAGGCTTCCATGAACCCGCTCTGAGAATGGCTTTAGGAAATCTGGCTGCAATACCATGCGCAGTATCCAACATTTGCTTGGCAGATTCTGCACTGCAGGGTCCTGCTATAAGCACTTTATCGGCATCCGCCTTTAGCCATTGGGATTTTGATTGCACGGATTGCGAGAATTGTTTTATCGTTAGGACCGCAAAGGTAGGTCAATCATATTTGGCGATGGATTATTCCCTGTTTTTTTGGTTCCTTTGTTAAAGGAACCTGCACCATTTTTGATCTACCCATGAATCACAAAATCAAACAGTTAGATGACAAGACCTCCGCAGCTTTACAAGGTGGGGGCGCAAAGCGGATAGAGGCACAGCACAAGAAAGGCAAGCTTACAGCTCGCGAACGCTTGCATTTCCTGCTAGACGAAGGCTCATTTGAGGAAATCGGGATGCTGGTTACTCATCGCTCCCGCGACTTCGGCCTCGATAAGGAAGTATATCCCGGCGACGGCGTTGTAACGGGCTATGGAACCATACACGGACGATTGGTTTATGTGTACTCCCAAGACTTCACCGTTTTTGGTGGATCCCTTTCTGAGACACATGCCCAGAAAATCTGCCGCATAATGGATTTGGCCATGCAAAACGGAGCACCTGTTATTGGTTTGAATGACTCTGGAGGCGCACGTATCCAAGAAGGTGTTGTTTCACTTGGCGGTTATGCCGATATCTTTTACCGAAATACCCTTGCATCAGGAGTAGTGCCGCAAATTAGCGCCATTATGGGACCCTGCGCTGGCGGAGCCGTATACTCGCCTGCCATAACCGACTTCATCATGATGGTGGAAAACACTTCCTACATGTTTGTTACAGGGCCCAATGTTGTAAAAACTGTTACACACGAAGAAGTTACGTCGGAAGAATTAGGCGGTGCATCTACCCACTCAACCAAATCAGGTGTTACTCATTTTTCATGTGCCAATGAGATTGAGTGCATCAACAACATCAAAACGCTGCTGAGTTATATCCCTTCCAATTGCGAAGACGAGCCCCCATTCATACCATATGACGCAACTGATGAAACACGTACGGCTCTTCAAAGCATTATACCTGATAACCCGAATCAACCATACGACATTCGTGAGGTGATAAACCATGTGATTGATGAAGGAAGCTTTTTCGAAGTGCACAAGAATTTCGCCGAGAATATCGTGGTGGGATTCGCTCGAATCGGTGGTAGGAGCATCGGCGTAGTGGCCAACCAACCGGCTTTCCTGGCAGGTGTGCTCGACATCCATGCCTCTACAAAAGCTGCACGATTCGTCAGGTTCTGCGACTCATTCAATGTTCCGTTGTTAGTCTTTGAAGATGTCCCAGGATTCCTTCCCGGTACCGACCAAGAATGGAATGGCATCATAACCAATGGCGCCAAACTTCTATATGCATTCTGCGAAGCAACAGTGCCGCGCATCACAGTAATCACCCGTAAAGCATACGGTGGTGCTTATGATGTAATGAACTCGAAACACATCGGCGCCGACATGAACTATGCATGGCCTACTGCTGAAATCGCCGTAATGGGAGCCAAAGGCGCTGCGGAAATCATCTTCCGAAAGGAAATCAGTGAAGCAGCCCAACCAGAGGTAAAACTGAAGGAAAAAGAAAAAGAATACACGGATATGTTTGCCAACCCTTATAAAGCCGCTGAGCGTGGCTATGTGGATGAGGTGATCCGTCCGGAAGAAACCCGCCAAAAACTGATCAAAGCCTTCAAGATGCTCGAGAACAAAGTGGCGAACCTGCCCAAGAAAAAACACGGAAACATTCCACTTTGATCATTCCTCCAATTCAATAATACGATTCAATTATGAATATCCTACTCATCGGCTCAGGAGGAAGGGAAAACGCCATCGCTTGGAAGCTTGTGCAGAGCCCGAAATGTGATAAACTTTTCATCGCTCCTGGTAACGCAGGCAGCCAGCGCTTCGGCATCAACCTTCCTGTATCCGGAACGGATTTCGATGGTCTGAAAAATGCCGTGCTTCAAAACGATATACGAATGTTGGTGGTAGGGCCTGAGGATCCTTTAGTGAAGGGAGTGCGCGACTTCTTTGAGACAGATGCTGAACTCAAGCATGTGATGGTAATCGGACCGGGAAAAGCAGGCGCCATGTTGGAGGGCAGCAAGGATTTTTCAAAGAAATTCATGTTCCGGAACTCCGTGCCAACGGCACGATATGCCACCTTTGATGCATCAACGATTCAAGATGGATACAATTTCCTAGAAACGCTCAAAGCGCCTTACGTGCTCAAGGCAGATGGATTGGCTGCGGGAAAAGGTGTACTGATCATACAAAACCTAGAAGAGGCCAAAAGGGAGTTGCACGCAATGTTGGTTGATTCGAAATTCGGCAACGCCTCCTCAACTGTTGTTATCGAAGAATTTTTGAAGGGCATAGAACTAAGCGTTTTCGTTTTGACCAACGGTAAACAATATGTGATTTTGCCTGAAGCCAAAGACTACAAACGCATCGGGGAGGGCGATACCGGACCGAATACCGGCGGGATGGGGGCTGTTTCTCCTGTTCCTTTCGCGGATGAAACATTCATGCAAAAGGTAGAAACCCGCATAGTTAAGCCTACCATTGATGGGCTTCACAAGGAGGGTATTCCTTATACGGGATTTGTTTTCATTGGGCTGATGAATGTGGATGGAGAGCCTTTTGTGATCGAATACAATGCCCGCATGGGCGACCCTGAAACCGAAGTGGTGGTGCCCCGGATCAAAAACGATTTGGTTCAATTGTTTGAAGACACTGCCAACTTGCGGTTGGATCAAGTCCGGTTAGATATATCAACCGAAACCGCTTTAACGGTAATCCTGGCTTCAAAGGGCTATCCGGGCGACATCGAAAAAGGGAAAACCATTCACGGATTGGAAACATGTTCAGATAGCCTGGTTTTTCATGCAGGGACCTCCGAGAGAGAAGGCGCTATCATAACATCAGGGGGGCGGGTATTGGCTATCACATCCATGGCACCATCAATTGAGGAAGCACAGAAAAAATCAATGGCATGCGCAAATGCCATCTCATTCGAGGGAAAATATTTCAGAAAAGATATAGGCGACGACTTAAAAGGAGTCGTCTAATATTGGGGAGAAAAATTCCAGAACTGTCGATTGTTGGATTAACCAACCGTCATTACTTGTTCTCAGAAAGGTAATTGCGACCTCCCTTACGAACTTGCTCTCCGTACCACAACCAATAGAAAGTGCCAACAAAACCGACTATGATGAAGAAGATATTGATATATCTTCCGAAGGGTTTTGCCGCAGCAAAAATCCAACCAAATAAATCGGCTATTCCGTACCAGATAGCATCCATGACTTTTCTAATTTTCCACAAAATTAACTGATTTTTGAATCTACAGCAAACTCTCTTACCATCCATTGTAATTGAACCCAATAGATGACTCAATAGCATGATTGTCAACGCATTCAAAGAGTCTAACCCGATTGGTTACCTGATTGCCATACTGGGGCTAGGTGCGGCATTGGTTTTTTGGGGGCACTTCGAAGTGATGGTAGATCCTTCGGAAAGCATGCCACTATACCGGGTTTTAACCTCGGTTGTCTCACATCTACCAGGCTGGGGAGTGGGTTGCCTGGTGTTTCTTTTGATAGGTTCTCAAGCCTACCACTGGAATACGGTGGCTACCAATCATGAGGTGTTGTACAAGAAATCGTTGTTGCCCCTATTGTTGTTTATAGTTTATGCAGCTTCATTGCCGGTCTTTCTTTCATTGAACCCGGTTCTGCCCGTCATTTCACTCACAGTAATCATTCTTGACAAGCTTTTCAAAATCTATAAAAACCAGAACCCTTTAAGCTTGGTTTTCGATGCGGCCTTCTTGTCTGGCATTTGCACCCTTTTCTGGTTTCCAGCCCTGTTGTTGATTCCCTTTTTGTTGATAGCAGTAGTTATACTAAAACCGATAAATCTTCGAGATATTGTAGTACTGATGATCGGTTTTTGCACGCCCTTTATACTGGCATTTGTTTGCTTGTTTTTCTTTGATAAAGGCCCTATTGGCGAAATCCTGTTTCCTTTTTCTCGACTGGAATTCCAATTGAATCCGATGGAGGTAATGCAAAAAGAAGGATTCTTCATATCCATGGTGATTGTGACAATGATTCTTTCCGTGTGGCGCATCAACCGCAACTTTTACAAGAACGCAACTCGTGTGAGGATTTACCAGCAAACCGTTTTTTTATTGTTGCTTTTCATAATCATAGGCGTTTGGGCCAGTGGCAAAGACCATGGCTACGGATACTATTTCATGTCGATACCTTTTGCCACCTTGGTGCCTTATTATTTTTTAGCGGGCAAAAAGAAATGGTGGAGCGAAATCTTTTTCCTGATTATCATCCTCTGCTTAATTGCTTCTCAAACGGGATTCACATTCTGATTTGCACTTTTGCATGAAGTCTCATTTAGACTCCCGTTGATGAGCACTTCCAGATCACAAGGGTTGGATTTACTTAGGGGCATCGCTATTATTTTAGTGATGCTACGGCATCAACCCCTAAACGATTTCAGCTACCATATCGGATGGATCGGTGTTGACTTGTTTTTTGTGTTGAGCGGATTTCTCGTAGCTAGGATATTATTTCAGGAACAACGAGAAAATGGCAAGACAGATGTGGCTCGGTTTTTAATACGGCGCGGACTTAAAATTTATCCTGTCTATTATATCTTTTATCTGCCGTATATATGGATTGCTACGCATCCTATGGATTTCAATTTAGTTCTGGCGGATTTGTTTTTTCTGCAGAACTATTTCAATGGCTGGGGATATTCCTATCCGGCAAGTTGGTCATTAGCTGTCGAAGAGCATTTCTATTTGGCTCTGGCATTGTTTTTCATGTTTTACAACACCCGGTCATCCCTTTTACGAAAACGCCTGTCATCAACCCCGTATTTCATCGGAACTTGTATAATCGTTTTCGTTGGTTGCCTGTTACTGCGGATTACATCGAATTCCATAAATCCAGATGATTTCGCTCGTAATCAAACACTGACGCACCTGCGTATTGATTCACTAATGGCTGGTGTTTTAATTGCCTATCTACAGCAATTTCATTTTGAAAAGCTGATAGGATTTACTACGAACAACAAACTGTTATTGGGTATCACATCCATACTATTGCTTTCATGGACGCCCTACTTGGATGTACAAACCTCCGTGTTTGTGAGAACTTGGGGATTTACGATGCTTTACACGGCTTTTTCTATCATACTTATTTTGATTTTATCAAACGATTCAACTCATAAGCCGCATAAGACTGGATGGGGGAATATGTTCAAAGGGCTGATAGCAAAAGTCGGAATCGCATCCTATTCCATTTATGTGATCCATACACTAGTCAATAGAATCTTCCATCGCGGTATAATGGAACTTGGCATGGATTTGCCAGCATGGTTGGATTTCACCGTCACTACCGCAATCAGTGTGTGCTTAGGTTTCCTAATCAAGAAATACGTAGAAGATTTTTTTCTGAGGCTACGCGACAGGCGATTCCCTTCAAGGTTCTAATGAAAAGCGATTTTCACTCGTGGAAGTAAACCCTTTTGACGCGCTGCGAAACTGATGTAAGCACCTCATATGGTATCGTCTCTAAATCCTTTGCCATCTCCAAAATGGTATAACCCGGACCGAAAACTATAACCTCATCACCTTCATGAACATCCAATCCTGTGACGTCGATCATTGTCATGTCCATACAAATATTGCCTACTATGGGACATTTTTTCCCAGCCACTACCATATGCCCTTTGCCGTTAGACAAACGCCTATGTAATCCGTCTGCATATCCTATTCCAACAGTTGCGATTTGCGCATCGCGTTCTATCACACCTTTTCTGGAATACCCAACCGTTTCACCTGCTTTAACGGATTTTATCTGAGAGATGGTTGTTCGAAGTGTTGAAACGAATTCGAGCTGTTTTTGCTCGTGCATTGTTGCTGCAATTCCGTGCAACCCTATTCCCAATCTGACCATGTCAAATTGATACTCTGGGAAACGCAATATCCCGGCGGAATTCAACACATGCCGCTTTACGCGATAAGTAAAATGTGCAGTAATGGCATCTGCCATGCTATTGAAACGGGCTGCTTGATTTTTGGTAAAAGGATCGTGTGTCGATTCATCACTTGCTACTAGATGGGTGAAGACGGATGTAACGCGCAAATGTTTTTGGTTCTTGATTCGAACCACCAACTCGTTGATTTCATCCTCAACAAAACCCAACCGGCGCATGCCTGTATCCAATTTCAAGTGGATGGGGAATGGCTCACCTCCCAGGCGCTTCTTACGAACAGCGTCGCTGAATTGGCCCAATGTCCTGAAGCTATAAATCTCCGGTTCCAAATTGTAATCCACCATCGAATCATAGCTTTGTTCTTCAGGACTCATCACCATTATCGGAAGTGTGATACCGGCTTTGCGAAGCTCTACTCCTTCATCCGCGTAAGCGACTGCCAAATACTCTACACGGTGGAACTGCAAGAGGTTGGCGATTTCAAAGCTTCCGCTTCCATAAGAAAACGCCTTTACCATAACCATTATTCCCGTTTCCGGGCTCAACCGTGATTTGTAAAAATTCAGATTATGTACAACGGAATTCAGGTTGATTTCCAAAACGGTTTCATGGGACTTCTTTTGCAACATCCGGACAATGCGTTCGAAACCGAATGTGCGTGCGCCCTTGAGCAAAATGGTTTCATTGGAAAACAGCCCCGAATGCAAATCGTGAAGAAAGGACTCAGTGTCGGTATAAAAAACCGCATCGCATTTGAAACGGGATGACTGTCGCGATATTGCCGGGCCGATTCCTATCAGTCGCCCCACCTGCTTTTTCTGAAGCAGGTCACTGACTTCCGCATACAACAAGGACTCATCTTTCCCGCTTTGAAGAATGTCTGACAAGATCAACGTGCGCTTGGGATGTTGTTTCTGCTGGTTGAGGAAATCCAATGCGATGGTAAGCGAACCGATGTCGGAGTTATAGCTGTCGTTGATGATGGAGCAATTGCTTACACCTTCCTTCATCTCAAGCCGCATAGCTACAGGACTGAGTGAAGCCATCCTTTCTGTAATGGCGTCTGGGTCGATTCCCAACAAGAGCATCAGCGCCCAGCAATGTATGGCGTTTTCGATGGAAGCATCGTCGGTGAAAGGAATTCGTATGTGAATAAACCTGCTTCGATGAATGCCTTGGATTTCCGTTTCACCCTTGTCACGGCTGATTCTGCCAATTTGCAGGTCGGCGTTTTGTCTTTTGGACCAAGTGAATAACTCTAAATCGGCTGGCAAAAATTCAGCTTGGTTGATGGCATCCGATATGAGCAAATAATCACGGCAATAAATGAGCTTTTTGCAATGGGAAAAAAGCCTCAGTTTCTCTTGGGCCTTTTGCTCCATTCCAGAGAAGTTCTCATCATGTGCCGAGCCTAGGTTGGTGAATATGCCTATATCGGGGTGAATGACCTGACCCAGCTTCTCCATTTCACCAGGCTCTGATATACCCGCTTCAAAAAGCGCCAAGGTATTTGCTTCTTGCATATCCCAAACAGAAAGCGGCACACCAATTTGTGAGTTGTAACTTTTAGGGCTGCGAACAATATGGTAGTCATCCCGCAGTAGTTGATAAAGCCATTCCTTTACAATCGTTTTTCCATTGCTTCCAGTAATGGCCACAACAGGGTACTTGAACTTTCTGCGGTGTTCGGATGAGATTTTTTGAAGAGCTGTCAAGGTGTCGCGCACTACCACGAAACACGCATCAGGATATGCTGAAGCCGCTGATTCATCACTTACCAAGAAAGAGCGAACCCCGGCAGCATGTAGTTCAGGTATGAACTCATGACCATCGCGCCGATCTCCTTTCATTGCAAAGAATAGGGACGTTGATGGAGACATCATCTTACGGCTATCAGTCAGCAAATGACGGATCGGCTCTAAATTACCCGAATTACCAACCAACCGACCACCGGCCATAGCTGCAAGTTCCGACATGACATACTTGAACATCACGGATATGTCTTTCTATTGTTTAGCCCTGGCTTTTACAAAACAGGATCGGCAGAGCGGTATGTAACTTTCCTTTTCACCCAACAAAACAAGGCTGTCTTCATTGATAGTACGGTGTGAATGGTTGGCCAAGTCGCCACAATGCATGCAGATGGCATGTACCTTGGTGATGTAATCAGCTATAGCCAACAGATCCGGCATCGGTCCAAAGGGGTTACCCAGATAATCCATATCCAAACCCGCGATGATTACCCGAATGCCTTGGTTGGCCAATTGTTCGCAAACGGAAGGCAACCCACTATCGAAAAACTGGGCTTCATCTATTCCAATCACATCCACATCATTGCACATCAACAGTATGTTTGCGGATGCTGGCAAAGGTGTTGATACTATAGTATTGGCATCGTGCGAGACGATGTTTTGTTCATCGTAACGTTGATCAATCAAAGGCTTGAAAATCTCGACTTTCTGTTTGGCGATGCGGGCTCTTTTAAGCCTACGAATCAACTCTTCGGTTTTTCCAGAAAACATGGAGCCGCAGATAACCTCAATGGCCCCTTTACGGGTTCCTGAAATGTGACCGGGAGTTTCTATGAACATGGTTGGAAAACTGCTGGTTTCAAAATTACCAACCGTGAAGGTAGTATCAAATTATAAGTGTCAGTTTCTGCTGAAGCAAGGCGCCTTATCATCAATTGACAAGCCGCATGACAACTCATCCGTCCTATAATTTCTGGGCGAGGAGAACATAGAGTGCTTGAGTTGATTGCAAGTATCGGAACCGCTATTGATCAGTTGCTCCATCAAATCACGCCGAATTTTCGCCAAGTTATCTAGCACTTCACGAGAATCGTGGTTTGATGGGTCAGATGGATAGGTGATCATAATTCCTGCAAAGTTAATTGTTTGGCTTACAATGACCTAGAAGGAAAGCCAATGGTATCGCATATGTGTGATATTCAGTTGATTAAAACTTTACGGGAAGGGTATAAAAAGCACCTTTTGTAAAAAAGTTCAGCTAAGCCGTTTCAACTGCAGTTGTTTCGGGATATTGATGACAATAGGGACTTTTTCTACCACCACACTACTGGTATCCAACCCATATGACTTTTCATCGGATGAGCCCGCCCATTTCAGTACGCTATGTATTCCAAGGATGATCTTATCAAAGGCCGACATTACGTTATCATACGATAGGAACTTTTGAATGACCACGAATTTGAAATCGCCCATCATTTTGCGCTCATTCAAGGACTGGTACCTGCTAAGTATATCCACTTCCCCATTCTGACTTAACTCCGTGACTACCTGTCTGAAAAAAAGATTGATGCGAGGTTCCACCCTGAAACCTATTCTGAAGTCGATTTTTATGATTTCTCCTTTGACCAAGTGGGTTACTTTGTAATCCATCTGGTAAGGTTCGTCTGTTACGTCTACATGTAATAGCCAATATACGTCGGCCCTTTTAGGTCTTTTCCTGAATATAGAATAAACAATGGAATTCTCAATGTCAAAATCATTGTTTGCGCTTGTTAAATAAATCAAATGAGTGCTTGTTTTGGGAACTGTTTCGTCTGACCTAAGTTCACTTATAGCATCAAGATGAGGCCTGATATCGGTGAATTCGGTGTAACGATTCCGGATTTTACGGCCTTCAGACCAAGCATACATCAGTGAAAAGATGATTGCAGATAACATCAAGGTTATCCATCCTCCATGCGCTACCTTGCTAATGTTGGAGATTAGAAAAGAGCCCTCAATACATCCATAAACCAGCACAAACAATCCGACTGCTATGATTGGAAAATGCTTCATCTTTAAATACCATGCCATCAGTGTTGTGGTAACGATCATGGTCATTATGATGGCCATACCGTATGCCGCCTCCATAGCTTCTGATGACTTGAAATAATAAACGATTCCCATGCACCCTATCATCAAAAGCCAATTGATTGCAGGAATATATATCTGTCCTCTGATATCTGTAGGATAGTTGATTTTCATTCGAGGCAGGAAGTTCAATCGGATTGCTTCGTTTATCAAAGTGAAGGACCCACTGATAAGCGCCTGACTTGCAACGATGGCCGCCAAGGTTGAAACCGCAACACCAGGCAGCACAAACCAATTAGGCATTAGTTCGTAAAATGGATTGCGTTCATTCAAATGTTGTCCCGCATATGTCAGCAGCCATGCACCTTGACCCATGTAATTCAAAAGCAAGGTGATTTTTACAAACATCCAACTGACACGGATATTATCCTTACCACAATGCCCCAAGTCGCTGTATAGGGCCTCAGCACCGGTAGTGCAAAGAAACACCCCGCCCAATAGCCAAAATCCTCCAGGGTATTTTATCAATAAATCAACGGCATATACCGGGTTTATCGAATTCAATACACCTGGATGTGTAATAATTGAAACCACGCCTAATACGGCAATCATGGAAAACCATGCAACCATAACAGGACCAAATGACTTCCCAACAAATCCAGTTCCAAACTGCTGTATGAAAAACAGGCCAAAAAGTATAAGCATCACAATTGGAATAACTGGCAAGGATTCATTGTAATGGTGAAGGCCTTCGATGGCTGATGATATGCTAATTGGTGGGGTAATCATTCCATCGGCCAATAGAGCACTGCCTCCAATCATAGCCGCAATCGTCAAAAACCTAGAGCGATATCTCCGCAGTAGGGCATAGAGCGAAAAAATCCCTCCTTCACCCTTGTTATCTGCTCGGAGGGTTATCAAGATGTACTTGACGGTTGTTTGCAGTGTCAGCGTCCAGAAAATACAAGACAAAGATCCGTAAACCAACTCTTGGGTTATGACTGCGTCTCCGATAATGGCACGAAGCACATACAGTGGAGATGTGCCAATATCTCCAAAAATAATACCGATAGTTATCAGCAAACCAGCCCCGGTAAGTTTGTGCAGATGACCTTGCTGTTTCATGATTTGAAGAGGTTATTCATTTGAAATAGCATATTATTCAGCCCTAAAAAACTTGTTTAATAAGTTCATGCGTGGCCAATTTGAAACCAAAAACAATTGGATGCGAAATTAAGCATAGGTCCACTCCTTATATACGCCACCAATAAAAAATCATAACAGTCTGATATAAAAAGAGTTGAAAGCGATAACTCTCAAGCTTTATGAATATGCACCGATTGTAAAAACCAATGATGTAGATTTGTGAAAAATCCAATTAAAAAATGAAATTCGGTGTTGTTGTTTTTCCTGGATCAAATTGCGATCGTGACATGCAACATGTGTTGCAAAATGTAATGGGCCAAAAAACCGTTATGCTTTGGCACAAGGACCACGATTTACAAGGTTGCGATTTCATAGTTCTGCCAGGTGGCTTTTCTTATGGCGATTACTTGCGCTCTGGAGCCATTGCTCGATTCTCCCCGATCATGCAGGAGGTGATGGAGTTTGCTGACAAAGGAGGTTTTGTAATGGGCATATGCAACGGTTTTCAAATTCTGACTGAAGCCACGCTGCTACCCGGTGCATTGTTGCACAACGACTCTAGAAAATTCATTTGCAAGAATACTTATTTGCGTTGCGAAACCGACGAATCCCTACTCACATCGAAAATGCGTGTCGGTCAGGTTATCAAAGTACCTATTGCCCATGGAGAGGGTAAATTTTTCGCCGATGAAGCGACCATCCAATCCATTGAAAAAAACGACCAGGTATTGTTCAGATATTGTGATGTATCTGGCAACACTGGAGACGCTTTCAATCCAAACGGAGCCACCAACCACATCGCAGGAGTTTGCAACAGCCAACGTAATGTCTTTGGTATGATGCCTCATCCGGAAAGGGCTTCAGAAGGCATTTTGAGCAACACCGACGGTAGAATCATCTTCGAGTCTATTCTGAATATGGCTGAGGTTCGAATCCGAAACTGATTCAAGTCACAACCAAAAAAATGCGGTTACGATCGGCATTACCTCTATTGCTTTTTGCTTTAATCAGCAAAAGCTGTGATAGACCTATGCCAGATAAATCAACTGTGGAGTCGCTGATGGGAGACTTCCGAAATGTTGAAGGAGGAAGCTTTTTGATGGGGGACACATTGATTGATTCAACAGGCCACATCACTCATGTACCTCATACTGTCATAGTAGAACAGTTTTACTTACAATCCAAGGAGGTAACACAGGAGCTTTATACCATTATCATGGGAGAAAACCCCAGCACGGATTCATCATGGAAAGACCTGCCGGTTTCAGGAGTCTCGTGGTACGATTGCCAAAACTTCATTGAAAAAATCAATCACATTACCGGGAAAACACATCGACTACCAACAGAGGCCGAGTGGGAGTTCGCTGCCAGAGGTGGCAGGCTTAGTAAAGGATTTGTATTTAGTGGTTCCAACTATGCCGATTCAGTTTCTTGGCATCGCGCAAACAGTAAAGGAAGATTACAACCAGTAGGCAAATTGCATTCCAATGAATTGGGTTTATACGACATGAGTGGCAATGTTTGGGAGTGGTGTAGCGACTACTACTCCGATTACCGAACTGATTCATCCAAGATGAATAATCCCGTAGGTCCAGACAAGGGATTTATGCGTGTTTTCCGAGGAGGGTCTTACAATGATTCCTCAAGGTTTTCCAAAAACACTTCAAGGTACTATACAGACCCGAGACTGAATTATCCTGTTATTGGATTCCGTTTGGTAAGGGAGGGTTCTAGGTAAAGAAACCAAATATTAAAGGTCCTTAAGGACGTCTTTTGCCTGTTTATCGTTCGGATCTATAACCAACACTTTTCTCCAAAACTCCTTAGAGGTAGTATTGTCTTTTTTGAGGAAGTAGTAATAGCCCATGTAGCGATATGACTCGAGCAAACCGGCCTTGTATTTATCAGGGTTTGCACTATCCGCCTCTGCCAATGAGACGTACTTTTCATAGAAGGGAAATGCACGCCCTTCGGTTGAAGTAGGATCCAGGTTTGCCGATGTTTTCGCTTTCATAAGGAAGCCGGGAGCCCAATTGGGTTGAACTTCGCAAACCTTCGAGAATATCGAATCAGCTGTTGAATAATTTTGCAACATAAGTGCGGCCCTTCCATAACTGTAGTTGTCAGCGGAAGTTAGCGGAAACCTTCCAGCTTTGGATTTATACAGTTCGAAAGCGTCCGCAAAACGATTTTTCTTCATCATGAGGGATCCGGCATCCGAATACAATCCTGCGTCGGCATCCTCGAATGCCAAGGCCTTACGAAGAGCATTGATCGCAAGAGAATCTGCATTGTTTTTCTGATAGAATTTGGACAGGTATTCGTAATCCCTAGATTGGATCAGGGAAGAGTCAGCTTTGGAAAGGAATGACTCCATGTGCTTTAATCCTTCAGGGAATTTTCCCAATTCAAAGTTGGCATAAGACAGAAGTTTCAAAGCAGCCAGATTGGATGAGTCGCGCCCCAAGACGAACAAGGCCGCCTCTTCTGATTCCCTGTAGCGTTTGGCTGAGAAAAGGCTCCTTGCATATTGTATGCGTGAGCGCATGTCTTCGGGGGCACGATTGAAATATTCAGCATAGGTGCGAATACCTTGATCGATCTCACCCAAATCGAAATGAACTTCAGCTTTGTTGAGGATAGCCATTGTAAACTCCGGATTCAGTTTTAGAGCGGTTTCCAATTCAGCCATCGATGCGGAATGGTTTTTAATGCGCCTGTAGGCAATACCTTTCCTATGGTATGCGGTGGCTTTTTTGGAATCAGCGTCAATTGCATTGTTGTAGAAGTTCAACGCGGTTCCGTGATCTCCTTGTGAAGCGAAATAATCCCCCTTAAGGATTAACCAATCTGCATTGGGCTGCTTGATCTCCTTCTCCAACATGTTGATCCAAGCCAACGCATATTCAAGGTCCTTTGATTTGAACTTGAAAAAGGCACGCACAACCTCCATCAAAAAAACAGGAGAAACGTTTTTGTGACTTTTGTAAATTGGATCGAAAACAACCTTGGCGGCCTCGGCATTGTTACTGTAAGCAACATAAATGGCTTTTGTGCCCAACACATAAGGGTCTGTAGCCGTTAACCGCTCCGAATCTGCATATAGCGATTTGGCTGATGATCCATCGCCCTCATTGATGGCTAGATTCATCTTGTAAAAGCAAAGCGCACCTGGATCGTTCACGCCTTTGTATGCATAGAGACATTGTTTGGCTTTCACAAAGTCACCTATTTCAGTGTATTGGTTACACACAGCATAGTCTTGGGCAATGGCAACTGCAGAGCAGCATAACAATGCATAAATCGAAATGATCAGTCTGTTTTTCATGACTTAAAAGTTTTGATTACTGATTTGTATTTCCCTTGGGGGGATGCGATAGGGCGCCCCACCAAACAATCTGATTACCCGCTGACCCTCTGAGCTTGCCACCCAAGCAGCAAAGCCAGTTGCCGGTCCTGCGTAAGGCTCTGAAGTTACCATCCAAACAGGTCGAAGCAATGGATATGTGCCGGTGAAAAGGGAAGCCTGAGAGGGATAAATCCTATTGGATAGGCTATCCGCAAATGGTATGATTTCCACTTTATTTAGACGGCTTTTTACTAGGGGGGATTTGCGTTCACAAAGATAATTCCAAGACACCACACCGAGAGACCCCTTGCCGAGTGCCACGCTATCAATTACAGCCTCCTGAGTCATTCCAAGACTCCAACGAATATTGCAGCTGGATGATACCCTGCGAGACAAGAAGTAATTGTTTTCGGAACCTGTTTTATCGGTGAACATGGTGTTGCTGGATTCAATTCCATTTAAGTAAAAACAACTATCGTGCCGTAACGAAAAAGAAACAGAAGAGTCCTTTCCTAAAGACTTTGGTGCAACCAACACCAACCCATCTGTGGCAATGGGAGATACCTTTATCACCAATCCACGGCTTACCAAGGCCATCGAATCTTTTTCCGCCAAATCAATTCCAGTAACCACCATTCTGATGTTAGAATCAACTGTCCACTGATAAGGATTTCCGGATTTTGTGGAATCAATTTTTATCGCAACCAGCGGGTAAAGTCCCATGTAGGTTTCTGCTAACACCTTAACCAAAGGTAAATATGCAGGGTCTGTAGCAATAGTGAAATATCCTGAGAGCGGATCTCCCCGATCGTAATCGTTGTTTTGGTTACCGGAAGAGCAAGAACAAACCAGCAACAAGAAACTATAAATCAGTGAAAGAAAAAACGCACAGACTTTCATTTTCGAAATCTTTGAAATACTGCATTTGCAAGTCTAAATAACCCGTAAGCCACCAAAATCCAACCTATAGTTGAGAAGCCTTGCCTTTGACCTTGCTCGCTGAAAACCAACAAGAATCCGGCAGTTAAATAGACGGAGGCGATGGTGATTTGGTATGCCAGGGATTTGAAAACCCCGCTGGGGAACATCACTTCAAAGAGAACCTGATGGGTAGGTTGTATTGAACGATTACAGACTGGCCGCGTTGTTTACCTGCACGCCAAGCGGGCATAGACCTAACAACCCTCAAGGCTTCCTCATCACAGCCTCCTCCTATTCCGCGAAGAACCTTGGCTTCAGCCACCTTACCTTCTTTTCCAACTTGGAATGTTACGTATACCGTACCTGTGATTCCGTTTTCACGAGCGATTGCAGGGTACTTGATGTTGTCAGACAGATACTTTACTAATGATGATTCTCCTCCAGGGAAACTAGGCATCTCTTCTACTATGGTAAAGATTTCTGGTGGAGCCTCAACAACTGGTTCGTCTGGTAATTCGATGGCGTTTGGATCACCTTCCTGAGTAACCACACCAGCAGCAACGTCTTTCAACTCTTCTTGCGTGGGAGGTGGTTCATCATCTGGAACCTCTTCGTCTTTTACCACAACCGGGGGCGTAAACTTAATTGTTTGTTGCACAGGGGGTGGAGGCGGAACAGGGGGTGGGGGCGGTTGTGATTCATCTATCGGGGGAGGCTGCATCAAAGTAACCTCGGTTTCGGTGAAAGCGTCATTTTGCCCGACATTTTCATTAATCAACTTCAATATCAAAGGCATACAGATGAAAAGTATAACCGCAGCGGTTGATGCTACAAAAGCAACTAACAGCGTCTTGCTATACTTTTTTCTTATTTCGTAGGCGCCATAATCTTTATTACGGCCAACGAAAACCAACTCTACGCGGTCTTCGTTAATGCAATTATCCCAAGCGACTTTCATAGTGTTGTGGATTTAGATTTTTTCGATCATTTCTATCTCGACTGGGGTGATATCAACTATCGCATAACGACCAATGTGACAAACCGCCATCTCATCGAGTACATCCACTAGATTCTCGTAGTTGGCATTTTCCATAGACTTGATCAAAACAATTAGTCCCAATTTGTCTTGTTTGATCTCGCCAAGCCTCTTTTTGTAGTCCGGAGTCTTGATAAAACCTTTGTTTAAGGAGTCACGCAAAACTTCAGCTTTGGTGAAAACCCTGGAATTCTTTTGGATGAGTGTTTTCCTCAAGCCAGTGGCAGACAAGTCGGTAATCATTGGTGTCGGATTATCGACCCCTTGATACCAAACCACTTTATCATCTTTACCCAAGAGCACCGTTAAGGTGAGTGATTCAGCCACTTTCTGTTGCTGCTCTTCGTTATCTGGTTTAACTGGCATGTTAACCTCCATGGTTTTGGGTTTACTGAAGGTGGTGGTTAACATGAAAAAGGTCAACAGCAAGAATGCCAAGTCGACCATCGGGGTCATATCAATGTGGGTGGACGACTTCTTCTGTTTGACCTTGCCATCCTTTTTTCCACCACCGCCTTGTTCGGTATTCAGTTGAGCCATTGTGCCTTGCTGTGATTAATTGGTTTGTTCAAGATTGGTGATGAGGTTGAATTTGTTGACCTTGTTTTCTTGTAGGATGTCGATCACACGCTTTACAGTTTTATAATCGGTTTCCCGATCTCCCTTAACCGCAATGCGGAACTGGGGGTTCTGCAAACGACTGAAACGAATCCAATCGGAAAGCTGGTTGTTGGTAGAGTCCATGGGTACACCCTTTTGTTTGATTTTCTTACGACCTTCCTCATCCAATGGGAGAAGTCGCTTCAAATCTGTAATAGGTGCGCCGAATGAGGTCATAACAGAGAAGCGTTTCACCTCGTTTGCAGTGAATTGGATGTTATAGCGCTCTCCCATTTTCATAAGAACCTGCTCTCGATTCGATTGACCATCGATATTGAAGAAGCAACCTCCTTCGGGATCAATGGTGATGGTCATGATGTCGATATCTGGTAGCTTGATTTCCGATATGGATGATGGTGTATCAACCACTACCGGCTCATCAGCCCTGAATTTGGTGGTAAGCATGAAGAATGTTACCAGCAAAAACGCCAGATCCACCATGGGGGTCATATCCAAAGCTGGAGACGACCGTGGGTAAGAAACCTTAGGCATCAGTTTAGTTTAGTGAATTATCAGTGTTTCGCTGAGAAGCTTTGAACAATGCTGTAACCTGCTTCATCGATGCCATATGTGATGGCGTCAATCTTTGTAGTGAAGAAATTGTACATGATGATCGCAACAGCCGAGGTACCGATACCTAGTGCAGTGTTGATTAGAGCTTCAGAGATACCATTCGCAAGAGCAACCGCATCAGGTGCACCCGCTGTAGCCATAGCCGCGAATGCCTTAATCATACCCAATACGGTACCAAGAAGACCCAAAAGTGTTGCAATAGAAGCAATGGTAGAAATGATAGAGAGATTTTTAGAGAGCATTGGCATTTCCAATGAAGTGGTTTCCTCTACACTTTTTTGAATGGCAGCTATTTTCTGTTCCTTATCCAAAACAGTGTCTTTGCTCATTTGCTGATAAGTTACCAACCCAGCATATATTACATTACCTACAGAGCCTTTTTGTTCTTGACAAGCCTTCAGCGCTTGATCGATGCTACCGGAATTTACCATTGAACGCACATCATGAAGGAATTGATTCACATTCTTCTTTCCTTGAGAGCGACCAATAGATACTAAACGCTCCACACAGAAAGTTATTACGATGAGCAACGTACTCATCAAGATCGGAACGATGTATCCGCCCTTATAAACGATTCCGAGATAATTCCCAGGGAGCGGGTTGTTATCGGGATTATTCTCAATGAAATTGGCTGGATTTCCCAATACGAACAAGAAGATGATTGTGCAAATTACCAAAGACACGGGAATCACGGCGTAGGTGAAAACTAGACTTGCCGAACTTTGGCTTGATTTTTTAATTTCCATGGTGTTTTTTAACAGGTTAAGGTTTAATGGAAGTTGGATTTTTTTGACTTTTAATGAGTTATAACAATGATATTGGATTCGAAATCGAGTGCAATTATAGTGTTTTCAGATGGTTTGAATGTTGTTGAAGGCGGATTAACGGATTAAAAACTGAGTAGCCCTCAATCAATTGGAATTACATTCATTGCAAATTTAATTAAAATGGCATATTTCTATCGAGTTGAACGCGCGCAATTGAACCTTGATTGTATGGGCTAGGGTGTTTTTACACTTCTGTTGCAAAAGAATACCTATCATGATATCTTGCATGACCTTGTTATTCAGTCTTTTGCAAAATGTGTAGTGTCGGTTTTTAAAAAATGATGTCTGCAACCATTGAAATCTGACATCTCTATTTTAATAAAAAAATAACATTGCCAAAGGCTCGAAATAGCCGTCAAAACCAAGTGATCCACTACTATTGTTTTGGAGGACTATCAGAAAACAAAATTTTATCAGTCATTTAAGGCCTTTGAAATCAAAGGGGTCATTTGCCTTTCAATATTTGACGGATATCTGAATGGCCTTATTCTGAGATCCAAGTAAAAATGAAGCATCCTCAAAACGAGGGGGGCCGAACATATTGGTAGCGTCGTTGGATACTCCATACCCCTCCTTAGGGATACCCATGAAATTGGTATCGAGCTTGCCGTTGTTATTCGCATCATGAACGATCGATACCGCATATCGCCCAGGAGAGAGCCCCGAGAAAAGATGCTCCACCGAACTTGACTTTACCATGATCTTGGCCTGCATAACGGATTTGTCCCTTTCTCCAGGAAAACCTTCCTTGGACTTGAACAACAATAAGCCAATGTTTCCCGACAAAGGACTTATCCCTTTCACAACAACCCTGATTTCAACCGAAGAATCCGGCCCCAACTTATTCGAGAACGATCCGAACATCAACCAAGATAACATGGCAAAAACAACTACAGCGGTTTTTTTCATACTAAAACAAAGAATGCGATTTAAATGTGCGAAGTAAACTAATCATGCTTAAGATTAATAAACCTATTGATGTCAACAATAGTTTGGATACAAAAACACTTTTTCAATTTGAGAACCGAAAACAGTGCCAATTGAATTTAATATCCGATTCGGTGATGTCTTTGGAATCGTCTGGCTCAAAGTTGATCCAATACCACGCCCCTGGAACCAGATCTAAAAAGTTATTCGAATACTTTCCTGGAATATTATTGAAGTCAACCTCAAATCCTTTGACAAACGTGTTTGAGCGAATACCCAACTTGATTAGACAACCATTGTTCTCTCGACTCAGAATGAATTCCGGTTCAGGTTTTTTCAATTCCAATTTACTTGGCTCGGTAAACAGAGCGACCGTTTCTGCCACGACTTGAATATCAGAAAACACCTTGAGTTCCCAAACCGCATTGTTCTCAGCCAATCCGCTCAGCAATGAATCCATTTTGACAGAATACAGCAAACGCGGCAGATTCGATGTGTCATCAAAATTGACGGTATTAAAATTTTTCTGTTTGCCATCCAAATCCGAAACACGGCATTCCAATCTTAAAACCTTGTCTGATGGTGCATGAGTTTGATACCAAACTTCGGCATTGCCATTTGTAATTCTATATGAAAGTACAGAAGGAGCATACAACCTTTTAAGTGCGTAGTGGGCGGCCTTCCATGTGCCATCCTCTTCAATTGTACTCCAAGAGGCTCCATCCCATGCGTCATTCAACTGCCAATAAAGCGTTCCCATACATCTTGGATATTCCATCCTTTGACTTTCAATGGCAATTGACATTGCGTCTGCCTGATTCAATTGCGACAAATAGCAAAACTCTTCCGTTGATGCTACTTTACCATAGCGCTTCTGAATGTATTCCATCAACAATCGGTTCCCCTTGTAACTTTTCTGTCGAGCAGCAAGCCATTGAGAATTCAAGGTTATGTCCATGCCGCCGTTGGCACTTTTCAGTTTTTCAAAATGAGGCCATGACTGCATTCCGTATTCGGACATGAATCGAGGCACATTCACGCGAAAAGAGTCAATCGTTTCTTCGCCATGCCATACGCCCCAATAGTGCATGTTTAGATGGTCGAAATTGCCTCGCTTACCCCAATTGCTCAGAGGGGATGAATGAATATAAGGTTGCGAAGGAGCATCATACTCAATAATTTGAGGGATTGTTACCTGGAATATGCTATCATAACCTTTTCTAATAATGCTTGAATCGGCTGGTGTAATACCGTATTGCTTCTGCCAACCCCAGTTTTTCCACGCCACGTCTGATTCATTGTTTCCACACCACAATACCAAGGAAGGATGGTTTCGCAGCCGCTTGACCTGGTATTGAACTTCCGCCTCTACATTTGACAAGAACAATGAATCGGAAGGGTACATGGAACAGGCGAACATGAAATCCTGCCAAACCATCAGCCCCAGCGAGTCGCATAAATCATAGAAACGCTCATGCTCATAAACGCCTCCACCCCAAACCCGAAGCATATTCATGCCAACGGAAGCGGCATCCGATAACAGTTGCAACCTTTCCGAATCCTCTGTAATTCCAGGTAATAGCCCCTGGGGAACGTAGTTTGCTCCTTGGGCGAAGACCTTCCTGCCGTTTATTTTGAAATAGAATGAAGTCCCGTAATTGTCGGGCTCCATTATCAGCTCTGTGGTGCGAATGCCTGTCCTAACCACACTTGAGTCGACCAGAAATCCATCGGCATAAGCCAAAACCTTGAAATCATATAGATGCTGATCCCCCATTCCGTTTGGCCACCAAAGCTTTGGGTTAAGAACTCGAAAAGAGATATCTACAATGGTATCATTGCCAACAACCTGGAGTTGCTTGAAAGCGCCATCGACCTTTAACACCACCTCCGAAGACTTCGCATTCACATCCAATTCAACACGAGCATTCATCCAAGCGATGGAATCATTGATCTCCTTAACGGAAAAATAGGTAGAGGCTATCCGGATTCCATCATACATTTCCAAGCTCACCGGCCGCCAAATGCCCATGGATAGCAACCGAGGCGACCAATCCCAACCGAATTGGTAAGGTGCTTTGCGCACGAAAGGAGATACCGGTGGATCAACCGGGTCGCTGGAAGGTATGCGATATGGCAGTTGTTGTAAAAGTGAATTGGCTGTTGGAACAACGGGCATAAGTTGCACAAGCAACTTGTTGGCCCCTGTTTTCAAATATTTTTTG
>JALRAP010000020.1 GCA_023262505.1 Bacteroidia bacterium
GAATTCGACCGTGATAGTCTAGCTGAAATCATCATACAAAGAGACCCCATATTTAGTTCAGATTGGAACACGGCCACCGCCCATAATATTATCGAATTGA
Organism: Bacteroidia bacterium; assembly: GCA_023262505.1. Taxonomy (GTDB): domain Bacteria; phylum Bacteroidota; class Bacteroidia; order AKYH767-A; family OLB10; genus JALRAP01. The sequence goes on from JALRAP010000020.1 coordinate 101, forward strand.
AGCAACTGCCTGAATTGATAAAATTTGAATTGCTTAGAGGAAATGAGCAGTACAAATACAGTTGGTACGGTGAAATGACTTGGGGATTCGGTCCCAGATGGGGAAGGATGCATAAAGGGGTAGATACCAATCTAGAAACCGGCGACACGCTATTCGCAGCATTCAATGGAATTGTTCGTTATGCAGATTTCAACTCCGGTGGTTATGGCAACTGTGTTGTAATCCGCCATTTCAATGGCTTGGAAACCATCTATGCCCACATGAGTGAATTGGATGTGGAACCTGGCGACCTGTTATTTGCAGGAGAAGTCATTGGACTAGGAGGAAACTCAGGAAGAAGCGAGGGCCCACATCTGCATTTTGAAACCCGTTACAAAAGCTTCTCTTTTGACCCTTTGCTTTTTTTGGACAAGAACAATCAAATGGCCTTGCTGAATCACGAATTCCATTTGGAAAAAAGCAAACTTTACCACGATGGCGAATCAGATCACCTGATTTTTTCAAAATCCGGAAAAGGCGTTGGCAAATCTCACACTGTAAAAAAAGGAGAAACCCTCTACTCCATCTCTAGAAAGTACAGGACTACCGTTGAGAAGCTCGTGAAATTAAACAGGCTGAAAAACAAAAACGCCTTGCAAGCCGGTCAAAAAATCAGGGTTAAATAATTCAACTCACAAAGCCGTTAAAATTTAATACCCTGCCGATTGAGATGGATTTATTACTTTCAACCCCTTAAATAGAAGTGACATGGAAAGATTCACCGGCATTATCGGAATCATCTTAATTCTTGGGTTGGCCTATTTGGCCAGCAACAACCGTAAGGCCATAAACCCTAGAGTTATCTTCAGCGGATTGCTCTTACAAATAGTAATTGCCGTATTGGTATTGAAAATCCCACCTGTTACAGCCTTCTTCCAACAGTTGGGACATGGTATGGAGAAAATCGAGGCATTTGCCCGCCAAGGTGTTTCCTTCGTTTATGGAGGAGTGGCAGTGCAGCAGTTTGATGGAACCATAGGCAGTTTTGCAAATGGAGGTTTTGTTTTCGCTTTCAATGTAACCGCCACCATTATTTTAGTTTGTGTTTTGGTCGCCATATTATATCACTTCCGCATCATGCAGCGTGTGGTATCGGCCATTGCGAAGGCCATGAATTTCGTGATGCGTGTTAGCGGTGCAGAGGCACTCAGCAACGTTGCCAGTGCTTTCGTTGGTCAAGTGGAGGCACAGGTGATGATCAGGCCATATTTGTCAGGTATGACCAAAAGCGAATTATTAGCTAGCATGAGCGGAAGTCTAGCCTGCATTGCAGGTGGTATATTGGTGGTATATGTGAACATGGGAGCGGCAGCCGGATTGGATCTTGCGCCCAAACTTATTGCCGCTAGCTTGATGGCAGCACCTGGTGCCTTGGTGATTTCCAAGATCGTTTTTCCTGAAACTCAAGAAAGTCAGACCATGGGCAATGTGAAGCTTGATGTAAAAAGCCCCTATGTGAATGTGGTGGATGCCATTTCCCATGGAGCCGCCGACGGATTCAAAATAGCCATGAACGTAATAGCCATGTTAATTGGTTTCATCGCATTAATCACCATGGTGGATTGGATGCTTTTGAAGGCTGCTCATATTTTCGATCCAACATTCAATTTGAGCCTGAATTGGATATTCGGTAAGCTCTTTTATCCGATGGCATGGGCTATGGGCGTACCAACAACGGATGTAGCCAGCGTGGCCACATTGCTGGGACAAAAACTAACCATTAACGAGTTCGTGGCATTCCAAAATCTTGCCAGCAAAAGCGTTCCTGTACTGACAGAAAAAGGACTCTTGATTGTATCCATCGCTATCTGTGGCTTTGCAAATTTCGCTAGCGTGGGTATGCAAATCGGAGGCATCGGGGAATTGGCTCCGGAAAGAAGAACAGACCTTGCGAAACTGGGATTGAAAGCGCTTTTCTGTGGAACACTGGCATCCTATTTGTCGGCCAGTATTGCGGGTATTTTGATTTAAAAAGTCCGCTCCCAATCCTTTTATTCAAAGTCAAATCATCCGATTTTTCCAATCATTGGTTTTCTGTAATCCGGCTAAAGATTCGTAGAAAAATAATTACGAAATTGTTTTACAAGCACTTATGTTCAAACATAAGCGACTTATGATTATTTACTGTTCGCCTAATAAAATGGACTTCTAGCGGAAAATACAAGAATTTTCTATTGATTGAATGCTAAATAGGGGCGCTGATTTTAAACGCAAGCGACCCAAATAATGATTGTTTGGACACGAATGCGTGTGAGGTGGAAACGACTATTGTTACCGATTACCTGGACTACACAGATTTCATTCATAAACCCAAACCCTATCATGAAAAAGTTTAAAATTACCATTGGGAAGATCGCTTGCACATCCTTGCTTTCTTTCATCGGCTTAACAGCCACCGCCCAAACGGCCCCACCTAGTGGAGGAAATACGGGCAACGGTTACATTTCCAATGTAACAGCAGTTACTCCAGGAGCCTGCGTACAGTCCACAATCAACGGCAACAACCAATTCTGGGATATTGCCCAAGGCAACACCTACGAAATCACCATCAGCGGCGTTAATGATGCCGCAAACGGCGGAACGGATGCCACCATGGAGGTGATTGTAAAGAGCTCTGTGAACGGCAACGTATGCGCTACCGCCAACCAGGTATCACAAGGTGTTTACACCTTCGAGTACACCCTTACTACTTCAGCCTGTGCCACCATGCCAATCGTGTATGGTACATCTGGATGCTCTGCCTCCTCTGGTGTGTTCGCACAGGACCTGTTGATTGACGGTCTTGCCCACCTGCGTGCTGCTTACTTCGATGGAAGCTGCAACAAGACCAGCACCGACAACGATTGCGAAAACATCTGCAACTTCACCACTTCCATTCTTGGAACCTCCAGCATCTGCCCAGGTGGCTCAACCATCCTATGCGCTCAAGATGGTGTGACTTTCGAGTGGAACACTGGTTCTACCAATGCTTGCATTACTGCAGACGGTGCAGGAACTTATACTGTTACAGCAATAAATGCAAGTGGCTGTCAAGCTACAGCTTCATTTGAAGTAGTAGAGTTCACTGTTGAGCCGATTGTGGTTACTATCATCGGTAACAACCCTGTTTGTCCAGGTAACTGCGTTACTTTGGAAGCTACCGGTGCTGATTCTTACGCATGGAGCAATGGTGAAACCAGTAATACTATCCAAGCTTGCGAAGCTGGCGAATACAATGTTATAGGTACCGATGCAAACGGATGCCAGTCTTCATCCGATATGGTGACTGTTGTGATTTATGAAAAACCTGAAATTACTATTAGCGCTTCCGGATCTACCATCCTTTGCGATGGCAATTGTGTTACCCTGACCGCTACAGGTGGCGTTAGTTATGTTTGGAATCCAAATGGCGAAACAGATGCCTCGATTGATGCATGCGCAACAGGTACTTATTCTGTAATCGGAACCGACGCCAATGGATGCACCGCAGGATCAAACGAAGTTGACGTTAGTGTTAACCCTGCTCCATCATGCGACATCATTGCCCCTGCCGTTAACCCAGTTTGGGGTCTTGGCAACAACCCATTGTCTGCTACTGTTGACTGTCCTGCCGGTTGCAACTGCAACTACTCATGGTCTGTTACTTCTTCTGACAACTCTTGGATCATCACTTCTGGTCAAGGTACTGCCAACATCGTTTACAAGTGCGGTAACAACGGTACTACTGGTTCATTCAAGCTGGTGGTTACTTGCACCCAAACCGGATGTTCTAGTGAGTGTAATCTTGATGTGACTTCATTGGCTCAAGAGCATTGCGCTTACACACAAGGTTTCTACGGAAATAACAATGGACAGGCATCATGCTTGGGATTGACTGCTCCACAAGCCGTAAACCAAGCTTTGAACGATCCTGCTTGCAGTCCAATTGTATTGGGATGGGGAACACGCACCCTTACCTTCGGTTGTGCCGATGCAAGTTGCATCACGGCTAAACTTCCTGCTGGAAGCACTCCCTCGGTACTTCCTGCTGCTGCTACTTGCGCTACTGCAACTGGCACAGCTTGGTTAGCTAATGGCAAATTCAAAAACGTTATGATTGGTCAGGCCCTTACATTGGCTATCAACATCCGTTTGTTCCCCAACTTGGGCAACGTTAAGATCACCACTCCTACCTTCACAACTTACCAAGCTTCAGCTTGTGTGGATGGAAACGCAATTCCCGGAACTGGTATCACCTTCACCATCCCACAAAGTGTTATAACTTGCTTGGGTACCGCCAACAAGGTTTCCGATCTACTTGTGTTTGCCAACAAGAGATTGGGTAACCAGACGGTATGTACTTCGGCTTCTTTGGCTGACATTGTGGCTGCCATGGATGCTGTAAACCGTGGCTTCGACCGCTGCCGTATTAACACCACTAGCACAATTCGTATGATGGAGGAGACTTCTGCTGCCCAAGATGCTCTTCAAATGAAGGCCTATCCGAACCCAACTGAAGGTGAAACCACCATTGAATTCGTTTCAGAGAACGAGTCAGTTGCAACCATCGAGCTTTATGACTTGACTGGTGCCAAAGTAGCTAGCGTGTTCAACAGCACTGTTGCCGCTAACTCTACCAACACCGTTAACTTCAGCACTGGCAATGTAAAGTCAGGAACTTACTTTGTGCGTTTGACTGTTGATGGCAAATCAGCATTCACCCGTCTAGTAGTAATCAAATAATAAGGGTTAGTTTTAAACACCAAGGGGCTACCTCAAAAGGGTGGCCCCTTTTTTATGCTTTACAGAAAGAAGGAAATTTGAAATAAATGATCAATTCCTCTTTAGAGCCTTTTCAAAAATCCGAAAAAATGCCGTGTCAAAGAATACAAAAACGGAGCCGGTTTAAGCGATGAAATGATTTTAATATCCTCTGGTAGCGAACTTACACTATCCAAAAACCTGAATATACTTTCAGCTTTGTTGTTTCGATACATCTGCTCGAAAATACCATTGCCCAGATGATTTCGGTAATTGAAAATATCAAGCAGTAACAAGTCATAGGCACGGTGCCGCTCTAGCGCTACCTCCTTATGAGGCGGCAAACCCTTTTTGATATTGGCTATTATCTTGGCGGCATTCCTTTCAGCATTTTTGAATGAATATCCTGTAGATGCCTTCACCCAACCGCCGGCAGTACCTATGTACGTATGGTTTTTGCCATGTGATTTAATGAAGTCGAAGGCAGTCATGGGTATCACACCATACTCCGTTTCGGTTATGGAATAGTTTTTTACACGACAAATACCTTCCATGTATTCGCGCAGACAATTTTCATACTCGTTCATCTCTAACAGTTCAGGAGTAAACAAGGTAAACTCAACCAAAGCACGACGGGAATCAAATGGCAAAACATAGGTGAAACAGGTGGTGCTTTTGTAAGGCACCCTGAAATCCATCATCGTAAAACGATCAGAATCGAAAACATCCATTTCGGTTTCCACAAACCACCCCAAGAAATGCTGAGAAACAGCAGGCACTTTGGGAGCTTTTTGATGATATGCCGATGGCATCCTGCTATCAAATACATGATGAGCCATATAAATTGATCCACCAGCGCATAAAACATGCATGGGTTCCATTATTTTGACATCAACTACCACATCCAACTTCCACTCAATGAATGGGCAATTACTCAGAATCGTGCGGGCGTGATTGTAGAAGTCTATACCACGAACCATCTTATAGCAGTAAGGACCCATATCTAACGGGACGTCGCCATTGGGAAAGCTGACCTTACCTTGTTTCCAAATCCGCTTTGTAATAGCATCCCAGTTGCCAATACCTTCCTCCCAAAAGCACCAAGTGCGATCGTTGGTTCGCTTCTCATCGGCATCAAGCAATAAAACACGCTTATCATTGAAATAGGGGTCTTGAGCCATTTGGATAGCCAAATGCAAGCCTGCTGCGCCTGCGCCTATTATGATATAGTCGTATGTTGATTGCAATTGCATGATCGCTGAACCGTTGCAAATATATCCCTTACCCGCTTTACAAGCACCATTCGGAGCGTTTTCACTAATTTGGAGGCATGTACTCGATGTCGTTCTGGGAAAAGGAATCGGTTTTAGACCGTATTGATGTGCTTATTGTTGGCAGTGGCATCGTGGGCCTTTGCAGTGCAATTGCATTGAAAAAAAACAACCCGAAATTGAGGGTTGTGGTTGCTGATCGAGGTTTCCTTCCATACGGAGCAAGCACTCGGAATGCGGGCTTTGCCTGTTTTGGGAGCATTTCGGAACTTTTGGACGATTTATCCCGCGAAAGTGAACAAGAGGTAGCCAATAGAGTTGAGAGACGATGGAAAGGATTAAAAAAGCTGCGAGCCTTGCTGGGTGACGAAGCCATCGGATTTGAAAACAACGGAGGATTCGAGTTATTTACCGCCAGCGACCGATTGGTTTTCGAAAAATGCATAGAGTCGCTTCCGCGGATGAACAACATGATGCTGGAGATCACGGGTAAAAAAGAAATATACTCGCTGCAAAATGATAAAGTCTCGCGATTCGGATTCAAACATGTTGAATCTCTGATTGCAAATTCGGAAGAAGGCCAGATCCACACTGGCAACATGATGGTATCGTTGATGCGTAAGGCAATTTCAGAAGGCGTAATCATTTTGAATGGCATCGACATCGAAAGACTGGAGGACCACCCTAATCACACCGAAGCGATTTGCGCAAGCGGACTTCACATCAAAGCTCGGAAAACATTAGTGGCCACCAATGGCTTCGCCAAAAAATTACTATCCGAATTGGAGGTGGAACCGGCACGTGCCCAAGTGCTCATTACCTCTCCATTAGAGAGTCTTCCTTTCCAAGGCATATTCCACTATGATCTTGGATATTACTATTTCAGAAATATCGGTAACCGCATACTTTTTGGAGGTGGTCGGAACTTGGCGTTTGAAGAGGAGCACACTACATCATTTGGCTTGACCGAAACCATACAGAACCGCCTTGATGAACTTTTGCATACCGTTATCATTCCAGGAACAACTTATGAGGTAGAGATGAGATGGAGTGGCATCATGGGAATGGGAGGCTCCAAATCGCCCATTATTAAAAAAACAGGAAACAACACCTACTGCGCCGTCCGCATGGGTGGTATGGGTATTGCAATCGGGGCCTTGGTTGGGGAGGAAGCAGCGAGGATGATTGACGAATAGCCCTGAGCCCCGCCGAAGGGTTGACGATTGACAATTTACGATTGACAATTGACAATTGACAATTGACAATTGACAATTTGACCTTGCCTGAAATAGGTTGACTTTTTAAAAGGAGTTTATTTCAGTTTATTTTACAAAAATCAAATTAAACGTTTAAGTTGAATCGAAAACTTGCAACATCCATATACAAAAAATAATTTCGCCACGGGGCGGGGAACGAAGTTCCCCCCAACTTTCTTAAAACAAGAAATAGCCATTTTAAATTAAACGTTTAAGTTCAATCGAAAACTTGCGGCTGGATTATCGAAAATTTATATTCGCGGCGGGGCGGGGACGGTAGTCCCCCAATTTTCATCTCAAACTAGGCAAAATCAATTAAACGTTTAAGTGCGATTGAATATTTGCAGCTGAGTTTTTCAAAAATTATTTTCGCAGAGGGGCGGGGACGATAGTCCCCCACATTTTTTCAATTTAAAACCGAATGAATTAATCGTATAAATTAAAGCGGGGGATTGCAACTGGGCTTTTCAATAAATATTTTCGCCGAAGGGCGGCCCTTCGACCCTTCGACAAAATCAAGGCAAACAAGCTCAGGGCAAGTGAGCGTTGCTCTCCTGTTCTTGAAAACCCCACTTACAAAATTGAACTTAAAAGTTCAACCGAAATTTAGCAGCTCCTTTTCAAAAGTTATTTTCGACACGGTGTGGCCCTTCGTCCGACAGTTATCGGAACGTTAGCTATAGGACCGATAGCTTTCAAACCGATAGCTATCGATAAGGCTCAGGTCGGAGCTGCTACTATTATTTAACAACTACCAATTACACTTGTCACTTGTCACTTATAACTTGTCACTTATAACTTGTCACTTATACCTTGCCACCCTTCGACCCTTCGATGAGCTCAGGGCAAGCAAGCTCAGGGCGGCGCTTGTCACTTGCACCTCTTCTTTTCAAATAAAAGCAAACTCAAATCCATTCTCCAACAAGTCAGCGAAAAAAGTGGGATATGATTTATCGACACCATTGGTTTGATCCAATTGAACGTATTCGGTTTTAAGCGACATCAGACTAAACGCCATGATGATGCGGTGGTCGTCGAATGTTTTTATGAATCTTGAAGTTGGTACTGGCCCGCGACCTGGATAAACCTTGAATTTGGAGCCACCGCAAAAATCAGTCTTGACTCCCATGTCATACAAGCCTCGCTGCAGAGCTAGTGCACGGTCACATTCTTTCAATCGGAGGTTTTTCAATCCTGTCAAGTCTGCGGTGATATTCAAAGCACCACAGGCAACGGCTACCGCTGGTGCCAAATCCGGACAAGAAGTGAAATCCTCCAAGAAATAATCGGATTGTAATTCGCCCGTGCCCTTTATGAATATCCCATTTTTTTCATAAGCAGAAGTAACACCCAGCTTGGCCATGATATCTACCACCACTTTGTCGCCCTGCAATGAATCTTCACGCAATCCCTCCAGGAAAAAAGAAGAACCGGGTTGTGTTGCTGCCGCCTGGAACCAATAGGATGCAGCCGACCAATCGGCTTCCACATGAAAATCCTTTGCCAGGTAAGCACCCTCTGCAATTGAAACACCGTAAGGAGAAATATCGACTTTTGCACCATAGTGTTTCATGACCTCGGAAGTCATCTGGATGTAAGGGAAAGACAAAACCGGAGTTGAAAATTCCATGACAAGCCCTCCATCCAAACAAGGGGCAATCATCATCAGAGCACTGATGAATTGACTACTGGTATCGGCCGGAATCTGCAATTGACCACCATGCATTTTCCCACGACCAGTTCTGATCGGAAAACTCCCCTCCTCCTCGACATACTTGACATCCGCGCCAAGCGCATTCAGTGCATCTACCAATCCACTTATTGGACGAGCACGAAGAGCATCTGAACCATCCAAAACCACATCGCGGCCGAGCAAACAACATGCCGCCAGAAAAAACCGTGAAGTCGTTCCTCCGCTTCCTACATGGAGCTCTGAATCGTTGTCGTTTACAATGCGTAACATATCCATGGTGTCATCGGCATCGGATAGATTTTCGATCCGACTGCCAAGGCCTCCGATCATGCGGATTGCAAGGGCACGGTTGCTGATGCTCTTGGATGATGGAAGCGGAATACGCACATTAACTAACGGCTCTCCCGAATAGATGACTCTAGTTGCCATTTAGAAGTCGTTGAAATAGGTGAATGATTCAAGAAAATGTTCGTCGGACAAATCCATGCAGAATTGAGGCGCACCCACCTGCTCTAACAATACACAATTCAGACCATGGCCATCTGATTTCTTATCCTTGCGCATAGCGGACAATAGGAAGGTGAAGGACTCGGGGTTGATTTTCAATGCGGGTAAATTTGTCTTCACAAGCGATTTCAATTCCTCCACTACCTGAATTTCCAAGCCTAGAAGCTTTTGCGATACATAAGCCTCGCAAACCAATCCAATAGCAACCGCTTGCCCATGTGTCATTATATAGTCATCATGATTGTAGGACCATGCCTCTAATGCATGTGCAACCGTGTGACCGAAATTTAGATGCTTTCGAACACCTTTTTCCAAAGGGTCTTGTTGTACGATACGCCCCTTTACGGAGATGGATTGAGTAATCCAATCCGATGTTTTACGGTTCGACCTATGTTCATAGTCAAATGATATTGGATCACGAATCAACTTCTGCCAAAGGGAGCCATCCCCGATAAGGGCATGCTTCCAAGTTTCAACTAAACCTTCCTTCCATTGCTTTTCGGGAAGTGATTTGAGGAAACCTGGGTGAACGATGGTCTTCAACGGCGGATGAAATGTTCCCAGTATATTTTTGTACCCATGGAGATCCACACCGGTCTTTCCTCCAATTGCGGCATCGGTCATGGCTAAAAGCGATGTAGGCACATTGACATACCGAATGCCGCGCATGAACACGGAAGCAACCATCCCACCGATATCAGAAACAACACCACCGCCCAAGTTAACCAGCAAGGTTTGACGATTTGCTTTACGCTCCATCATAATTTGGCAAATACGCTCAACGGTTTCCAGTTTTTTCGAGGATTCACCTGCACCAATCACCAAAGGGTGATACATTACACCTTGCAATTCGAACAAACGACGAAAACAATGCTGATGCGTATGCTCGTCAACCAAAACCAAGTAAGGACCCGATGGGTCTTGCTCTTTGATGAAAACATCGCGTAAAGCCGTGGCTAAACCGTCTGAAACGATTACCTCGTGATTGCCTGCATCTATCCTGGTCAAGTCATTCATATCTGTGTCACAAAGGTAGTCAACGACTATGGGCAATCCCTATCTTTGCGATGTCAAAACAGACAGTTGCCGCCCTTGGATTTTTATGGAATCAACTACCAAAAACATTGATTTAGAAAACATTGAGGTTGCTTTTAAGGGCAAAACGGACCAAGAGCTGAAAAAAGCTTATTGGCTGTTCAAGGCTATCGGTTACCCTACATTGGTAAAATCCGCTCCCAGCCTGCTCAATATCGCCTTTGCACTTCGAATGCCGGTGGTTCCAATTGTCCGTGCAACCATATTCAAACATTTTTGTGGCGGAGAAAACATTCAAGACTGTAACAAGACCGTTGCCAAGCTTTGGAACAATCATATTGGGAGCATTCTCGACTATTCTGTTGAAGGTGAAGAAAACGAAGAAAACTTCGACCACACCACACAAGAAATTTGCGCGACAATCGAAAGAGCCAAAGGCGACCTATCCATTCCTTTTTGCGTTTTCAAGGTGACAGGTATATCCAGGTTTGGACTCTTGGAACAAGTAAGTTCAGAAGCAAAGCTCGATTCGAATGAATCCGTTGAATATGAAAAAGCGAAACTAAGGTTCAATAAGATTTGTGAGAAGGCGGCTCAGCATAGTGTCAGGCTTTTTGTGGATGCGGAGGAATCCTGGATTCAGCCTGCAATTGACAGCTTGACTGACGAGATGATGGAGAAACACAACAAGGATCAGGTTATCATTTACAATACCATTCAATTATACAGGACAGACCGTTTGGCTTTCCTAAAAAAATCGCATGATCGCGGAGTTGAAAAAGGATACAAAAACGGCTTCAAATTAGTGCGTGGTGCGTATATGGAAAAAGAGCGTAAACGTGCCCAAGAAATGAGATATCCTTCGCCCATACAGCCAGACCATGCCGCCTGCAACCACGATTACGACGAAGCTTTAAGATTTTGCGTTAGCCATATTGACCGAATTTCCATTTGTGCTGGAACACACAACGAGAAGAGCACTCTTTTGTTGACCGATTTGATGCGACAATATAACATCCCCAACAATAGCCCTGCGATTTGGTTTTCGCAGTTGCTTGGCATGAGCGATCACTTGTCGGGCAATCTGGCAAACAGTGGATACAATGTGGCCAAATATGTCCCTTATGGACCGGTAAAATCGGTACTACCTTACTTGATTAGACGTGCACAGGAAAACACTTCGATTGCCGGTCAGACCGGAAGGGAGTTATCGATGATTATGCGGGAGCTGAAAAGAAGGAAAGGAAAGTAGGCCCAGACTTCAATAAATCCTGGATGCCATCAGCAGATTCAAATCGCGGTATGGCAATTTGCAAAAGTCGCTAACGAATTTGTTGGTGACAGTTCCTTTGTATAGGTAAATACCACTACGTACGGTTTTATGGGACCAAAGGAATTCATCCATGCCGCCTTCTTCTCCAATACTCATCAGCACTGGTGTAAAGATGTTGCTGAGTGCGCAGGAGGCGGTTCGTGCTACCCGAGATGCAATGTTTGGGACGCAGTAATGAATAACGCCATACTTGCGGAAAACAGGATTGGTATGGTTCGTTACTTCGGAGGTTTCAAAGCAACCGCCTTGATCGATGGAAACATCGATGATAACAGAACCGGTACGCATTTCGCTGACCATTTCTTCAGAAACTATCACAGGCGTTCTGCCATCGCGGGCATGCACAGCACCTATGACCACATCGGCTGAACGAAGTGCTTCTGCGAGGAAAGAAGGAACGATGGTGGACGTATACAGCTTTTGACCGAGGTGACGTTGGATCTTTCTCAACTTCGAAAGATCGTTGTCGAACACCTTCACTTGTGCGCCCAGTCCCAAGGCAGTGCGTGCGGCATGCTCTCCTACTGAACCAGCTCCAATGATTACCACTTGAGTGGGAGGAATACCGGTGACACCGCCAAGTAGCTCTCCCCTGCCGGCCATGGTATTGCTGAGATATTCTGCAGCTATTAGAATGGCTGTTCCACCAACAATTTCGCTCATGGCTTGAATGACGGGCAATACCGCGGTATCATCACGCATGTATTCATATGCCAACGCGGTAATCTGCTTGGCCTTCATTCGAGGTATGAAATCCTTGGGCTGCATAGCCACTTGAAGAATGGAAAAAAGTGTTTGCTTATCCTGCAGCAACTCCAATTCCGATTCGGATGGTGGAGCCACCTTCATTATGATATTACTGTTGCGATAAACTTCAGCTGCGGAGGATGCTATCATAGCGCCTGCTTCGCTGTAATCGTTATCGGTGAAGTTGGCATTTTTCCCTGCGTTGCTTTCAATGGTAACATCATGCCCATTGCTAACTAACAATGAAACAGATTCAGGCACTAGTGAAATGCGATTCTCCTGGAAAGAGGTTTCGCGCGGTATACCAATAGACAACCGCTTGCTTCCCGTTTTGACAGGAACCATGCTTTCCTGCGGTTGAAGGAGCCCTTCTCGGGCCAAGCTTGAAAGATTGGGGTCGTTCTTGGGACGGCTCATACCGATAAGGTGATGTTTCGCTCTTGATTATTGACTGAAATCGTTATTCGGGCCGCATCTTCCGGCATTAACCGAGAGGCCTTTTCAGGCCATTCGATGAAGCAGTATTGACCACTACAAAGATAGTCCTCGATTCCGAAATCCAAAGCCTCAGCCTCCTTTTCGAGTCGATACAGGTCGAAATGATAGACGGGATCACCATGGACATCGAGATATTCGTTAACCAAGGTGAATGTGGGGCTGTTGACCGTATCAGAAACACCCAAAGCAAAGCAAAGAGATTTGATCAGCGTTGTTTTACCTGCCCCCATTTCACCAAACAGTAGAAAAACGCGTTGGTTGGGCAGCTGGGCAATCATATCAGATGCCGCAGCAGGCAGGTCCGCCAAAGAAGCGCAGTGGTATGACTTCAATTCAGTGCTCACTTGTTGGTCAGTGTTATGCAAGGGATGATCATTTCCTCTAATGAAATCCCGCCGTGCTGGAAGGTATTCCGGTAGAACTTCACATAGTGGTTGTAATTATTGGGGTAAGCGAAGAATCGGTCTTGCTTGGCGAATACAAATGTGGTGCTCAAATTAGTCCGCGGCAACATGGCATCAATCGGGTTTTTCACTTCAAAGACATCGCGCTTCTCATAGGTAAGGCTCTTGCCTTGCTTATATCGCAGGTTGGTATTGGTATTGCGATCGCCTACCAGCTTGGAAGGTTCCTTGACACGAATAGTGCCATGGTCGGTACTGATTACCAACTTAACTTTTCGAGAGGCGATTTTCCTCAATATCTCAAGCAGTGGTGAATGTTCGAACCATGACAAAGTCAGAGACCTGTATGCTGATTCATCGTCCGCTAGTTCGCGAATCACTTGCATGTCTGTTCGTGCGTGAGACAGCATGTCGACGAAATTGTAAACAATTACGTTGAATCTGTTTTGGAAGAGATTGGAAATGTTGTCGGCCAACTCCTTACCCGCCTCGAACTTGGTGATTTTATTGTAAGAGAACTTGTATTGCTTACCAAGGCGCTGCAATTGGTCGGCCATAAACTCCTCCTCATGCATATTCTTGCCCTCTTCGTCTTCATCGTTCACCCAAAGTTTAGGGAAACGCTTTTCGATATCAGAGGGCATCATGCCTGCGAAAATGGCATTGCGGCTGTATTGGGTGGCCGTCGGAAGGATGCTGTAATAGGCATCTTCTTCCACTACCCGATAAAGCTCAGAAAGCACTGGAGCAATCACTTTCCACTGATCGAATCGAAGGTTGTCTATTAGAATGAAAAAAACCGGGTCCTGGGTTGACTCCACAACTGGAAGTATTTTCTTCCTGAAAAGGGTGTGCGACATCACCGGTGATTTGTCGTCGTTCCTAAGCCAATCCACATAGTGCTGCTCAATGAATTTGCCAAACTGCAGATTGGCTTCATCTTTCTGCATGGTGATGATGTCATACATCCCGGAATCACCGGAACCACCGAGTTCCAACTCCCAATAAACCAACTTGCGGTATATCTCAACCCATTCGGCATGGCTAAGTCGGTCGTTAAGCCGCATGCTGATGTTTCTGAATTCCTGCTGGTATGAAGATGTGGTTTTCTCACCAATCAACCTGCGCGTGTCAAGGTTTTTCTTGATACAAAGCAGGATTTGGTTGGGGTTTACGGGCTTGATGAGGTAATCGGCGATTTTGGAACCGATGGCATCCTCCATGATATGCTCCTCTTCGCTGCGGGTGATCATGATCACTGGAACCGATGCGTTTTGGTTCTTGATGCGCACCAAGGTTTCCAAGCCGGAAAGTCCAGGCATATTCTCATCCAAAAAAACAATGTCGTAAGGCTTTTTGGAGAACATGTCGATGGCATCTTGGCCATTCGTGGTGGTTTCGACTGTAAAACCCTTTTCCTCCAAAAAAAGCACATGAGGTTTTAGCAGTTCGATTTCGTCGTCCGCCCAAAGTATTATCGGCTTATCCATTAAAAAAACTAATTTTACGATTCATTAAGCTTTTAAAGTTACACATTATATCGGATACCATCCCTCGACTATTGCATTGAAGCGAAAAAAAATAATCAACGACCCTGTTTATGGTTTCATAACCATACCGTTCGACACTGTCCAGCGAATCATTGACCACCCTTGGTTCCAGCGGCTTGCTCGCATTCGTCAACTAGGACTTACCAGCCTTGTATATCCAGGGGCTTTGCATACACGGTTCCACCATGCGTTGGGGGCTATGTATTTAATGACCACTGCCATTGATACGCTTAGATCAAAAGGTCATGAAATCACAGAAGAGGAAGCCGAAGCGGCTACCATCGCCATACTGTTACACGATATCGGTCACGGACCGTTCTCCCATGCTTTGGAAAACCTGTTGGTGCATGTAGACCACGAATACCTATCCGACCTTTTCATGCAAAGGTTGAACCAGGAATTCCAAGGTAAGCTGACTGAAGCCATCCGAATCTTCAACGACGAGCATCCAAAGAAATTCCTGCACCAGTTGGTATCATCCCAGCTAGATGTAGATCGATTGGATTACCTGAACCGCGACAGTTTTTTCACGGGCGTTTCAGAAGGAGTTATTAGTAGCGAGCGCATCATCAAAATGTTAGAGGTTGCAGGAGGCAACCTGGTGGTGGAGGAAAAAGGGCTATACTCGGTAGAAAAGTTCATCATTGCCCGCAGGCTGATGTATTGGCAGGTTTATCTTCATAAAACGACCCTTGCCGCTGAGCACATGCTCATCTCCATTATCAAAAGAGCCAGAGAGCTTTGCCAAAATGGCG
Organism: Bacteroidia bacterium; assembly: GCA_023262505.1. Taxonomy (GTDB): domain Bacteria; phylum Bacteroidota; class Bacteroidia; order AKYH767-A; family OLB10; genus JALRAP01. Next base: position 15,908 of record JALRAP010000020.1, read on the forward strand.
AACAATTGTTCGGCTCGGGTCCGCTGCTGGACTTCCTTTCTAACGATTATGGAAAAAAGGACTTCGAATCCCGTTCGGAACTGCTGGACCTGTTCGCTTTGTTGGATGATTTTGACGTATTGTCTGCCGTAAAATCGTGGGCAAACCACCCTGACAAAACACTTTCTATTTTATGCAAAAGCCTGATTGATAGGCGATTATTTAAGATTTCTATTTCCAAATCATCACCCGAACAGCAACAAATCGATTCCATCAAACAAAAGATTAGTGCTCATTTCAATGTGGACTTGAATCTCGCAGACTACCTGGTATTGACCGGTAAGGTTTGGAATAGCGCTTACAAAGTGAACGAGAACAACATCAATATCCTTTTCAAGGATGGTCGTTTAACCGATATCGCCGAGGCTTCGGACAACTTGAATATTTCCTCTTTGTCGAGCACGGTAACCAAGTATTTTCTAGCGTCACCATACCTAGGTTCATAATTTGGAAGCAACGTCCTAGTCGCGGCTTGGTTATTTCATAAATTTGCCCTTAATTACAATCCGTTACCAAGGGCTATGGAATTTTCAGCTAAACAAATCGGAGAGCTGCTTCAAGGAGTAGTGGAAGGCGATGCCCAGGTTAAGGTGTCTACCCTTTCGCGCATCGAAGACGGACAAGCCGGTTCATTATCTTTTTTGGCAAATCCTAAGTACACGGATTTCATTTACACTACAGGAGCTTCTGTAGTTATAGTGGGAAAGGACTTTGCTCCTGAGCGCGCGGTTCCATGCACTCTGATTCGTGTGCCAGATGCATATGCTGCATTCGCAAGACTATTGGAACTTTATAACCAGATTGTTCGAGACAAGAAGGGCATTGAACCTGGCTCATATATCTCCGAGACGGCCTCAGTGGGTGATGATGTTTATGTGGGCTCATCCGCCTACATCGGCAAAGGAGCCAAAATCGGCAAGGGGGCTAAAATATACCCTCAAGTTTATGTCGGCGACAATGTTCAGATTGGCGAAAACACAACTTTGTTTCCGGGAGTAAAAATCTATTCGGATTGTTCCATTGGCTCCCATTGCACACTTCATTCGAACGTGGTGATTGGCGCAGACGGGTTCGGCTTCGCACCATCAACGGACAATTACAAGAAAGTGCCTCAAATAGGCAATGTGATCATTGAAGATCATGTGGAAATAGGTGCAGGCACTACAATTGACCGTGCCACATTGGGCTCCACCATCATCCGCAAAGGAGTCAAAATCGACAATCTTATACAGATCGCCCACAATGTTGAAATAGGCGAGAACACCGTAATCGCCGCACAAACAGGTATTGCGGGCTCCACCAAAATTGGCAAGAACTGCATGATTGGCGGTCAGGTTGGTATCGTTGGACATATATCGATTGCCGATGGCACTAAGATTGCCGCTCAATCCGGTGTTGGGGCCGATGTGAAGGAGCAAGGTGCTATATTACAAGGGTCTCCTGCATTTGCAATAGGAGACTACAGAAGGACTTATGTTGTTTTCAAAAAGCTCCCAGAGCTCGACAAGCGATTGTTGGATTTGGAAAAGAAAGCTGCCCAGGAAAACAATTGAAATCAAATCATTGATGATTCGACAAACAACCATAAAGACTGCAGTTACTGTTTCGGGTGTTGGCTTGCATACAGGAGCCAAAGTCAATCTAACTTTCAGGCCTGCAGCCGAAAACCACGGTTACAAATTTTGCAGGACCGATATTGCCGGCCAGCCTGTGATAGACGCTGATGCGGATAATGTGACAGACACTTCACGAGGAACAACTCTTGAGCAAAATGGTGCCAAGGTAAGCACTACCGAACACGCATTGGCTGCTTTGGTTGGATGCGAGATAGATAACGTCTTGATTGAAGTTGACGGTCCTGAAGTGCCCATCATGGATGGGAGCTCCAAGCCGTTCGTAGATGCCTTGCTCAAAGCTGGCATAGAAACCCAATCAGCAGAGCGTATCTATTATGAGCTGAAGGAAAACCTAACATTTGAAGAGCCTGCTCGGAAAGTTGAAATGTTAGCGGTTCCTAGCGAGGATTATCGAATCACCGTAATGGTTGACTATAACTCGCCTGTTCTTGGAACACAACACGCCCAAATCCACAAGATATCTGAGTTCAAAGAAGAAGTTGCGCCATGTCGCACTTTCTGCTTTTTACACGAACTTGAAATGCTCGTGAAACACAATCTAATCAAAGGCGGAGATTTGGATAACGCAATTGTTGTTGTTGACAGACCCGTATCGCAGCAGAAACTTGACGAACTAGCTGCTCTGTTCAACAAACCCCAGGTAGAGGTTAAGGAAAAGGGCATATTGAACAACGTACAATTGCACTTTCAAAACGAACCGGCTCGGCATAAGCTTTTGGATATTGTGGGCGACCTCGCACTGGTGGGGATGCCCGTTAAGGCACATATCTTGGCTGCTAGGCCAGGCCATGCCGCAAACGTTGCTTTTGCAAAAAAGATCAAAGAACTCATAAAGCGTGACAAAGGCAAAGGTTCGACACCCAGTTTTAATTTGAATGCCCCTCCCCTGTTCGACATCAACCGGATCGCCTCCTATTTGCCCCACCGATATCCATTTCTGCTAGTAGACAAAATCATTCACTTGACAGAGACTCGCGTTACCGGTGTGAAAAATGTCACCATGAATGAATGGTTTTTCCAAGGGCACTTTCCTGGAAACCCTGTGATGCCTGGCGTATTGATGATTGAAGCAATGGCACAAACCGGAGGCATCTTGGTGCTGAACACCGTACCAGATCCTGAAAACTATTGGACCTACTTCCTGAAAGTTGATCAAACCCGCTTTAAACAGAAAGTAGGTCCTGGCGACACGCTGGTTTTCGACTTGGAACTGGCGGCACCCATTCGCCGCGGAATCTGCCATATGGTTGGAAAAGCCTATGTGGGCGACAAGGTTGTTATGGAATCCGAGATGATGGCACAGATAGTCAAGAAAAGCTGATATGATTTCTCCACTAGCAAATATCCATCCCAACGCAAAAATCGGTAAGGATGTAACTATCGAGGCTTTCGCCTCCGTTTACGGAGATGTTGTAATTGGCGACAATACATGGGTTGGTCCAAACGTAACGATTTTCGATGGAGCAAGGATTGGCAAAGGAGTCCGGATTTTTCCAGGCGCTGTGATTTCCGCAATTCCTCAGGATCTGAAATTCGCCGGGGAGCAAACTACTGCTGAAATAGGTGACAACACCGTTATCAGGGAAATGGTTACTGTTAATCGTGGTACTTCAGCATTAGGCAAAACCGTAGTTGGAAGCAGCTGCCTGCTTATGGCCTATGTGCATATCGCACATGATTGCATGCTGGGTAGCTATGTGATTTTAGCAAATTCCGTTAACCTTGCCGGACATGTAACCATCGACGATTGGGCAATCTTGGAAGGTTACGTAGGCGTATCCCAATTTGTCCGCATAGGTGCCCACTCATTCATTGCCGGCCAAACCGGTGTTCGCAAGAACGTTCCGCCTTTCACGCGCGCCGCACGCGAGCCACTTTCGTTTGTGGGCATTAACAGCGTTGGCATGAAACGCCGCGGATTCGATCAAGAATCCATCAACGTAGTTCAGGACTTGTATCGTTTGCTTTACAATAAAGGATACAGCACAAGAAACGCGTTAGACATCATTGAAAAAGAAATTCCTTCACACAAACTGAAGGACGAGATCATCGAATTCATAAAGGCCTCGGACAAAGGAATAATGCGAGGCTACAGCGGCGGTGACAACGACTAACAGACCAACAACATCCATCAAGTCCATTTCGCTTCAAGGTGCAACCAAGCGGTTCAATGGCCGTGCGGTTTTTGAAAACCTGGACTTGGAAATACAAAATGGACAGGCGTGGTCGGTGACCGGGGCTAATGGCTCTGGAAAATCGACTCTTTTAAAGGTAATCAGTGGCTTTTTCGGACTGAGTGGTGGAAATATTTCATGGGAAGCCGAGAACGGAATTGTAGACGCCGCCCATATTCACTTGCATTGTGCACTTGCAGCGCCCTACCTAGATCTTTTTGAGGAATTCACTTTGGAGGAGAATATCAGAATATATGGTAACCTAAAAAACTTCAAACCCGGCATGTCGAATTCGGATGTTTTAGAATTCATCGGCCTGGCTCACGCTCGCAAAAAGCGATTGAAGGAATTTTCCTCAGGCATGAAACAACGCACAAAACTAGGACTTGCTTTTTGTGCAAACACCGGAATATTATTACTCGACGAGCCTTTGTCGAACCTCGACGCCAAGGGATATGAATGGTACCGGAACATTCCTCAAAATTTGCTGGATAATAGGATTGTGATTATTGGTTCTAATCTCGAAGGAGATGAGACCCGTTTTTGCCGTCACAGTATCCATATGGCAATTGCCCAATAATTTTTTTCAGAAAAACGAAACCATGACAAGGCTTTGCCGTAAACGGCGATACCATATTTTGATGTCATGAACAAAACAGCTACCCACTCCACTACATCCACGGAATCCACTACCAAAGGAGCTTACATGGTTTACGACCATGCAGAGGATGAAATGCAAACCAACAACATTGGTATCAATATCAGTGCTGCCGCAATTGAATTGGCTACTGTAATTTGTTTGGCTGGACTCATGATAGCTATGACGCTTATTTAAAAGAACAATCGAATAGCCTGTAATCGGCTTCACAAAAACCACAATGGTGTAAGAAACCATTGTGGTTTTTTGCTTTTGTCCCTGCTCGATCACACATATTGACTGGTAACGATCCCATTCCAAACAAAAAAATGCTATCACAATTCAAATTACAAATGGCGAATTGCAACGAAGTTGTAATAAGGGACAAAAATGAAGTAGTTAATACAAATACAATCACCGAAACAGCTGAATCTTTCATGCAATCGGATGTAATGAACAAAAACGAACAATACCTTTTGAATTTGATTTACAACCACTTAGAAAGAACTAGGGTTGGTTCAGGAGATACAACCCAAGGTATAAAACCTAAAAACCTTACAGCGGCAACAGAATGTCATGAATTGAAAAATACCACCTCGGATTCGGAGACATTTTTGGGAAGATTCAAACAACAAAACAATGAAGTCTCTCAACAAATCAATCTTACTAGTGGTGGTTACCATGTTAGTTGCCGGCAGCTCGATGGCACAAGACACCAGGAAGTATCGCGTTACCGCATACAAGAACGGCAACAATGGAATTTCTTCTTTATCTAATACAGTAGAAGTGATTCCTTATATGAACATTTATATCCCTAACTCCTTCACCCCAAATGGCGATGGATTAAACGACACTTTCGGAGCCATTGGCGAAGCAATCGGAGAATACACCATGCAGGTGTTCAACCGCTGGGGCCAATTGGTATTTGAATCAACTAGCTACAAGAACCAATGGGACGGCATGTATGAAGGCGAGCCGGTACCAACAGGATCATACGTATATAAAATGCGCGCAAAAGGCAAAGCCGGAAACCTAACCCAGAAAGAAGGCACCGTAACAGTAGTATATTAAAAAACAACCATAACAAAATTCAAACCATTAACAACTTAATAAAATGAAAAAGCAAACCATTACCATCCTCAGCATCTTGTCGCTCATCGCAACGACTACACAAATCAACGCTCAATCAATTGAGGCTTTCGAACAAAGCCAAACCACAGTTGGTGAACGCAACCCGGTTGCCACTATGCCATCTAAGCCACCCATTGTATCCAATGGAAACAATGGCAATGTGACAGCATTCTGCGCATCGATATTGTCTTTGAACATCATCGACAAGAGTTCTTCGAATATCATTCTCGGATGGGCGAGCAATGGCAACTTCGCCTCAATCACCATCCGCTATGCGCTATCTGGATCTACCAATTGGAGAACTGTTACAATAGCAGGAAATCCGAACCCTGGTCAATATGCCATTACAGGTTTGAACTCTACCACCACCTACGACATTCAAGTAAGCACCACTTGCTTGACAGGATTGGTTTCACAGTGGACACACCCAATCACCGTAACCACTTTCGATGAGCCTACTCCACGTCTCACACCTATTCGAAACAATACCCGTATCAGCATCAACCCAAATCCTGCCAACTTGTCGACAATCGTGTCCTACCAGGTTCCTGCAGGTACGGTTTCGCAGCTGGTTGTTGTAAATCTGAGTGGACGTGAAGTATTCAAAACACAAATCGTTTCTACAGAAGATAAAACGCAATATACATTGGATGTGTCTGACTTTGCTCCAGGACTCTACTTCGTTCGCTTGAGCAACCGTAACGGCATCTCATCAGAGAGATTAACAAAGTTGTAATGGTAATTTGAATCTATGGAAAAGGAGGCCAAAAGCCTCCTTTTCCGTTTTAATCGGGGTACAGCAAATACTTTTTACGCTTCAGCTTGAAATTGTTCAAGGCTGGCTGCCAAGTTGATTGGATCTCCTCAACACTCAAACCTTGCTCGATCTGTTTCCGAAGAAAATCATTACCCGACAATTTTCCAAAAAAAGGATTGAAGAATCTGTCTTTCTCAGGATAAGCTTTGTGCATCTCCAAGACCCACTCCAACATCAATCGACGCTCTTTTTTTATTCGGGTAACCTCAGGCGTTAAATTCCTGGCATTACACAATAACCCCTCGAATGGTGGATCTTTTATCACCCCAGGGATTTCAACCGGGGTATATTGCATGTTGCCATCAGCAAACCCAGGAAATCCCATGCAGGTGAAAGGATGGGGAGTACCTCTTCCAACTGAAATAACCGTTCCTTCAAACAAACACAAAGTCGGGTAAAGAATTATGGCATCCATCGAAGTAAGATTCGGCGATGGGTTTATCGGGAGCCTGTATTCTTGAGAATGGAAATAATTCAACATAGGAACAACCTGCAAATTGCATTTACGGCTATTTTTAAGCCAACCTTCACCTGTAGCCATTTTCGCGTACTCGCCCACGGTTAACCCATGAACAATTGGTATCGGAGCTACTCCTACAAAGGAAGAAAATGCGGTATCAAGCACTGGGCCATCCACATAAAAGCCGTTAGGGTTCGGCCTATCCAATACTAAAACTTGAATGCCATAGAGAGCACATTCCTCCATCACATAGTGTAAGGTAGATATGTAGGTGTAAAAACGCACACCTACATCTTGGATATCGAATAACACCAAATCTATTTGTTCCAAATCCTCTTTGGAGGGCCTGCGCCTGGAGCCATAAAGTGATATCACAGGCAGTCCGGTTTTAGAATCGATGCCTGAAGCAACCTTGTCGCCCGGTCCTGCCTCCCCCCTAAAGCCATGTTCTGGTGCAAACACACGCCTCACATCCACTTTTTGAGCCAGCAAAAAATCCACTAGATGCTGTCCGTTCACAATTGATGTTTGATTGGCGACTACTGCCACCTTTTTACCCTTCAGTATTGGCAGATAACTTTCAGTACGTTGTGCTCCAAGAACCAACAACGAATCGCTACTATTTTTCCCGGAAGAATTTGGAGCTAGTGTGTCTCCAACAAATACGTTGTTTTTTGAAGCTGGGATACCCGAACAAGACAACCAAGCAGCAATTGTGGAGAGTATCAAAAGGAATTGACTAATTTTAGCCATCGACAGGGTTGAATTGATGGACCCTAAATTGAGAAATAAACCCGACAATTCGCAAGGATTAAAAAGTGGGACTGGCAGGCTTCATCACATCAAAGGTTTTGGGACGCGGTTCCGAAAGCAAGAAATCTGAAAACACGCTTACCCGTGTTTCGATGGTGGCCATTGCTTTGGGGATGGCCATAATGACCATCTCCATAATGGTGGTTACGGGATTCAAGAGAGAGATAGAACAAAAGGTCAGGGGTTTTGGTGCGGATGTTCGAATCACGGAATTCGGATCCAACGACTCCTACACCGAAACGCCTGTTAATGCCTCCGAACTTCAAAAAAAACTAGCTGGCATCTCAGGTATTCAAAACGTTCAATCTTATGCTTCCAAGGCTGGCATCATCAAAACCGAGAGCGATATTTTGGGTATCGTACTTAAGGGCGTCGACTTGAAATATGATTTATCGTTTATCGCCAAGCATTTGGAAACCGGACGCCTGCCTAGAATTGGCCAAGGAGATTCTGGTTCGGTTAAGGAGGTGGCGATCTCATCTCAGGTTGCATCCGCAATGCGAATAAAAACAAATGACACCATTACGATTTATTTCATTGAAGATCCACCAAGGGTAAGGAAGATGGCCATCACCGGGATTTACAATACTGGCCTAGGAGAGTTTGATAAGCTTTATGGGTTTTGTGATATTCAAGTTGTGCGAAAACTGAATGGATGGGATGAAAACCAAGCTGGCGGCGTTGAAGTGATATTGAGAGACGGAATCAAAAACCAAGATAAAATAAAGGAAATACACTCGAAGGCCAGCTTCGCCTACCAAGCCATATCCATCGAGGAACTATACCCGCAAATCTTCAATTGGCTCGATTTACAAAATACGAACGTGGTCATCATCATAATCCTTATCATGGCGGTTTCGGGAGTCAGCATGGTATCCACATTGTTAATCATCATCCTAAACCGCACCCGAATGATTGGTGTATTGAAAGCCATCGGAGCAAAGGATGCGCTGATTCGGAATGTTTTCATCAGGCTCTCACTTCCAATTATCGCCAAAGGATTATTTTTCGGCAACATTATCGGTGTAGGATTATGTTGGCTACAAAGCCAATATGGCTTCATTAAATTGTCGGAAGAGTCCTATTACGTTTCCAAGGTTCCCGTACATATCTCGATTTTAGATTTGGCACTTTTGAACCTAGGAACCTTGCTGGTTTGCCTATTGATGTTGATTGGGCCATCCTTGATAATTGCAGGAATTAGGCCATCCAAGACGCTGCGGTTTGAGTAATCAAGCTTGAGGATATAACAGTATTGCCAAAGCACCCCTTTTTTACTATTTTTGCGCTCTAAATCATTAGATTACACCATGTATTACCAAAACATATTGGGAGCCATCGGAAACACACCGATGGTGAAGATCAACAGAATTACCAAAGATGTAAAGGCCACGGTTTTGGCCAAGGTTGAGACTTTTAATCCGGGCAACTCCATCAAAGACCGAATGGCCCTCAAAATGATTGAAGATGCTGAAGCTGCAGGTATTCTGAAGCCAGGTGGAACCATCATAGAAGGGACATCCGGAAACACGGGCATGGGTCTTGCCATTGCCGCAATTGTGAAAGGTTACAAATGCATTTTCACCACCACCGACAAGCAAAGCAAGGAAAAAGTGGATGCCTTGAGGGCATTCGGTGCCGAGGTTATTGTTTGTCCAACCAATGTAGAGCCAGAAGACCCAAGGTCATACTACTCCGTTGCAGCACAAAAAAACAGGGAGATTCCGAACTCATTTTATCCAAATCAATACGACAACCCTTCAAATGCAAGGGCGCATTATGAGACTACCGGACCCGAAATCTGGGCTCAAACCGAAGGCAAAGTAGACCATTTTGTGGTTGGTGTCGGAACAGGCGGAACCATTTGCGGTACTGCGCGCTTCCTCAAGGAGAAAAACCCGAACCTGAAAGTATGGGGGATTGACACGTACGGTTCTGTATTCAAAAAATACAAAGAGACCGGCATCTTCGATAAAAATGAAATATATCCTTATGTCACAGAAGGCATCGGAGAGGATTTCCTTCCAAAGAATGTGGACTTCGATTTAATCGACCACTTCGAAAAGGTAACGGACAAGGATGCCGCGTTGATGACCCGCGAGATTGTACGCCAGGAGGGTATTTGGGTAGGTAACTCGTGTGGTTCAGCTATGGCTGGACTGCTCCAGCTGAAAGACAACTTCAAAGAGGGTGAAACCGTTGTTATCATTTTCCATGACCATGGAACCCGATACCTTGGTAAAATATTCAACGACGATTGGATGCGAAGCAAAGGATACTTGCCGGATACCCAATAATTGAAAATGCCCGTATTCGAAGACCAGTTGAAACGCAAGGTCCAGTTGGATACTTATCCTCCAAAGAGGATCGTATCGTTGGTTCCTTCAATAACTGAACTCTTGTTTGACTTAGGAGCTGATGATGAAGTAGTCGGCATCACCCGTTTTTGCATCCATCCAGAAAACAAGGTGGCTTCCGTGAAAAAAATCGGCGGCACGAAAAACCTTGATCTTGAAAAGGTTTTTGCGTTGCAACCCGACTTGGTAATAGGATGCAAAGAGGAGAATACAAAAGCCGACATTGAAGCATTGGCAGTCAAGGTTCCCGTTTGGATCTGTGATGTGGGCAACTTAAATGATAGTATGAACCTTGTTCATGAAATCGGCACCTTGCTAGATCGACAAGCCGCGGCCCAATCCATTTTGGAAAACATTGAAAGCAATTTTGCCAAGTTAAAAGTTATTCCCAACACTAAAGTGGCGTATTTGATTTGGAACAACCCCATGATGGTGGCTGCCAATAGTACATTCATAAACGATATGTTGTGCAAGATTGGCTTTGAAAATGTTTTCGCGGAACAAACACGATACCCTGCTACCACAGTTGAAGAACTCCAAGAATTAAATCCCGAAGTGGTGCTACTTTCTTCGGAGCCCTTCCCGTTTAAGGACGAACATGTGAGATTATTTTCACAATCGCTTCCGAACAGCACCATTTTGATGGTGGATGGGACCTTTTTCTCATGGTATGGATCACGATTGATTCATTCTCCTAGTTACTTCAATTCAATTTCAAGTTCCATTCAGCCTATAGCGAAAACATGAGGCAACTGCAAAGGATATTGAAATCATGGATTTCTGTCTTCGGCCTACTGCTGGTCTACTCAACATGCATGGCCCAGAAAACGGGCTTGGTATTGAGCGGCGGAGGTGTTCGAGGCATGGCTCATATTGGTGTATTGAAGGCATTGGAGGAAAACAACATCAAGATCGATTGTATTACCGGGACTTCGGCTGGGGCTATAATCGGTGCGTATTACTCCGCTGGACTATCACCTGTTGAAATCGAAAAAATCGTATTGTCAGATCAGTTCCAGGATTGGGTTACCGGTAAAATCGGAGAAAATCTCGATTACTATTTCAATAAACAAGACCCCGACGCCTCGTGGGTAACAGTTAAGTTCTCGCTTGACTCCACACTCAAGGCCAGATTGCCTATCAGTGTGGTAAACTCTGCGCGAACAGACTTTATGCTGATGGAAACCATGTCGCAAGCCATCGCGAAAGCCAACTACGACTTTGATAGCTTGTTTATTCCATTCAGATGTGTGGCCTCTGATATCAAATCGAGATCACCAAAGGTTTTCAGCAAGGGTGATTTGCCACTAGCCGTGAGGGCATCAATGTCATATCCGCTTTATTTCACACCGGTTACAATAAACGACCAAATACTTTTTGACGGCGGACTATACAACAATTTCCCCACCGACGTCATGATGAAAGAGTTCAAACCGGAAATCATCATTGGTGTTAATGCAGGTTCTTATGCAGATATACCATTCGAAGATGATTTCATGTCGATGTTCATGACTCTTGTGGTTCAGCCCTCTAACTATTCCTTACCGAGGGAGACCGACGTGATGATACACCCAGACCTGAGTGAAATCAGCGTGTTTGATTTCAACAGTGTAAAGGCCGCTATTGATTCGGGATACAATTATACTTTAAGGATGATTGAAAACATCCGATCAAAGACCCCAGGCATGGGTACATCAACCTCAACCGCAGAGTTGGAAAAAAGGCGGAGTGAATTCAAATCAGGGTTCGCAAAACTCGAGATTGACTCCATCAATGCAACCGGACTAAACGAATTCCAAGAGTCTTACATCAGAAAAATACTGAGGCCGTCCGACAAAAACTATGTTACTCTCGAAAAACTACGTCCAGCATACTTCAGATTGATTACCGATAAAAACATGAAATCGGCATTCCCCACTTTGAAATACAATCAGGGTACGGGCAAGTTTGACATGAATCTGTTAGTGAAAAAAGAAAGTGATCTGAGTGCTGAAATCGGTGGCAATGTATCATCAAGTCCCATAAACCAAGCATTCATCGGGCTCAATTACCAGCTTTGGCGCAAGAACTCCTTGTCGCTCTCAACAGACCTCTATTTCGGCAAGCTTTACAATTCGGCATCACTTAACATGCGGTATGACATCAAAGGCCGTTTCAGCTGGTATCTAGAGCCCTCTGCCATCATAAACCGATTTGATTTTTACCGCTCTAGCAGCGCTTTGCTGAATGACATCAAACCCGCCTACTTAGTGCAGACAGACCAATTCTACGGAGCCAACGCTGGATTCCCAGCTCGTAACAGGGCGAAACTTGTAGTATCTGCTGGTTACATCAGACTGCAAAACAGGTATTATCAAACCAGGTTTTTTTCGCAAGAGGACATAAGTGATGAAACGAACTTGGAGGGGGCGGTAATAGGAGCCAATTTCGACCGAAACACTTTGAACAGAAAAATGTATGCATCGGAAGGCACTCGTTTTGTAATAGCGGGAAAGCTGATAAATGCTCGAGAAAACACAATCCCAGGCTCCACAGGATTCTTTGTAGATACCGTCTCCGTTTCGCATCAATGGATGCAAATGAAAATCACTTACGACAACTGGTTTAAAAGAATAGGGGTGTTCAAGGTAGGATACTACAACGAGCTAGTGTTTTCAAACCAGCCGTTCATGGCCAACTACACAGCAACCACTTTGATGGCTCCATCATTCCAACCAACACCACAGTCTCAAACATTATTCTTGGAACCATACAGGGCGCACAATTACCTTGGGCTTGGCCTTAAAACTGTGACTGAAATAACCAAGGGCCTTGAGTTTCGCGGGGAGGCTTATATATTCCAACCCTTTCAAGAAATATTGCCTAACAACTTTGATAAAGCAAAATATGGCAGCGCCTTGGAAACCAGGTCCACAATTGCTGCGGCGGGCTTGGTATATCATACCCCATTGGGGCCTGCAAGCCTTTCACTTAATTACTACGAAAGAAGAGAGGAACCTCTCTCACTATTATTCCACTTCGGATATATCCTGTTCAACAAACGAGCACTAGAATAATCAGGCCTGTGCTGTTGGTCCACCGAAGTTCATCGGAACGGTCATCCCCTCCGTGTTTTTGATAGCACCGTGAACCGCTTCAAATTTTGAAATGTTATCACCCAAAGCCATCAAAAGACGCTTGGCATGTTGCGGTGTAAGGACGATCCTGGATTTAACTTTTGCCTTGGGGATGCCTGGCATGACCTTGATAAAGTCAATCACGAACTCGCTATTGCTGTGTGTGATGATGGCTAAGTTGCTATAAACGCCCTCAGCCATTTCCTCTGATAACTCGATACTGAGTTGATTGTTTTGATTTTCTTCCATAAGAATCCTGTTTAAAATTGATTTATTAAAAAGACTGCCGGCTGAAATTCAACCGGCAGTCCAATTTTTATTGTATCACATGAGTTGATGGCATCAACCTTCAACCTGCTGCTCTTGAGCGGCCTTTTTGGAAGCCATGAGCAAATCATACTCTTCTTGTGATCCTACGATGAGTTTTTCGTATTCACGCAGACCAGTACCTGCAGGAATCAAGTGACCAACGATAACGTTTTCCTTCAGACCAAGCAAGTGATCGACTTTACCGGCGATAGCTGCCTCGTTAAGCACTTTGGTAGTCTCTTGGAAGGATGCAGCGGAAATCCAGCTCTTCGTATGCAAAGACGCCTGTGTGATTCCTTGCAACAAAGGAATAGAAGTAGCTGCTACTGCAGGACGAGCCTCCACGATTTTCAAATCCTTACGCTTGAGCATGGAATTCTCATCACGAAGCCTACGGATGCTGATCATCTGGCCTTGCTTGAAGGTTGATGAATCACCTGGATCCATAACCACCATCTTATCTATGATGCTATCGTTCTCCTCCATGAAGTCAATCTTGTTCACATGCTCCTTTTCGAGGAACTTGGTATCGCCTGGATCCTCGATAACAACCTTACGCATCATCTGGCGAACAATGACCTCGAAGTGCTTATCGTTGATTTTCACACCCTGCAAACGATATACCTCTTGGATTTCATTGACAAGATACTCCTGAACCATGGCAGGACCTTTGATGCTCAAGATATCAGAAGGCGTAATAGCGCCATCTGAAAGCGGAGAACCTGCACGGATGAAGTCGTTATCCTGTACCAAGATGTGCTTGGAAAGCGGAACGAGATACTTCTTAACATCCCCATCACGTGAAGTGATGACGATTTCACGGTTACCACGCTTAATACCACCATAAGATACCACGCCGTCGATTTCGGATACAATCGCGGGGTTGGAAGGATTACGGGCTTCGAACAATTCTGTAACCCTAGGCAGACCACCGGTGATATCACCAGACTTACCTGTGGTACGTGGGATCTTCACCAGCACCTGACCACCTTCAACTGATTGCCCTTCGTTCACTACGATGTGAGCACCAACAGGGATGTTGTATGCTTTCAACATCTCCTTGCTACGGCCATCGGTCATGATCTTGATCACAGGGTTCTTGGTACGATCACGGCTATCGATGATAACCTTCTCTTTGTATCCTGTTTGTTCATCAGACTCCTCGCGGAATGTGATGTTTTCTTCAATATGTTCGAATTCGATTTTACCACCGATTTCAGAAACGATAACGGCGTTGTAAGGATCCCATTCACAAATGAGTTGTCCTTTTTCAACCTTCATTCCGTTCTTAACATGCAGTGTAGATCCGTAGGGGATGTTGTTGGTAGCAAGAACCGCTTTGGTACTAGGATCGATGATACGAACCTCGCCTGAGCGACCTAATACAACCTCAACGTTGTTCTTACCGGCTTTGCTGGCGATGGTTCGAACCTCTTCAAACTCAAGTACACCACCAAACTTAGCCAGCAACTGAGATTCAGTAGCAGAGCGGGAAGCGGTACCACCGACGTGGAAAGTACGAAGTGTAAGCTGTGTACCAGGCTCACCAATCGACTGAGCTGCGATAACACCTACTGCTTCTCCTTTGCAAACCATGCGTCCTGTTGCAAGATTACGACCGTAACACTTACCGCAAACACCCATCTTCGACTCGCAAGTGAGCACGGAACGGATTTCAACGGTTTCAATTGGTGATTTCTCAATTGCATCGGCAATGTCTTCAGTGAACTCAGCACCGGATTGGATCATGAGTTCACCAGTGAGCGGATGGTAGATGTCATGCACCGAAACGCGACCCAAAATACGGTCGTATAAAGACTCAACAACCTCTTCATTGTTTTTGAGTGCGGTTTCAGCCAGTCCGCGCAACGTACCACAATCCTCGTCTGTGATGATCACATCCTGAGCAACGTCGACCAAACGACGGGTCAAGTAACCTGCGTCAGCGGTCTTAAGAGCCGTATCCGCAAGACCTTTACGAGCACCGTGGGTTGAGATGAAGTATTCCAAGATAGAGAGACCCTCCTTGAAATTGGACAAGATCGGGTTTTCAATGATCTCACCCCCGCTTGCGCCGGTCTTCTGCGGCTTAGCCATAAGACCCCTCATACCACCGAGCTGCTTAATCTGTTCTTTGGAACCACGAGCACCGGAATCCAGCATCATGTACACAGCGTTGAAGCCTTGTCTGTCAGTTGACAGCTGCTTCATCAAGTTGTCGGTAATGCGAGAGTTGGCACGGGTCCAGATATCGATGATTTGGTTGTAACGTTCGTTGTTTGTAATGAATCCCATGTTGAAGTTTCCACGAACCTCTTCAACCTCGTCATTGGCTTTCTTCACAATCTCAGCCTTCTGAACAGGGATCATCACATCACTCAAGTTGAAGGAAATTCCGCCCTTGAATGCCATTTTGAAACCAAGCTCTTTGATATCGTCAAGGAACGCAGAAGCTTTTGCGATTCCAGTACGTTTCAACACCTGGCTGATGATATCACGAAGCGACTTCTTAGTCAGCAGCTCGTTGATGTAACCAACTTCCTTGGGAACGACCTGGTTGAACAGCACTCGTCCAACTGTGGTTTCAATAAGTTTGTTGGTAATGCCATTTTCTGTGAGGACATTGGCCTTCACTTTTATCCAAGCGTGCAAATCGACACGCTTCTCGTTGAAGGCGATGATCACCTCTTGAGCAGAGTAGAAACACAAACCCTCACCTTTAACCAAAACGGAGCCATCATTCTTGCGACCCTTGGTCATGTAATAAAGACCAAGTACCATGTCCTGGGAAGGAACTGTAACCGGAGCACCGTTGGCAGGGTTAAGGATGTTATGGGATGCCAACATCAACATTTGGGCTTCCAAAATAGCTGCGTTTCCGAGTGGAACGTGAACAGCCATCTGGTCACCGTCAAAGTCGGCGTTGAATGCGGTACAAACCAAAGGATGCAACTGGATGGCCTTACCTTCAATCAACTTAGGTTGGAAGGCTTGTATACCCAAACGGTGCAGGGTTGGAGCACGGTTAAGCAGTACAGGATGTCCTTTCAATACATTCTCAAGGATATCCCAAACGATAGCCTCTTTGCGGTCGACTATCTTCTTGGCTGACTTAACGGTCTTAACGATACCGCGCTCAATCATCTTACGGATGATAAACGGCTTGAAAAGTTCGGCAGCCATGTCCTTGGGAAGTCCGCACTCGTGCAACTTCATCTCTGGACCTACAACAATTACCGAACGAGCGGAGTAGTCAACACGTTTACCGAGCAGGTTCTGACGGAAACGACCTTGCTTTCCTTTGAGAGAATCAGAGAGCGACTTAAGAGCGCGGTTGGATTCTGTTTTAACAGCATTCACCTTACGTGAATTGTCGAACAAGGAATCTACCGACTCTTGCAACATGCGCTTTTCGTTACGCAAGATCACATCTGGAGCCTTGATTTCAATCAAACGCTTCAAACGGTTGTTACGGATAATTACTCTGCGGTACAAGTCATTCAAATCGGAAGTGGCAAAACGGCCACCATCCAATGGAACCAACGGGCGCAATTCAGGTGGAATCACAGGAACCACCTTCACGATCATCCATTCCGGACGGTTTTCGATGTGATCGTTTGCTTGGCGGAACGCCTCAACAACTTGCAAACGCTTCAAAGCTTCGTTTTTACGTTGCTGTGAAGTTTCGGTGCTGGCTTGATAGCGTAACCTGTATGACAAGTCATCCAAATCCAATCGCGAGAGGAGGTCGTGCAATGCATCAGCTCCCATCTTGGCGATGAACTTGTTGGGGTCAGTATCATCCAAATACGCATTCTCTTTGGGAAGCGTATCAAGGATGTTTAGGTACTCATCTTCGGTGAGGAAATCCATGTGCTGCACCCCATCCTCAGCTTTGATACCTGGTTGAATAACCACATATCTTTCGTAATAGATGATAAGGTCAAGCTTCTTGGTAGGTAATCCGAGCAGATAGCCGATTTTGTTTGGCAAGGAGCGGAAATACCAGATGTGTGCAACAGGCACAACCAACTGGATATGTCCCATACGCTCACGACGCACTTTCTTCTCGGTCACCTCTACTCCACAACGGTCACACACGATACCCTTGTAACGAATGCGCTTATATTTACCGCAATGACATTCCCAATCCTTAACCGGACCGAAAATGCGCTCACAGAATAAGCCATCACGCTCCGGCTTATAGGTGCGGTAGTTGATGGTCTCTGGCTTCAAGACCTCACCACTCGACTGCTCCAGGTTATGCTCCGGAGAAGAAAGGCTGATGATGATCTTCGAGAAGTTGCTTTTGAGTTTTATTTCTTTCTTATTGGCCATTTGGGTTGATTTCTAAGGTTAATGAAACGATCTGGCGAACGGTGTCAAAGGGAATTACTCAAGAGTAACCTTCAAACACAATCCACGCAACTCGTGCAACAGTACGTTGAATGACTCAGGGATGCCTGGGGTGCCGAGGTTTTCGCCTTTAACGATAGACTCGTATGCCTTGGCGCGTCCCATTACATCATCTGATTTGACAGTAAGAAGTTCCTGGAGGATGTTGGCCGCACCGAATGCCTCGATGGCCCAAACTTCCATTTCCCCGAAACGCTGACCTCCGAACTGCGCCTTACCACCCAACGGCTGCTGCGTGATGAGGGAGTATGGTCCGATTGAACGGGCGTGCATCTTGTCGTCAACCATGTGACCGAGCTTCAACATGTATATGATACCAACAGTTGCAGGTTGATCAAACCTCTCACCAGTTCCACCATCATGGAGATAAGTGGATCCATAGCGAGGAATACCGGCTTTCTCAGTGTAAGAGTCGATGTCGGCCATGGTTGCACCGTCGAAGATTGGGGTTGCAAACTTCACGCCCAACTTCTGACCTGCCCATCCAAGTACGGTTTCATAGATCTGACCAAGGTTCATACGCGATGGTACACCCAGTGGGTTCAAAACGATGTCTACTGGTGTTCCATCTTCCAAGTAAGGCATGTCTTCATCACGCACGATACGGGCAACGATACCCTTGTTACCATGTCGACCGGCCATCTTATCTCCCACTTTCAGCTTACGCTTCTTGGCGATGTAAACCTTTGCCAACTGCATGATACCGGCAGGCAGTTCATCACCCACCTGGATGGCGAACTTGCGACGCTTGAATCCGCCTATAACATCGTTTACTTTGATGTTGTAGTTATGTAGAAGGCGCTTGATTTGGTCGTTCTTGTCTTTGTCGGTGGTCCACTTATTCGGATTGATATTGGTGTAATCCAAATCAGAGAGCAATTTCTGGGTGAACTTGGCTCCTTTTGGAACCAATGTTTCTTTGAAATTGTCCATCACACCCTGGGATGTCTTACCACTAACCAAGGTGAAAAGCTTCTCAACCAACTTTATTTTGAGTTCTGCAAGAGCCTTATCCTGCTCAGCATC
>JALRAP010000021.1:0-33696 GCA_023262505.1 Bacteroidia bacterium
CAGGGCGCCATCCGGTGAAATCCTCTATCCAATATAAAATGTTGGCCAACAGGCTACGCTTTTTGCGCGATGGATCGAATGCGAATTTCCAATTCATTGCTGCAATGCGCTCACGCATCACATCAGGGTGTGTTCCTCTGAAAACCGAAAGCGAATCTATGTTGGAGTAATCGAACTCGTTGGCAACCGCCACGTTTTTGGCGACCCAATCATCGCTATGCCACATGCGGTGAAATGATTCCTCTTTGGCCTGCATCGTTTTGGGAGGGCGTACCCAACCATAATGATGCATGAAAGCGTACACAGGCTTCACACGCATCAATTTGTTATTCCTGCGGAATCCTTGGGCATCGCGGAAAGAATGAACGCCCAGGTTCGTTTTCACCACCCTGATTTCATTACGGTACCATTTGCGTGAATCCCCCAGGTAATCGTAAGAGCCATAAAAATGCCGGTAGTGCAACAACAGTCCTTCCACACGTTTGTCATCGCGGTATTTGAGCATGGCGTCGCGCAATGCTTGGTAGCCGTGTTCATGTAACACTTCATCTGCCTGGATATAAAATGCCCAATGGCTATCAGCGGAAACAAGCTGCAGCGCCTTATCGGTTTCAACAGCCAACACTTTGCCACCTTCACGCAATGAATCGTCCCAAACGCTATCGAATATTTTGATACGTGAATCGGAAATGGATTCGATGAGTTGCCGGGTACCATCGTCGGAGTTTCCCACCAACACCACAAACTCGTCGCACAAGGGAAGCACAGAAAGAATGGCTTCCTTCACTGGATAACCGAACTTAATGGCATTACGCACAATGGTGAAACCCGAAACACGGACCTCGCTCATAGAATAGAGGGATTAGGATGGAATGATGAAACGGGAAGCGTTTCCAGTGTAGTTAACGGGCGTGATGGCCAAAAGTTCACGCTTGACCGCATCAGTAACAGCAAGTCCGTTGATGAATGCATGCATGGTCTCGCGGGTGATACTGTCGCCGCCGTTGCGTGTCAGTTCCTTGAGCGCCTCATATGGCTGGGGATAACCTTCGCGGCGCAAAATGGTTTGGACCGCTTCGGAAACAACCGCCCAATTGGCTTCCAAATCATTTGCCAATGCTTGTGGATTCACTTGAATCTTATCGAGGCCCTTGGAAAGGGAGCGCAATGCGATGAGCGTATGTGCGAACGGTACTCCTGCATTGCGCAAGACTGTGGAGTCGGTCAGGTCACGTTGCAAGCGTGATACAGGAAGTTTTTCGGAAAGGAATTGGAATACTGAGTTAGCCATTCCCAAGTTGCCTTCGGCGTTTTCAAAATCAATCGGATTGACTTTATGCGGCATGGCCGATGAACCCACTTCACCTTTCTTTACCGTTTGGGTGAAATAACCCAACGAAACGTAAGTCCATACGTCGCGACACAAATCGATGAGGATGGTGTTGATGCGCCTCCAGTTATCATAAACGGCCGCCATGTTGTCATAGTGCTCTATCTGGGTGGTGATGGTGGAGCGGTGCAAGCCCAATGATTGGATGAATCGGTTGCCGAATGCAGCCCAATCGTGTTCGGGATAGGCCGCGTGATGTGCGTTGAAGTTACCGGTGGCACCACCGAACTTGGCAGACCATGGAATGGTTTGCAATAATTTATTCTGTTGGATGATGCGTTCACAGAAAACTGCGAACTCCTTCCCCAAAGTGGTTGGCGATGCAGGTTGTCCGTGTGTGCGGGAAAGCATGGCGATATCGCGCCATGATTCTGCAGCGGCACAAAGCTTATGCAACACTTCATCCAACGCGGGAGCCATAACGTGTTGCAATGCATCCCGCAAGAGCATGGGAATGGCTGTATTGTTGATGTCTTGGGAAGTGAGTCCGAAATGGATGAACTCTGAGGCACCGCCTAACAAATCCCCAAGCTGTTCTTTCATGTAGTACTCTACAGCCTTCACATCGTGGTTGGTGGTGGACTCGATCTCCTTTACCCTGGCGGCGTTGATTTCACCTTCATTGGATGCCATCCGCTGCAAAGCGGCTTTTGCTTCTGATGAGAGTGAGGATGGTCCGGGAAGCCCTGTCTCTGCCAAAGCCAGCAAATAAGCGGCTTCTACACGAACCCGGTAACGAATCAATGCAGATTCTGAAAAGTATCCCGATAAGGGCTCACTAACCTTGCGGTAGCGACCGTCTATAGGCGAAATGGCGTCTAAAGGTGTAATTGACATCGTTTTACGTGACAAAGATAGGAATTTCAGCCGTACCCTCAAACCGCATCGGCTATTTATATACTTGATTTTTAGAATAATGAAGGATACAGTAAACAATTCGATCGGAAACTTTGTATACGCAAATAGTTTCCATAGTTTTGCGCCCCGAAAAGTCATGCATCAACCAAACGGCGAAGCCATCCCCCAACAGTCATCTGAATCCAAGGAACGGATTGTAAGTTCGGTAACCGACCTTATATATCGTTTTGGGGTTAGGAGTATCACCATGGATGACGTAGCCCGACATCTGGCCGTATCCAAAAAAACACTCTACAGGTACTTTGCCGACAAAAACGACATGGTTTACCAATGTTGCCTGTATGATTTGGATAAACGCAAGGCGGCGTTTGCAACCATACAAGCAAAGGCGGTAGATTCCGTCCAAGAACTTGTGTTGATGATGGAAAACATGCAAACGATGTTGAGCTCCATCAATCCGAACCTGTTGTTCGAAGTGCGCAAATACCACCAGCAGGCATGGCAGATTTATGTTGAATTCAAGGAGCAGTTCATGATGCAAAGCATTTCCAACAACCTTGTCCGCGGCATGGAAGCAGGCATATACCGTGAGGATTTGAATGTGCGGATACTGGCGCGGCTGCGATTGGAAGAAGTGGAGATGGGATTCAATCCCGACGTATATCCCTCTACCAAGTTTCATTTGAAAGACGTGCAGATGGGATTATTCGACCATTTCCTGCATGGTATCACCACACCCAAAGGTCAAAAACTGATACAACGATACAAGAACCAAGAAGATGGAAAACAGCAATTGTAAATCATCCCGGAAAGCGCGGGGTTTGATACTGGCGCTTGCCTGCTTATTGCAAACAAGTTTTGCTTACAGCCAAACCCAAAACACCTCCACAGCCATGAATGTGGAGCAAGCCGTGGCCTTCGCTATCGAAAACCATCCCGACATCAAGAACGCCGAGCTTGAAATCGCCATTGCGCAAGCCAAAATAAACGAGTTGGTGGCAATCGGCTTACCGCAACTGAATTTCTCTGCCGACCTCAACAAGTTCGTGGAAATTCCAACATCGTTTGTGCCAGCGGAATTTTTTGGCGGTGAGCCGGGCTCGTATGCTCCGGTAAAATTCGGACAGCCTTGGTCATCATCGGCCGGTGTGAGCGCCTCTCAATTGTTATTCGACGGCTCATACCTTATCGGCATTAAAGCCACTAAGATTTATGCCGAGCTTTCGAAAAAAACCGCCGAGCAATTGAAAATCGAAATGGCGGTGAACGTTACCAAAAGCTACTATATGGTTTTGGTGATAAAAGAAAAGTTGAAGCAGCTGAACGGCGATCTTGCCCGTTTGGATAAGCTCCGCAAAGACACCAAAGTTTTGTATGAAAAAGGATTCGTGGAGAAAGTCGACCTCGACCGTCTCGATCTAAATTACAACCTGTTCGAAACCGCTATCAACAGCACCAGTCGTATGCTGACCGACGGAACCAACCTGCTCAAATTCCAAATGGGGATGGATATGGCATCGCAGATTGAACTGACTGAAAGCATACCGGATGCCAAGAGTTTTGAATCAGTAGTGGAAGCCACTGCAGTTGATTACCGCAACCGCATTGAGTACTCCATTTTGGAAACACAATACACTCTTTCGGAACTCGACTTGAAAAGATACAAGTCGCAGCAATGGCCCTCAGTAGTTGCCTTCGGCAGTTACAGTGCAAACGCATCGCGGAACGAGTTTAACATCTTCGATGGTGGATACCGCTGGTATCCTACCGCCATCGTGGGCGCATCCGTCAAGATGCCCATCTTCGGAGGATTCAAGAACCGATACCAAGTCAACCAAGCCAAATTGCGTTTGCAAATGGTAGAAAACGGCTCTGAGAAATTGGAACAAGGCATCGAGCTGGAATACCGCAATGCCGTTTCCAACCTCAATAAAAACATCGAGGACTTGAAAATCCAACAGAAAAACAGGGACCTCGCCCGCGAAATCGTACGTATATCCAAATTGAAATACGACAAAGGAGTTGGATCGAGCCTCGAATTGGTAGACGCAGAGTCATCGCTGCGCGAATCGGAAACCAACTACTTCTCTGCATTACTTGCAACCGCTGTGGCTAAAGTGGAACTTGAAAAGGCCATGGGCAAATACAAATTCTGAACCTTCTTAAAAACATGAAAAAAATAATCGCATACCTGATGCTCTCCATAGCCGTTGTGGCTTGTGGAGGTGAAAAAGCCGGCGACAAAACCGCTGAGCTCGAAAAATTGCTCAAAGAACAAGCAAAACTCAACGAGCGCATACGCACGCTGAAAGATGAAATCCGTAAAGAAACAGGATCCGTAGCAGGAACCAGGCTGGTGGAATTGAAGTCGCTTGCGCCACAAACCTTCACCAACTATGTGGACATACAAGCCAAGGTAGACGGCAACCAAAGCGTGGCCCTGAGCGCACGCACACAAGGAACAGTGCGTTCCATCAATGTGAAAGTGGGCGACAAGGTTTATGCCGGGCAAGTGTTGGCTACCATGGATGATGTAGGACTCAACGGAGCATATGCCGAAATAAGCACGCAATATTCATTTGCGAAGGAGGTGTATGAAAAACAGAAGAGCTTGTGGGAGCAACAAGTCGGCTCGGAGATGCAATACCTCCAAGCCAAGAACAACATGATGGCGCTTCAAAAACGCTTGAATGCCACCGGCGCACAATTAGACTTGAGCCGCATCAAATCCCCCGTATCCGGCACCGTAGACGCGGTAAACATCAAAATCGGACAAGCGGTGATGCCAGGCATGCCAGCCATTTCGGTGGTGAACCTTTCGAGTTTGAAAGTGACAGGCAACGTGGGTGAGTCGTTGGTAGGCAAAGTGAACACTGGCGACCCGGTGATGATCTACTTCCCAGACCTCAAGAAAGAAGTACCCTCTAAACTGTCGTATGCATCGCGCATGATCGATCAACGCAACCGTACATTCGGCGTGGAGGCGCCTTTGGATTCACTACCGGGAGCACTCAGTCCGAACATGGTGGCCGTACTCAAAATCGCAGATTACAAAGCTGACAGCGCTTTGGTGGTACCTGTTGACCTCATCCAGCGCTCATCGGATGGACAGTACCTGATGGTAGCCGAAACACGAGGTGGTAAAGTGGTAGCCACCCGAAAGAAAATCACCATTGGCCGCACCTACGGTGGCTCCACGGAAATACTGACAGGCATCAGCTCAAAAGACCAAGTGATTGTAAATGGATACCGAGACCTGAACGAGGGCGAGGAGATCCGAACCAAATGATGTAACGCCATATCACTCATGATCGACAAATTCAAAGAGTTCAAACCTTCGAGCTGGGCCATCAACAACCGCACCAGCATCTACATACTCACGGTCATCATCACACTGGCAGGATTGTCGACCTACAACAACCTGCCCAAGGAGAATTTCCCCGATATCGTGGTGCCGCAGATTTTCGTAAGCACGATCTATCCGGGAACCTCCCCTGCCGACATGGAGAACCTCGTGGTGAAACCGCTCGAGAAGCAGATGAAAGGCATCAACGGGGTGAAGAAAGTGTCGAGCACATCGCAGCAGGATTTCTCGAACATCATCGTGGAGTTCAACACCAATGTGGATGTGGCCGTGGCCAAGCAACGGGTGAAGGATGCGGTTGACAAGGCGCGAAACGACCTGCCCACCGACCTACCGAACGACCCGAATGTGCAGGACATCAACTTTTCGGACATTCCGATCATGTTCATCAACATCGCGGGCGATTATCCGCTCGACCGCTTGAAAGGTTATGCCGATGATTTGAAGGACCGCATCGAAAGCATGAAAGAGATTTCGCGCGTCGATATCATCGGTGCGCTGGAGCGCGAGATTCAAGTGAATGTGGACATGTACAAGGCGCAAGCCGCACATGTATCCATGCGCGACATCGAAAACGCCATCCGTTATGAAAACCTCACCATTTCGGGAGGAACCGTACCGATGGACGGTATGCGCAGATCCATTTCGGTAAAAGGAGAATTCAAGAACGTTGAAGCCATCCGCAACATCGTGGTGCTTTCCACCGAAGGTGCCCCACTCTACCTGCGCGACATTGCTGATGTGCGCGATGATTACAAGGAGCAGGAAAGTTATGCCCGTTTATACGGCAAAAACGTAATCACGCTCAATATCGTGAAACGCGCGGGCGAAAACCTCATCGAGGCTTCCGACAAAATCAAAGTCACCGTTGAGGAAATGCAAAAGAGCCAATTCCCGAAAGACCTGCAAGTGACGCTTACCGGCGACCAATCCAATCAGACACGCATCACCTTGCATGACCTCATCAACACCATCATCATCGGATTCATTCTGGTAACGGTGTTATTGATGTTTTTCATGGGAGCCACCAACGCCATCTTTGTGGCACTATCGGTTCCTCTTTCCATCTTCCTCGCATTCTTGTTGATGCCGGCCTTGGGCTTCACGATGAACATGATCGTGTTGTTCTCTTTACTGCTGGCCCTGGGAATCGTAGTGGATGATGCCATAGTGGTGATTGAAAACACACACCGTATCTTCAACAACGGCAAGGTGGACATCGTAACCGCCGCCAAGAGCGCCACAGGCGAGGTTTTCCTGCCGGTTTTGTCTGGCACGGCCACCACCCTGGCGCCGTTCATACCACTGGCATTCTGGCAAGGTGTAATCGGCGAATTCATGTTCTACCTGCCCATCACGCTGATCATTACCCTTACAGCATCCTTGCTGGTAGCCTATATCATCAACCCCGTGTTTGCCGTATCGTTCATGAAACCAGAACACGACGACGATGACCGCACCAAAACCAAAAAGAGACTTCGTTTGACTGGGGTTATTTGTGGCATCGTGGCATTGGTAGGATATCTCACTGGCAACTTCGGCCTGGGCAATTTCATCGTGGTGATGTATTTGCTGATTGTTGCCCACAACCTGTGGCTGGTGAAAGCCATCAAGCGATTCCAAGAACACATTTGGCCGAGCTTCATGGAACGGTACAAACGTGTTCTTGCTTACGCATTGGAAAGGCCATGGAAGATGCTCATGGGCACGGTAGCACTCTTCTTCCTCACCATCGCCCTACTCGTTGTTAGGAGTCCTGGCACACGCTTCTTCCCCGAAGCGGATCCGAACTTCATTTATGTGTACCTGACACTTCCCGTGGGCACCGACCAGGCACACACGGATTCGGTAACCAAGGTGTTGGAAGGAAAAGTGCAGAACATCATCGGCAAGGAAAATCCGATGGTGACCTCCATCATCTCCAACGTGGCCATCGGTGTTACAGATCCCGCTGAAAACGACCAAGCGGTGTATCCGAACCGCTCGAAAATCACCATCGCATTTGTGGAGTTCGGCAGGCGCAATGGTGTCTCAACGCGTGACTACTTGAACAAGATGCGTTTTGCCTTGGGCGATATGCCCGGTGCTGAAATAACCGTAGATCAAGAAAAAGGTGGACCGCCTACCGGTAAGCCTGTGAACATCGAAATCACCGGTGACGACTTCGATAAGTTGATTGCAACTTCAAGCGCATTGAAGAAATACCTCGACTCGCTGGAGATCCCCGGTGTGGAGGAGCTCAAGACGGATTTGCAGAACAACAAGCCCGAAATCACCTTCAACATCGACCGCGAGCGTGCCAATCGCGAGGGCATATCTACAGGCCAAGTGGGCAGTGAGCTACGAACCGCGATTTTTGGAAAAGAGGTATCGAAGTTCCGCGATGCGAACGACGAGTACCCCATTCAACTGCGCTTGGAGCAAACACAGCGACAAAACATCGACCAGTTGCGTAACCTATCGCTCACATTCCGCGACATGAACATGGGCGGTATTGTAAGGCAGGTGCCTTTGTCGTCTTTCGCCACGATTGACTACTCATCCACCTATGCGAGCATCAAACGCAAAAACCAAAAGCGTTGTGTAACGGTATACTCGAACGTGCTTGGCGGATTCGCGCCAAACGAGGTGGTGGCTTCGGTGCAGCAGGCGGTGGCCGATTACGAATTGCCGGAAGGTGTTACCGTTGACATGACCGGTGAGCAAGAGCAACAAGCCGAAACCGCCAGCTTCCTGGGCAGTGCCATGCTGATTTCACTGGGCATCATCTTCCTGATCCTGGTAACGCAATTCAACTCTTTGAGCAAACCATTGATCATCTTGAGTGAAATCATCTTCAGTTTGATTGGCGTATTGTTGGGCTTTGCCATCTTCGGCATGGAGATTTCGATCCTGATGACCGGCGTGGGAATTGTGGCCCTTGCGGGGATTGTGGTGCGCAACGGCATCCTGATAGTGGAATTCATCGACCTGATGCGCGAGCAAGGCATGGAGCTCAAAGACGCCATTATCGAAGGAGGAAAAACGCGTATGACTCCGGTGTTGCTAACGGCTACCGCCACCATCCTAGGATTGATTCCACTTGCAGTGGGTTTGAACATCGACTTTGCCAAGCTCTTCACGGAGTTCAATCCGCACATATACTTCGGTGGTGACAGCGTAGCGTTCTGGGGGCCACTTTCGTGGACGATGATTTTCGGACTGGGCTTTGCCACCTTCCTCACCTTGATATTGGTGCCGGTGATGTACTTGTTATCGGAGCAATCGAAAATCCGTTTTAACAAGTTCAAGAAAAGCCTGTCCGAATGATGATGATTAGATTATTGGCGTTTGCTGTAATGATGCAGCTGCCGTTTGTAGCCCATGCACAATTGGAACGGGAGGAGTTGTATTCGATTCCCAGCAACCTCATCATGGGTGAAGGGCAGTTCAATTTCAAAATGGCCGTGAATTCGGAGGAGGTTATTGCCTTCAACTCCTGCAACCGTCCGATGGTGTACTTCATCAAGGATGGCAAAGTGCTCGACTCGCTGAAGTTGGAATACAAGGGTTGTGTACGGAACATGGAATTCGACGAGCACGACAACTTGTTGATCATGGACAACGAAGAGACGACCATTTACCGTTTCCACAACCGCACCAAGGCGCAGGAGAAGCTGCCCTATAAAAAACCCGAAGATTGGTACCGCGCGCAAAACCATTGGTACCAGTTCTTCGAAATCGGTTCCATCCCCACCTTTTACAACAACCGAGAATACCTGCAGGACTTCTACTACACCCGATTCGATTACACCTACAACCTGTATCTGAACTACAACAACGGCTACATCTACCAATACGCCTACAACTTCATCCGCAAGGTAGGAAACCGCAAAACCTACCTGGCTTTGAAAAAGGATGATTTATGGTTCAGCGACCGGTTAAGCAACAAGTGCAAGATGCTGTTGATTGATTTGGAACGCGAGCAGATCGTGTATTACAACCGCGCCTTGGTCTTGATGTTCGAGGATTTCAAGAAGGGCACCATTCAAGAGTACAATAGCAACGTGCCGAAAAGCGAACCCGTGCAGCTCGACTACGCCACCAACAAGCTACAAGAGAAAATCTGGGGCGTAAGCAAATTCGACAAGGAGCGGATTTGGTTTGCGGCTTATACGATGGTGAAAAATCCAATGCCAACACCAAAGCAGTCGACACCAATAAAGAGGTAAAATAATATAAGAGACCTTAGAAGCCTAGTATGAGTTAATAGGTGCAATTCCTTCACGTATTCCCAACTCAACTTTTAATTAACCAACTGCGCAAACCCAATGCCGGCTTTTCGATGAGCCTCCATGATACAATAGCAAACGGTAGTGTGCAGACTATCGATAGCATAACCATCGGAAAAACCGTGAGTTTAAATGGAGAAAGGTATACGATTAGCTGTTGTATTGGAAAAGCATAGAGGAAAAATCCGTAAGAGAAATCCCCGTAGCGACCGAAGTCATTGAACTTGATTTTTTTTGAGAACGATATTGATAACACCAGATATGGCAAAATCCAAGCAATCATTATCTGTGGAATAATACCGAGTTGGATCAGAACACAAACCACTCCACAAAAAGCCCAACCAAGCCAACCGAATCTTAAACTATTACGGAATTGGTAAAAAACCATACCGGTTGAAAAGTAAATCAACAGAGGGAGAAAATTCTTGAAATCAATCCCAAACACTGGCAACACAACAACATCAAGGATTGGTTGGAAGAGCCAATATGAAATGAACAGCATCAAAGCGAATAAAAGCGTGGCATATCGATTCTCAAGCACCTTGAATGATCCCAATACCACCAAAAGCATATAACAGGTAAACTCATAAGGTAGCGTCCACAGGGAGCCATTAACGGATCCTGGATGGGGATTGCTTTCAAAAACTCCCGGTAATTGGTAGTACATCCTGTACAGCGAAATGTTCTGCAGGTATTTTGCAGTTATTGGCGATGCGAAATAGTCAGCGAGGTTTAAGGTTGTCAAGCACGGCCCGAGAACCAAAACAGAAAGCAGCACAACACCGATCAAAGCGGGGAAGATCCGAAGCAAGCGGGAAACAAAAAAACCATAAACACTTTTCCGTTTCTCCCAGCTACGCGATACCAGAAATCCACTGACGATAAAAAACACACAAACGCCCAAGGTTTGCATGCGCAAACCGAAAATCGCATGGAACGGGTCGAAAGAAAAGCCTTGGTTGTAAAGAATGGCCGGTGCGTGGCCGATTAAAACAAATAATGCTGCTACCAACCTAATAAGGTCGAAGTTGTTCGAACGGCGCTCTAAATCACCATCTAATATCATCATGGCATTGGTAGAACCAGCAAGTCATTAAGCCATAAATATATGAAGAAAAAATCTTAAGCACCATCAATTGCATCAGCGATGTTTCGCATCAGAACATAATTCATAAAAGAAGAGAACCACTACCATTATTGTTAAAACTCAAATAAAATGTCCTGATCAAAGTATCTATTCAAGGGAATCCATATCAAGCAGGTTGTCTGTAATTCCGTATTTGGATGTAAGCACTTTCAAAGCATCCAACAACGCTCCGAATTCCGAAGGATAGGCATTACTGCCATAGCATTTATACTTGACTGCTTCGCTTTCAAACTCCAACTCCCATTGTGTTCCATCCAGGATGGTGGAATCGTAATTACGTTTCCATTTCAAGCTTTTCAATAATGAAACCAGATTATCAAAATCCGAATCGCCTAATACAGAAACCTTGTAGTCCGGTTTGTCCAAATCAATAGGCCTTGGAATATGTGAAACAAAAAAAAGCAACACATGATCTTTAAGTCTTACCTCAAAACGCCCGCTGAAATACCCTCCTATCGAAAAACGAAACTTCATTTTGGTTATTAATTAAATCGGAACAACCTTATTTCATCATCGTCAAATGCCTGTCAATAGGGATAGGATTCCCCCTTCTCGTCCTCGTCTGATAGCCATCGGACTGAAGCGCTGGCCTTTGGCATGGGACGAGGATGTGTAGAATTGCAACTTTTGTATACTGAGTAATAATCGCTTGGAGCAGAAATCGTTTTTGTCATCATCAATAATAGGGCTATGCGTAGATCTTAATTTAATTTTAATGAGACCTAATAAATGTTTCCAATCAAAAATAAATAAAATCTGAGGAAGATTTTCAGGGAATCAACCTCATAAACCAAAACTCAATACCTTCTGCTTCATCAGTCCAGTGATGGTAGGTTTCAAAACCTGATCTTTCGTAGGCCATTTGATTCCGCTTCAAGGTTGTTTCCAGATAAATTGGAAGGTTCCTAGTCCTGGCCTCCGCCATGATACCGTCCCGCAACTCAAATGCGGCGCCTGCTCCGTCCTTCAAAACGCCCAAGAACCAGCAATACATATAGTCTTTATTCTTAGGTCGTTGCTTGTTTCTGTACGACTCGCGCCATAGCAGCTTTGGTATGCGGAGTATATTAACGGCTGAAATCAGGAAACGAAACTGGAAATGCAACAAGCTCCAAGAAAACAGCTCCGAATTAGGAAAATAACACAGAGCTACACCTTTTTCGTTTGAAGAGATATAGACTCCCTTGTGAAGATGGGCCTTGACAAATGCGTATTCAGCCAAAGTTCGAATCGACTTGTTATGGTCTCGTCGCTTCTTTAGCATCCAACACACCCCCGGATTGTCCTTAAAGGTTTCAGCGATGATCGCAATTACCGTGTCCTTATCAGACCAAGTTGCCTTTCGCATATTTTATAAGTTCAATGGCTGGCACAAACCACCAAAAGCAATTAAAATTAATAGGAAAAACATCAAACCGATAATATTAATAGCCTTCTTGAAACCATAGTGTTTTCATTAATGATAATAAAATTAAAATGCTTCCCCTGATGCAATTCTGAAGCAATGCTTTATATCCCATTTTGGGGTCAATCAAGACATCATCTTTGCTGCACAGGGATTATCCAGCACTTTTTATAGTTGAATATTTTTCCTTCATATCTAAAAAACGCTTTTCAAAGTAATGATACGAAACATAGGAAACTGCTATAGTGGAAGCAAAAACAGCGAGATAAACAGTAAGATAACTCCAAACATTTGCATCATCAGGTGCGATAAGTATTTTTGATAGGTAAAACGTGATTAGCGGGTGAATAACATAAATTCCATAGGATATTCTACCCAAGAAGTCGAAAATTGAACCATTCAAATTCACTATTCTGTTTTTCTTTTCTATCTGACCGATGATTAGGAAAACGGTAACAAGGGATATGATTTCATTGTCAATGAAAGATGCAACATGAAACATGTTGATAGCAACGAGTAGGATAATAACCCACGAAACAAGCTGCGCGATTTTGTTGTCTGTAACTCGCAGAAACAATGCGTGCTTTTGATGATACAGGACGGCCCCTATTGCTCCGATTAACATGCATTGGAACCTTGTGGTATGGATTGCGTCATAAAGCAAACTTGTTTTTCCGTTCAGCAAGTTAATGTCAAATAGTCGTACTGCTGTTTTAAAAGCAATTAATGCCAAAAAAATGATTGCCGTGATCTTTAATATGGACTTTGACTTTTTAACGACCCAAGGCCAAAAAGAATAAAACTGCTCCTCCACACCCAGCGACCAGAAATGTGACAAAAACGGGATTTGTCCGCCAAATATGAATGGAATGTTCGCTAATAGGAAAATGTAAAAAAGAATGGACGCGTTCTCATATGAAAAATCGAAAAAGCATGCTGTTAAGAGTGTTAATCCGAAGAACAAATAATAAAGCGGCCATATGCGCAGGATCCTTCTTATGTAGAAGTTACGGATATTGATTTCACCTTTCTTTTTTTCTTCCAAAAGCAGGTATGTAATTAGAAATCCGCTAAGGGCGAAAAATATGGATACGCCAAAGTCTGCCAATAATGTTGCTCTTGCATTTCCATTCGCAAACCTTCCTAAAACAAATCGGTCAAGTCCGAACTGACCTAAACCTTGTGTGGTGTGCGAAAAAACTACTGCAAGCGAAGCTATGGCCCTTATTCCATTCAGTCCACTAAAATGTACCCTATCCTTCAAAACTATTTACAATTTACTATTGACAATTGACAATTTATCATTGACAAATTATCATTGACAAATTATCATTGACAAATTGCCAACGAACATTTTTCATCCCAAAGCCACATCCAACACCATCATCACCACAAAACCTCCGATGAAACCCAGCACGGCGATGTCGGTGTATTTGTCGCGTTGCGTTTCGGGAATCACCTCCTCCACCACCACGAAAATCATGGCGCCTGCGGCAAAAGCCAAGGCGAAAGGCAATATGGGTTGCATATAAATAACAGCCGCTGCACCTAACACGCCGGCAATCGGCTCTACGATCGCCGACATTTGTCCGTACCAGAAACTCTTGAACCTCGACAAACCCATCCGCCGCAAAGGCATCGCCACAGCAAACCCCTCCGGAAAATTCTGAATGCCGATACCAATGGCCAAGGTTATCGCAGCCGGTATCATGGCCTCGCCGCCCCCCATGCTGGAGGCTCCAAACAAAACCCCCACTGCAAGACCCTCTGGAATATTGTGCAGTGTGATTGCCAATATCAATAACGTGTTCTTCTGCCATCGTGTCTTCATGCCCTCTGTTTCCCCTTCGCCAAAGTTGATGTGCAAGTGTGGCATCATCTTGTCGAGACCGAATATGAACAATGCGCCCGCCAGAAAACCAACCGCTGCAGGCATCCATTCCATGCCGGGATAAAGCGCTTCAGAGTATTCGATACTTGGCGCCAGCAACGACCAGAAACTTGCGGCAACCATCACACCTCCGGTAAATCCGAGCATAACATCCAGCACCGCACGGTTCAAGGTGCGGAAGAAAAAAACCAACGCAGCACCCGCGGCTGTCAGCAACCAGGTGAAGGTAGTGGCGAGCAATGCCGCATACACAGGACCGATTTCCTTACAAAACGCTATCAGTTGCTCCATGGTGACAAGATTACACAATTAAACAATTGGTTTGGAAAAGTTAAATTGAACTTAGTGGCATGTGACATGTGACAAGTGATAAGTGCCGACCGATAGCAATCGGTCTCCCGGTACCCTTCGACCGTTCGATGAACTCAGGGCAAGCAAGCTCAGAGCGGCGCTGGTACTGCCACTGGTACTGGTACTGGTACTGCTTCCCGCTATCGCCTCCCGCCACCTACCACCTCAAAATATTCCCTAATTTAGACCTCCCAATAGAACGACCGTGCAGTACTGGCTGGTGAAATCCGAACCCTTTGTATATTCCTGGGATGAATTTGTTGCCGATGGGGAAACCTGTTGGAGCGGCGTTCGCAACTACCTGGCCCGCAACCATTTGAGAGGAATGAAAAAGGGTGACTTGGTGATGTTTTACCATAGCAACGAAGGGCTTGAAGTTGTTGGAATCGCCAAAGTTTCGAAAACCGCTTACCAGGATCCCACCATCGACGACGACCGCTGGTCGGCTGTTGACCTGAAACCGCACAAGGCGCTCAAAAATCCGGTGTCACTTAAAACCATTAAAACCGAGCCACGCCTCAAAGACATTGCCCTCATCCGGTTAAACCGCTTATCCGTAATCCCGCTCACCGAGCAGGAATTCGATACCATTCTCGATCTATCAACCCGAAAAGCCTGAAAAGGCATCCCACCGATTATGATTTCAAGATTCAAGGTTACCCTGTTCGCTTGCCTGGGCATGTTAACCACCCTAGTGAATTACACGCATGCTCAAAGCAATGGTACTGTGCGCGGTTTCGTTTACGATAAAGCCACTGGCGAGCCCGTGCTGTTCACCAACGTCTACCTAAAAGGAACCACACTCGGAGCCGCCACCGATGTGAACGGATACTACTCCATCACTAAGATTCCTCCAGGAAGTTATGTCTTAACAGTTACCTCTGTGGAGTATGACACACTGGCTACACCTGTCAGCATCGCATCTGGAGATATCCAAACTAAAAAACTCTATCTCGAAAAACGCACCGTCAGCCTTTCAACCGTTAACATCTCTGCGGAAAAACAGGAAGCGAAAACAGAAGTGAAAGCTTCAGTAACCAAAATAACCCCGAAAGAACTTAAACAACTTCCTTCAGTTGGAGGCGAACCCGACTTGGTGCAATATCTGCAAGTGTTGCCTGGAGTGGTGTTCTCGGGCGACCAAGGTGGACAGCTTTACATACGTGGAGGCACACCCATCCAAAACAAAGTGCTGCTGGATGGCATGGTGATCTACAACCCATTTCACAGCATCGGCTTGTTTTCAGTATTCGATACCGACATCATCCGCAATGCCGACATCTATGCAGGTGGCCACGGAGCCGAATACGGAGGTCGCATATCATCAGTAATGGACATCAAAACACGAGACGGCAACAAGAAGCGCTTCGGTGGAAAAATTTCCTCTAACCCTTTTGTGTCCAAAGTGCTGTTCGAAGGTCCTGTAAAAAAAGCAAAGAACGAAGGCGATGGTGATGCATCCTTCATCATATCCGGCAAAACTTCTTTTTTAGACAAGACTTCCAAATCGCTATACTCCTATGCAGGCGAGTCGGGACTACCCTACACCTTCAACGACTTGTATGCTAAATTCGTCACCAATAACTCTAACGGCAGCAAGCTGAATGTTTTTGGATTCAGCTTCAACGATCGCGCGAAATATGCGGGCATCGCCGACTATGAATGGGATTCAAAAGGTTTCGGGTCCAGCTTTGTGATCGTGCCTGGAGGTTCTACCGTGCTGCTCGATGGAAACTTCGCTTATTCGCAATATAAGATTGGATTGAAGGAAGCGGATGTGCAACCACGCAGCAGCCTAGTGAATGGTTTCAACATGGCACTTAACTTCACCTACCTGCTTAACCGGGATGAAATCAAATACGGTATCGAGGCACTTGGCTTCAAAACCGATTATGAGTTTACCGCATTCACGGGTCGTAAAAGCGAACAAGAGGAAAACACCACCGAGTTGGGCGTATATGTAACAGGCAAGAAAATCCTCGGCGATAAGTTTATCATTGAGCCGGGCATGCGTTTCCACTATTTCGCATCGTTATCTGAACTTTCATTGGAGCCTCGCTTGGGCATGAAGTACAATGTGAGCAACAGTGTGCGACTGAAAGCCGCTGGGGGCTTGTATGCCCAGAACTTGCTGAGCTCCTCCTCCGACCGAGATGTGGTAAATCTGTTCTACGGCTTTTTGTCTGGGCCAGAAAATCTACCAGACGAATTCCGTGGCTCGCCAGTAAACTCACGACTGCAGAAAGCATCCCATGCAGTGGTGGGTGTTGAGTTGGATCTGCCTTGGCATTTCTCTGCCAACATCGAAGCATACTTGAAAAGCTTCGACCAACTTTCGAATGTGAACCGCGATAACATCTTCGATGAGGAGGATAACCAGCCCGATGCCCTTACAGATGATTACATCGTTGAGAAAGGAACAGCACGCGGAATCGACCTCACACTGAAGTACGATTACCGACGCCTGTATTTTTGGGCCGTTTATTCGCTCGGATTCGTGAATAGGCAAGACGAGTACCGCGATTATGTACCTCACTTCGACCGCCGTCATAATGTGAACCTTGTGGGCTCTTATACCATGGGTAAGAAACTTGATTGGCAATTTGATGTGCGTTGGAACCTAGGATCTGGTTTCCCATTCAGTCAGACACAAGGATTTTACGAGTACCTGAACTTCAGCGGCGGATTGAACACCAACCCCGGACAAGAAAATGGAACGTTGGGAATCATTTACGGTCCGTTGAATGAAGGACGACTACCCTACTACCACCGACTTGATATTTCCTTGAAGAAGAATTTTGAACTGAGCGACAAAAGCACATTGGAGGCCACTGCGAGCGTAATCAATGTATACAACCGTAAAAACATTTTTTACGTTGACCGTATCACCAATGAGCGCGTTGACCAGTTACCGATTCTACCGGCGATCGGCCTAAGCCTCACTTTCTAAGTAAGCTTATCCGCGCATTTTGTCGAGCAAATCGCTCAACATTCGTGCTTCCGATTCTGAGAGGTGATCCAGATGGCTTTCGAGCAAACCGATGGTTCTGTCGATTGTATCCAAAACATCCATGCCCTTCTGTGAAATGTAAACATCCACTGCGCGCTTGTCATGGCGGTTGGTTTCGCGCGTAACGAAGCCTTTCTCCAACAAACGATCCACCAAACGCGAAGCATTGCTGCTTTTATCGATCATGCGCTGCATAAGCAAATTGACCGTAGCCGGTTTGGGATGTTGTCCACGTAAAATGCGGAGAACATTAAACTGCTGCGGCGTTAATTCGAACGGCTTAAGCGTCTCGGTGTTTTTCATATTGAGCCAAGAAGCCGTGTACAAAACGTTCACAGCTGCTCTTTGCAATTCAGATTTGAAACTGACGGACTGGCCTATCTCTTTTTCAATATCCATGTTTTAATGGAAATAGCGGCGCGAATTTATATACGCAAAAGGCTATGTTGTATGGATTTTCCGCCAACGGCCCAATTATGGTTGCGGAATGCGGTAAAACAGCCCACATTTGAAAACCGGGCCATCCGATTGAAGCACATATTCGCCTGCTCGATCACGGTTCCAAAGCGTTCTAAAAGCAGAATGACCCATTTCGGCCACTAGCACCCACTTTGAAACCAACCTAAAATCGGCATACAGGAAAAGTTGATTATCGTATTGCTTTACATAACCACCGCCGGGCTTTCTGAACGTGCTTACAGGACTTCTAAAGAAAGCTCCAGCGTTAAAACGTTCTGAGATTCTATGCTGCAACCGCATGTTGGAAGGAAGCAATCCAAACATCCTCCACGATTCCGAGATGCGCCAATCACATCCCACCAAAGGAAGGAAGTACGCACCAAAAAACTCGTTATTGTAATAGGCTCCTAGTCGTAGCCAAAGCTTTTGTCCATACCTCTTGGATCCAACTATTGCACCACCCAGTTGCCATCCATCATCAACCAACAACCGAGAATATCCGTTGAATCGATTTATTGCAGTTATCGAGAGCATACGTGCGGAGTCTGAAGCATAAAAAACAAAATTTAAAGGAAGCGTCAATCCTTCGAGTTTCCAAGGCTTGTCGAGTCCTGGTCCTGATTCCACCCTTTGTTCATATGCCGGTGAAAAGATCAGATTGAACCGGGGAGCAACATTCACGGGCAATGAAAAGGCCGCTGTAAATGACCGCTCTCCTACAGAATCAACATGTAACGAAGCAGGAGAATTCCAATATTGCACACCAGCCACATCAAAATAGGGTTGGGCAATGGCCGTTCCAACCATAGTGCAAAAGCACGGAATGACCTGTAAGACAAGTCCAAAGATCGTGTTTATAACTTTGTTTTTCAATGCTTTACGATAATGCTTGGGAAGGCTTAAAGTTTGTAAATTAGCCAAACTAAAATACCTAAAATCATGAGCATCAAAACTCTGAAAATTGCAGCACTTTTCATCATCGCCTCCACAAGCGCCTTCGCGCAAGATTTTTCATTCCGTATGGCGATCACAACACCCAAGATGCCCGATGGCATGACCATGAAAATTTCATCGTCCATGAACAAGGTGGCCATCCAACCATTGGACGGTCCCATGTCGACCATGCGTATCATAATTGACGGTGATGCCAAGAAGCAGTACGTGTTGATGGAAAACAAAGGGCAGAAAACCGCCATGGTAGTTGATCCGTTCGACGCGAAGAATGCATCTCAGCCATCTACCAAGCCTACCGTACGCCATACCAAGGAAACCAAAACCGTAGGCGGACTTAAATGCACCAAAACAATAGTGGAGTCGAACGGCAACACTACCGAGATGTGGTTGGCAAAAGAATCAGGTGTGAACTACCAGCAATTCTACAAGATTTTCAACAGTACTAAAGGAACCCCTGGCGCCTCTGCTGTTTTACCTGATGCTGCTGACATCAAAGGCTTCCCGATGGAAATCACTACCAAAGAAAAATCAGGTGATATTACCACTATGGTCATGAGCAACATCAGCAAAGCCAAGGTCGATCCTTCGGTGTTCAACCGTACCGGTTACAAGGAGGTTGATATGACCAAAAAATCACGTTGATCTGTAAATATGGACCCCGACGAATCGATTACTTGTATCTCATTCCTGGTTCTAACTTTTAATCCCCTGAACCATGGCCGTTGAACTGCTATTAACCCTTGCCCTCTTATTGTTGAACGGCTTTTTTGTTGCAGCCGAATTCGCGATTGTAAAAGTCCGCAGCGCACAAATTGATTTGAAGGCGAGCAAAGGCAACAAGATTGCCGGCATAGCCAAACATATAACCGAACATCTAGACGCATACCTTTCTGCCAACCAATTGGGCATAACGATGACCAGTCTTGCACTGGGATGGTTCGGTGAGGAGGTGTTCTCAAAGCTCATCACCAAAATGTTCAGCGTATTCTCCATTCCAGTGAGCGCGGAGTTCATGGACAAAGCCGCATTCCCGTTGGCGTTTGGTATGTTGACTGTACTGCACATTGTATTGGGAGAACTGGCTCCAAAAACCGTAGCCATCCGCCATCCGCTCACAACCACCATGGCGATCTCGCTTCCATTGCGTGTGTTCTACATCATTTTCAGTCCGCTGATTTGGGTGCTCAACAATATGGCCAATCTGTTGTTACGCATGATTGGAATCAAGCCTACCATAGGCCACGACATCCATACCGAAGAAGAGTTGCGACTGTTGCTTACCGAAAGTGAAGAAGGCGGCGCCATCAAACAATCGGAACACGAATTGATACAAAACGTATTTGAGTTCGACGACCGTGTGGTGCGACAAATATTGGTGCCTCGTGTGAAAGTTTCGGCCATCGACATTGATGAGGTGAATGAGAAAATCCTCAACCAGGTGATTGAAGACCAGTTTTCACGATTCCCGGTTTACAGTGATACACTAGACAACATCATCGGTATCATTCACACCCGCGACCTGTTGAAGATTCTGCGATCCAACAACTTCAGTGGTATTCGCGACATCATACGCCCAGCTTTTTTCATTCCTGAAACCAAACGCATCAACGAATTGCTGCGCGAACTGCAAACGCAACACATCCAGATGGCCATTGTAACCAATGAATTCGGTGAAACTGCCGGCATTGTAACCATGGAAGACATCATCGAGGAATTGGTTGGTGAGATACAGGATGAATACGACGAGGAAAAGCCGTCGGTGGAGAAAAAGAGTGAAACGGAATTCATCGTTAACGCTCAAACTTCCATTTCCGACGTAAACGACTTGCTTCCTGTTGCCATTCCCGAATCACCCGAGTATGATACCATATCGGGACTGCTCAACTATGTGTTCGGTCGTATCCCTGCGGTGAATGAGAAAAGGACCTTCAGCGGTTACGAGTTTACGATCTTGAAACGGCTCAAACATTCTGTTGAAACGGTTCACTTGCGTGTTACCGAGCAAGCTCCAGAAGAGGAAGGATGATTTTCAGGCCTCTTGCACGGCCATGATTCCTTCCAGCAATTTGTTGGCAGACTCCACTGAACCGATTCCGCTGAAAGTGACCGATAGCTTTCCGTTCTTCTCGCTCATCTTCGTGCGTTTGGCATTGTTCTGAACATAAGCGATCATATCGCGGAAAACTCCGGATGTGTAAAAAGGTGAAGCAGGGTCGGAAACGAAATAGGCTTTGAATGTGTTGGCCTTCAAAACGATTTTTTCAATTCCCAAGTTGCGCGCTTTCCACCGGATGCGTACGGCATTCATCAGCTCCTGCACCTGGGCAGGCACGGGACCGAAGCGGTCGCGCAGCTGATCGATGTATTCGAGTACTTGTTGTTCATGCTCCAACTCATCAATCTCTTTGTACAAATGCAAGCGTTCGGTGATGTTGGAAACGTACTCGGAAGGAATGAGGATTTCCAAATCGGTATCGATCTGGCAATCGCCTGCAAACACCGAAGTAGCAGGTTCATCACCGGCAAACAATTCACGGAAGTCGGAGTCTTTGAGTTCACGTATCGCCTCATCGAGAATCTTATGGAACATCTCATAACCGATTTCGGAGATGAATCCGCTTTGTTCACCGCCAAGCATGTTACCCGCACCGCGGATGTCCAAATCGCGCATGGCAACATTGAATCCGCTTCCTAACTCCGAAAATTCCTCAATGGCCTTCAACCTTCTCTTTGCTTCTGGTGTGAGCACACTCAAAGGCGGAGCCAAGAGGTAACAGAAAGCTTTTCGATTGGAACGCCCCACACGACCACGCATCTGATGCAGGTCGCTCAAGCCAAAGTGATGCGCTTGATTGATGATGATGGTATTGGCATTGGAAATGTCGATGCCCGACTCTATGATCGTAGTGGCTACCAATATGTCGCTGTCGCCCTCGATGAACTTCATCAGCACACGCTCCAACTCCTCCCCTTCCATTTGTCCGTGTCCCACACCTATGATGGCGTCAGGACATAACTTGCGGATCATATCGGC
Source organism: Bacteroidia bacterium (assembly GCA_023262505.1). Lineage (GTDB taxonomy): Bacteria > Bacteroidota > Bacteroidia > AKYH767-A > OLB10 > JALRAP01. The sequence goes on from JALRAP010000021.1 coordinate 22,135, forward strand.
AACCTGGTGGATGTCCTGCACTCGATTGTGAACGAAAAACACCTGTCCACCTCTCGACAATTCGTAATCGATGGCTTCCTTGATGATTTTTTCATTGAACACGTGCACTTCGGTGGTAACAGGGTAGCGGTTGGGTGGTGGCGTGTTGATGACAGATAAATCGCGTGCGCCCATCAACGAAAACTGCAATGTGCGAGGTATAGGTGTAGCTGTAAGCGTAAGCGTATCCACATTCAAACGCAATGCCTTCAGCTTTTCCTTGGATGCAACACCGAACTTCTGTTCTTCATCGATGATCAGCAAGCCAAGATCCTTGAATCGGATGTCTTTGCTCAATAGCCGATGTGTGCCGATCAGTATATCGGTCTTGCCAGCTGCCACGCTTTGAATGGTGGCGGTTTGTTGTGCGGTTGATTTGAAGCGATTCAGGTAATCCACCTTGCATGGGAAATCCTTCAGTCGCTCGGAGAATGTCTTGTAATGTTGTAGTGCAAGTATGGTGGTTGGCACCAACACAGCCACTTGCTTGTTATCGCTGACCGCCTTGAATGCCGCCCTTATGGCAATTTCCGTTTTTCCAAAGCCCACATCGCCACAGATGAGTCGGTCCATCGGGTATGCCTTCTCCATATCTTTCTTCACATCTGCCGTTGACTTCACCTGGTCGGGCGTATCTTCATAAATAAAGGATGCCTCCAATTCGTTTTGCAAGTAGGTATCAGGGGCAAAGGCAAATCCCTTTTGCGAACGGCGCTTGGCGTAAAGTTCGATCAGGTCCTTGGCGATGTCTTTGACACGCTTTTTGGTTTTCTGCTTTAGGTTCGCCCATGTTTGCGTGCCGAGTTTGTTCAGCTTAGGTTCTGTTCCCTCTTTGCCGGTGTACCGTGATATCCGATGCAGGGAGTGTATGCTTACATACAGGATATCGTTGTCTTTGTAAACAAGTCGTATCGCCTCCTGCGTTTTACCGTTCACATCGATCTTTTCCAATCCAGCGAACTTACCCACACCATGGTCGATGTGCGTAACGAAATCTCCAGGCTTCAGGCTATAGATTTCCTTGAGCGTCATCGCCTCGCTCTTGCTGTAATTCTTGCGCAAGCGGTAGCGGTGGTAACGGTCGAAAATCTGGTGATCGGTGAAACAAGCGAGCTTCAATTCGTGATCGGTGAAGCCGCTGTGAATGGACACATATACAGGTGTGAACGAAACTTCCTCACCGGGCTTACGAGCAGGAATGTTGATGTCGCGGAATATTGAATATATACGCTCTATCTGCTTAGCAGTATCCGAAAAAACAATATTGCGATAAGCACCACGCATATTCTCGAGGAAAGCCGTACCCAACAGCACAAAATTCTTGTTGAATGGGGGCTGAACGGATGACTGGAATGTCACCTCTGTCTTTTTTTCATAGAGCGATTTACTGCCCGACTCGATGATGCGGAAGCGTGCCATGTCCTGTTGAAGATTCTCGGCTGTATTGAATACATCGGTAGGATTACCGGGTAAGCGACCGAACTCCGCGTCGTTGTCATCAGTCGTTTCTGCCGTCCCCGACTCCATCATAGATTCCAGTCCCGACTGCATTACAGACATCACGTTGGCACCATCCACCAACCAGATGATGGCATCATCCGGAAGGAAATCGGCAAAGGATTGATGTTGCTCCTTCACCAGCTTCGACTGCACATTGGGAATGATGGTGATGTGGTGCATGTTCTTCTCGGAAAGCTGCGACACAGGGTCGAAAACGCGAATCGATTCAACACGATCGCCATCGAACTCCATGCGGTATGGCATTTCATTTGCGAAAGAGAATACGTCTACAATACCTCCACGCACTGAATATTGACCGGCCTCCATAACGAAATCGGTGCGCTCAAAACCATGTTCGTTCAGAAACTCGATGATGAAATCGACCGATAAGGCCTCCCCTACTTTTGCTTCTACCGTATTTGACTGCAATACGCCTGCCGTTGCAACCATTTCTTGGAAAGCTTCGGCGTAGGTGATCACCGGCTTCGGACTTTTGTTTTTCCCGATGTGGGTCAAAACCTCAGCACGAAGCAGCACACTGTTGTTGTCGGTCTGTGGGAAACGGTATGACTTGCGAAGGGAGGAAGGGAAAAAAAGTGCTGACCTTTCACCCATGATGTTTTCGATGTCATTGAGGAAGTACGCGGCCTCTTCTTTTTCAGGAAACACAAAAACCATGTGTGAGCCTGCCATCGAAAAAACAGATGCTGCCACAAACGCATGTTGCGAGCCCGAGAGCCCGTTCACATGTGTTCTGCATTGCTGCTTATCTAGCGAAGCGGCAATAGTGCGAACACGGTCAGAACCCTTGTAAAGGTTTAGTATGTAGGAAAGATCCAATGGAAAAGCGGTTGATGGATAAGGTATCGGTTATATCAGCCGCGATTTTGTGTAAGGAACTGTTCGGCATGGCGCACCATGTCTTTGGAGCCGATGAACAGCGGCGTGCGTTCATGCAGAGATCCTGGTTTTTTCTCAAGTATGCGTTGGCCGCCATCGGAAGCCATGCCTCCGGCTTGCTCCACAATCCACGCAAGTGGGTTGCATTCGTAAATGAGTCTCAATTTTCCTGAAGGAGCCTTGGATGTGGGCGGATAAATATAAATACCACCTTTCAACAAGTTGCGATGGAAATCGGCAACCAATGAACCGATATAACGTGATGAATATGGCCTGCCGGTTGCTTTGTCGTCTTGCTGGCAGTAGGAAATGTAGTCGCGAACCCCTTGAGGAAATTGCATCGCATTACCCTCATTCACCGAATAGATTTTTCCTGAATTCGGCACTTTCATGTCGGGGTGCGATAGACAAAACTCTCCTATGGATGGATCCAAGGTGAAACCGTTCACTCCTTTGCCTGTGGTGTACACCAGCATGGTGGAGGAGCCGAAAATGATATAGCCCGCTGCCACTTGGTTCACACCTGGCTGCAGGAAATCCGCCTCGGTTACAGGTGCATTAGGATCCAAACGGCGGTAGATAGAAAAAATGGTGCCGATGGAAACATTTACATCGATGTTCGAGGAACCGTCGAGCGGATCTATGCAAACCACATATTTCGCATTCTTTGAAACGTCGGTGGAGATGGCCACCAGTTCTTCGTTCTCTTCGGAAGCAACGGCACAACATTCGCCACCACTGCCTAGTGCGGCAATGAACTGCTCGTTTGCAAACACATCTAGTTTCTTCTGCTCTTCGCCTTGAACATTGGAAGTGCCCATTTCACCCAATATGTCAACCAAACCCGCTTTGTTCACCTCGCGGTTAACGATTTTGGCGGCAATACCGATGTCACGCAACAGCCTCGACAGCTCTCCCTTGGCGTACGGAAAATCCGCTTGGCGTTCAATGATAAACTGTCCGAGGGTGGTCACACTCCTTTTGGGTGCATTCATAGATTCATTATTTCCCCCAAATATCGGAAAAACAGCCCTTGGCATCATAAACATTGGCGTTTTACGTTCCCCCAGGGCGGGCATATTGCTAACTTTGCAGGCCGCAAGGTTAAACCCCTGCATACTAACAACTTCAACGATTGAATCCAGCCCGTAAATCCGCCATCATGGCCGTTACCAGCGATTTGGCAACAGATCAGCGGGTGCATCGCAATTGCATGGCCCTTGCGGGGATGGGTTATACAGTGCAGTTGGTAGGGCGCATTTTGCCGTCCAGCCTACCCATGCCTCAACGCACCTACTCATGCAAACGATTCAAGTTGCCGTTCACCAAAGGACCGCTATTTTATGCCAGCTACAATTTGAGGCTGTTACTATATCTGTTGTTCAATCGAAGCGACTTGATTTTTTCGAACGACCTGGATACGCTGCCTGCTTGTTGGTTGGCATCCAGAATCAAACGGAAAAAACTGGTGTATGATAGTCATGAATATTATACAGGCGTTCCTGAGTTAGCAGGTCGGCCAACGGTTCAAAAAATCTGGAAAGCGATAGAGCGATTCATATTTCCGAAATTGGAAACCGTCATCACCGTAAACGATTCGATTGCTGATTTATACCACTTAGAATATGGCAAGGAAATACATGTGATTCGGAACGTACCCATGCAAAGCGCTTTTCAACCTGCTGCTTCTGACCGCCAGGAGATTCGCAGCAAGTTGGGAGTATTACCGACCGAAAAACTACTCATCTTGCAAGGCTCTGGCATCAACAAGGACCGCGGAGCGGAGGAAGCCGTTATGGCCATGCAGTATCTTGAAAACACCAAACTCGTTTTGCTCGGCGGAGGTGATGTTTTTAAGGATGTGCTGAAACTTGCTGTGACCAATGGCGTAACAAGTAAAATCATTTTCCTTCCTCGTATGCCATACGAGGCGATGATGCGGCACACTGCAGCCTGCGATCTCGGACTTACATTCGACAAAGACACAAACATCAACTACCGCTTTTCGCTACCGAACAAGATTTTCGATTACATACGAGCAGGAATTCCTGTGATGGCATCGCGACTGCCAGAAGTGGAAAAAATAGTTCAAGGTTATGGGATTGGTTGGTTCATTAGTGGTCATGATCCCGCCATTATGGCTCAAGAGATCGACGCAGCGCTACAGGACGCAACAGCCATTGCGCGGTGTAGGAAAAATTTGCAACTTGCCGCCGAGGACCTGACATGGGAGAACGAGTTGAAAAAATACCCGCAGCTGTAGCATGAGCATCATCGATCATCATATCCACGTGGTCAGCTTCGATGTGCCCTATCCTCCTACTTACGGTGGCGTGATCGATGTTTACTACAAGGTCAAAGCCCTGCATGCGAAAGGAGTCAAAGTGCATCTGCACTGCTTCCAATACGGCCGCGAAGAATCGACTCATTTGGAATCGCTTTGCGAAGAAGTGAAGTACTATCCACGCAATGTATCCCGTGCGCAATTGTTCACCAGGCTTCCCTACATCGTGATATCGCGCAATTCGGAAAAGCTGATTCAGGAGTTGGCTAACGACAACTACCCGATCCTATTCGAAGGATTGCATACCTGTGGCATGTTGGATGATCCGAGGCTTGATGGAAGGTTCAAGATGGTTCGAACGCACAACGTGGAAAGCGACTACTACCGGAGCTTGGCCAAGGTGGAACGCAATGTTTTCAAACGGTATTATTTCCACAACGAAGCCTCCAAGCTGGAAGCTTTCGAGCCTGTGCTTGCTAAAGCGGATGCCATTGCCGCCATCTCGCGCAACGATACGCTTTATTTCGACAAGAAATACAAAAATGCATTCTACATTCCGGCCTTCCATGCCAACGAGAAGGTAAACATCACACCCGGCAGGGGTAAATTTGCTTTGTATCACGGCAACTTGGCCGTAGGCGAAAACAATGAAGCCGCACTGTTCTTGGTGAACAAGGTATTCCATCAGTCCGATATCCCACTCATGATTGCAGGGTCACGCCCATCCAAGGAATTGCAATCGGCTGTAGCAAAAAAAAACCACATCACCTTACTTAGCGATTTGTCTACTCGACAAATCCATCAACTCATCAGCGATGCGCAAGTGAACATCCTGCCTACTTTCCAACCAACAGGTATCAAACTAAAACTGTTGTCGGCGCTATATAACGGACGATTTGCCGTGGTTAACACCCCGATGGTGGAAAATACCGGCCTTGAGGATTTATGCTTGGTGGAAGATGATGCAGACGGTATGCGTGAACTGGTAACCTCATTGATGCAACGTGATTTCACCGAATCGGATATCGCTTTGCGCGAAAAAACACTTCGCGAAAGTTTTTCCAACGATATCAACGTACAGAAACTGATCAACCTTTTCGGCAATAGCTGACCAAGCTTCAAAAAAGTATGCCTATTGCTCGGCCACCTTGCCTTGGTCGAACAGGATCACGCGCGCAGGAAAGCGCTCGATGAGTGTATAGTTGTGAGTGGCCATAACCACAGCACAACCATTCTTGCTGATGTCGAAAAACAGGCGCATGATGCCGTTGCTGGTTTCCGGATCGAGGTTGCCACTGGGCTCATCGGCCAAAATAACCTCAGGATCGTTGAGAAGGGCACGGGCAATAGCCAATCGCTGCTGTTCGCCACCAGAAAGCTCATGAGGCATTTTGTAACCTTTCGAATCCAAACCCACCTTGCCCAAAACTTCATTCACACGCTCCATGATCTGGTTTTTGTCGGTCCAGCCCGTGGCCCTCAATACAAACACCAAATTCTCACGAGAGCTACGGTCGGGAAGTAGTTGGAAGTCCTGGAAAACGATACCCAACTTGCGGCGCAAATAAGGGATTTCTTTTTCCTTGAGGGAATTGAGCTGGAAACCCGCCACCTGCCCTGTTCCTTGGATCAATGGCAGTTCGCCGTAGAGCAATTTCAAAAAACTGCTCTTGCCGCTACCGGTACGGCCAATCAGGTATACGAATTCGCCAGGCGAGATTTGAAGGTTGACCTGACTCAACACCAGGTTTTTTTGCTGGAAAACATTTACATCCTTCAGTGAAATGATGGGAGCGTCGGTTGTCATTTGGTTGTATCGAAATCCAACTTGATTACTTTGCCAAAAGGCATTTCCCGGATCATCTCGATCATCTGCTGTTCGTGATCACCCAATCCGCACTTCACCAATGCTTTCTCCGGACGATCAACCCGGAAGTATGCCAAGAGCGTGAAATTATCGTCGCGCAATTGCACGTAATCGGGAATTTTGGCTTTGCCTTTGATCTTGAGGATATACATCCGAAAACCGGGGTTGATAGGATGCAAACATAATAAATAACAATCCGAAACAAGGTCATCACCAAGCGAAAAACACATCAGAAAACAGGCCTCTTTTCACCAAGAGCGTGTTGATAAATCAATGAAGGCGCGTAATAAAGCGGCAATCGAGGCCGTTTCTTACAAGTAACTTTGCAAAAGCACCTGATTTTTCGCTTTAAAATGAACCCCAAACCAATCTTTCGCTACACTATGAAACACCTCTGGGTTTTCCTGCTGATTTGCGCGCTGCAACCGGCCCTCGCACAGCAGCGACACAGTCATTACGACCCATCCAAAAAATATGAAAAAGCACTCGAGCTTTTCACCAAGCAGCAGTATAGCGCAGCTCGTAAACAGTTCCGTGATTTCCTGCAAGAGGAACCCGATGCTCCCATCAATAACCGGATTAACGCCGAATACTACAGCGCCATCAGCGGAGCCGAGTTGTACCATCCTGATGCCGAAGCCGAGATTGTAGCCTTCATAGACCGCCATCCTGAAAGTTTGAAAGCCAAAACCGCATGGTTCGAGGCCGCCCGCGTTTTATACCGCCAGAAAAAGTTCAAGAAGGCAGCAGCCTACTTCGAGAAAACGGATCTGCGCTACCTGAACAACGAGGAAATAGCCGAATATTATTTCAAAACCGGTTACGCTTACTTCAACATCGAGGACTACAACCGTGCGAGCAAGAACCTATCAGAAATCCTGAAGGTGGAGTCGCGTTACAAGACCGCGGCCATCTACTACTACGCACATGTTGCCTATCAGAACAACAACCTGAATACCGCCAACGAGTATTTCCGAATGCTGGACTCATCTGAAACTTTCGGTCCATTGGTTCCATATTACATCATCCAAATCAAATACGAGCAAAAACGCTACGACGAAGTCATCGATTATTACAAGACTATCGAGAGCCGCTCCGATGTGAAGAACCGTGCTGAAATCGACCGTTATGTGGCTGAGTCCTATTATGGCAAGGGAGATTACCGTCAGGCGCTCAAGATGTTCGAATCGTTCGAGAGTACTTATCCAAAATTGAGCCGCGAGGATTACTATCAACTGGGATATTGCAACTACCAAGCAGGAAACCATGCCCGTGCCACAACTTATTTCGAAAAAACAGTCAATACGCGGGACGCCATGCAGCAGACCGCATACTTCAACATGGGCGATTGCTTTCTGAAAATCAAAAACAAGCAGTCGGCATACAACGCATTTCGATTTGCTTCGCGCGATACTTTCGATCGCAAGATTCAAGAGGACGCTCTTTTCACTTACGCAAAGCTTTCGTTCGAGCTCAACTACCAACCCGTTGCAATCAACGCCATGAACGAGCTGCTAGCCACCTTCCCCGATTCGAAATACAAGGATGAGGCGAATGAGATATTGGCTCAACTCCTAATCACCACACGTAATTACAAAGACGCATTAGCATCGCTCGACAAAATCCGTAGTCGCAGTCCGAAAGCCAACGCAGCCTACCAGAAAGTGGCATATTTCAGGGCAATTGAATTGTTCAACGACAAGGACTACGAAAAAGCCATCGGCCTGTTCAACAAAGCCATCACCAACGAATCAGACCAAATGATTCGAGCAAATGCGATGTATTGGAAAGCCGAAGCGATTTATGCGCAGGGGCAATACGATGCGGCGCTCAAGCAATACCGGATCTTCATTTTCAATCCACCTTCCATCAATTCGCCCCTTTACAACTCGGCAAATTACAACCTCGGTTATTGCCACTTCAAGCTTGAAAACTATGCCGAATCCAATACCTGGTTCCGAAAATACATCCGTAACCAGCAAGAGACAACCACTTCCAAGTATAACGATGCATTGATACGTGTGGGAGATGGCAGCTTAGTGCTAAAGGAGTACGACAACGCCCTTTCATTCTACAATCAAGCCATAGAGGCCAAGGCGAAAAGCTCCGATTACGCACTTTTCCAAACAGGAATCATCCGCGGTATCCGTGGAGAGAATGTTGAGAAGGCCCGCATCATGGATAAGCTGGTTTCATCGTATCCGAAATCAATTTATGCAGCAGCCGCATACTTCGAAAAAGGTGAAGCTTTGCTTTCGGAAGGTAACTTCAAGGGCGCTGAAGACATTTACCGCAAGGTGAGTCGTGATTATCCCAATAGCGATTATGCACGCAAAGCGATGCTGAAAACAGGCCTCACTTTATACAACCAGCAACAGGACGAAAAAGCATTGGCGGTTTATAAGGATGTGGTGAAAAAATATCCCGGCACCACCGAATGCGTGGCGGCTCTCACCGGAATCAAGAACATCTACGTTAGTGCGGGAAATCCCGACGGATACTTCGATTATGTGAAAGAAGTTCCGTCTGTTAATGTCAGCGCGGGGGCACAAGATTCGATCACTTATGAGGCAGCCGAGCAATTGTACATGAAGGGTGAGCATCAAAAGGCTTCGAAAGGATTTGAAGAGTACATCCGCAAATTCCCCAATGGTTATTACGCACTCAACTCTCGCTTCTACAAGGCTGAATGCGATTATCGCATCAAAGAAAACAGCAAAGCGCTTGACGGCTATTTGTACGTGACCGAGCAACCTAGAAGCATCTTCACTGAAAAATCATTGCTGCGCGCAGCACAGATATTGTCGGCCGATAACCGTTGCGGCGAAGCGGTGTCGCTCTTCGAACGATTGGAAGGCACTGCCGATTTACGAGAGAATGTGATTGAGGCGCAAGCCGGACAAATGCGCTGCCATTTCAAAGGTGGGGACTACACCAAGACACGATTGTATGCAGACCGCTTGATTGCCGGCGACAAGGTGTCGAATGATTTGGTACGAGAAGCCCACTTGTTGAATGCGCGTGCCGCGATGGCCCTGAATGATCTGTTGACAGCTGAAAAAGAGTTCGCATTCGTGGCCAAGGTGCCCAATAGTGAAGCCGGTGCCGAAGCCAAATATGGTTTGGCGGAAATCCAATTCCTGAACGGCAACTACAAGGATTCGCAAAAGAAATGTTTCGACCTCATCAACCAGTCACCTTCCTACGAGTTCTGGATCGGCAAATCATTTTTGCTGCTTGGTGACAACTACCTGGCTTTGAAAGACACCTTCCAAGCCAAAGCCACCTATAAGTCGCTAGTGGAAAACTACGAGGCTGCGCCCAATGATCGCGAAGACTTGCGTGCCAAGGCCACCGAAAAGCTGCAAGCCATAGAACGCAAAGAGAATGAGCTTTTGCAAAAGGAAATCGAAGAGAAAGAAAAGAAATACTACGGAGGCGAGAACGACTCCATTAAAAATATAAACGGCAATTGAAAAACCAACCTAATATGATTGCAAGGATCATTTGCGTTTTATCTGCAGCCATGCTATTGTGCCTACAAACCAGTTGGGCGCAAAACAACATCGGCAATGAACAAATCGATGTGGTGAAAGCCTATCAACCGATGCTTTCAGATGCTGTAAAGATCAGCGACGTGCCACAAAGCGACACGATGGTGAACTATGTTCCTGACATGACCTACGAGCTGCCCAAAGTTCGTTTCAACACCATCTACACCATCTCCCCGATCAAAGCAGTGAAGGTGAAGGACGACAACATCAAAAAACTGTACAGAGGATTTGTCAGAGGAGGATACGGAACCAAGAACACGCCATTCATCGACGCCTACTTCAACAGCTTGCGCTCGAAGGAGTACGATGCTGGAGCTTATGTGAGCCACTTGTCCTCGAGTGGAAAAGTGCGTGGCTGGGAAGGTTTCCCAGGCATGAGCGAAACTTCATTGGGCGTTTTCGGTAGTCGTTTCTTCAGTGGCAACACCTTGTCGGGCAACATCGATTTCTCACGCAATGGATATCACTATTTTGGGTATGATGATACTTTTTACGAGAAGGAAGACACCAAGCATAGCTTCACCGACATAGGAGGAAACATCCAGTTAGGAAGCAACCTCGAGAATGGAAGCGACACGCGCTACCAGGCGGGATTGGAATTCGGCAATTTCGCTGACAATGTCGGGCACAAAGAGGGTAGATTCGTTTTCGATGGCTCTTTGTACACCAAACTGGGTGAGTTCAATGCTGGGGGCAGGATATTGGCGGATGTGAACAAGTATGAGAGCGATTCGCTAGGATCACTTAAGCGCAACATCTTCAAGATTGAGCCCAGGTTCAGTCGTAAGTTCGGACGCATGGAGCTTACGGCCGGACTGAACATCCCGATTGATGCAAACGAGAAAACCAATTACTACCTGTTGCCGCATGTACGTTTGGATGTGATAATTGCAAAGGAAACCATCTCGGCGTTCGCTCAATTGTCGGGCGATGTGGAGCGCACCTCCTATCGCTCTTTGTCGAAAGAGAACCCGTTCATCGGTAACTTCGACGGGCCCGAACTGCTCAACAAACGCAATAATTTCGATTTGCAAGGAGGTGTCAACATCAAGATCGAAAACCAATTGGCATTCATCGGCTCATTCGCTTTAACACGCATAAAAGACGACGCGTACTTCCTGAACCAGCAGAACATTGAATACAATCCAGATTCGTCAATTAATAAACAACGGACAGAATACAGAGTGATATACAATGACAACACACGCCTGCGCTTACATGCAGAGCTGGTGTATGATCAGAATGAGAAATCAAGCATCAGCCTGGCTGTGGATTACGAATCCAACAAAACCGACACACTTGACAAGCCCTTGTTCCGACCTGGATTTACCCTCACCGCAAAAGGGCATTACAATATCGGAGAGAAGATTTATACCAAAGCTTCCGTAGCTTGGGTTGACTCTTCATTTCTTCATAGG
>JALRAP010000021.1:33706-34181 GCA_023262505.1 Bacteroidia bacterium
GTATAACCAAGGCCAACAGGAGTTTGGCACTTTGGATGGATATTTGGATGTATCGTTAGGCGTTGATTACCGCTTCTCGAAAGTGCTTTCAACCTTCATTCAAATCAACAACGCCACTGCCTCCAAATACAGCCGCTGGTACAACTATCCCTCCTACCGCCTTGGGGTATTCGCTGGAGCGAGTTATGCTTTTTAGTATGAAGGTTGGTGGTAGGTAGTAGGTAGTAGTATGCGGTAGCGGTAGGCAGTAATGGGAGGCGGCAGTAGCAGCACGCGGCAGGCGGGAAGCGACACTTTTCGATTGTTAAATGTTACTAATAACTTTAAAGCGTCGGCGGGAGGCTTGTCCACGAACGGTGCGAACCGTAAGATTGGTCGGCCCGGGGGTGTAGCCTTGTGCGACAAGACCAATCAAACGGTTGGCGTTCGTGGTGCCCTTTTTGGTTACTTTTTGGGCAAGCAAAAAGTGACAAAA
>JALRAP010000022.1 GCA_023262505.1 Bacteroidia bacterium
GGTCATAATCAGAAGTCGTAGATTCAATCTGGGCTTTGATTTGAGCAACGCGTCCATTGATGTCGGATTTCTTTCCAGCACCTCCAACAACAGTTGTATTGTCTTTGTCAATGGTGATTTTCTCAGCTTTTCCCAGCTTACTCAAGTCGGCATCTTCCAATTTAAAGCCAAGCTCTTCGGATATTACTTGTCCACCGGTTAAGATGGCAATATCTTCCATCATGGCCTTGCGACGATCTCCGAAACCTGGAGCTTTAACTGCGGCAATCTTCAGTGAACCACGGATCTTATTCACCACTAAGGTTGCCAACGCTTCACCGTCTACGTCTTCAGAAATGATCAGTAATGGGCGGCCGGTTTGAACTACTTTTTCCAACACGGGAAGCAGTTCTTTCATGTTAGAGATTTTCTTGTCGTAGAGCAGAATGTAAGGGCTCTCCAATACGGCTTCCATTTTCTCAGCATTGGTTACAAAATAAGGAGAGATGTAGCCGCGGTCGAATTGCATACCTTCAACAACCTCAACAGTTGTTTCTGTGCCTTTGGCCTCTTCAACTGTGATAACGCCTTCCTTCTTAACCTTATCCATTGCCTTTGCGATAAGCGAACCGATTTCGCTATCGCTATTGGCTGAAATAGTGGCAACCTGTTCGATTTTTTTGTTGTCGTCGCCAACAGACTTGCTTTGCTTCTTCAGATTAGCTACTACGGCGATAACTGCCTTGTCAATTCCACGCTTTAAGTCCATTGGGTTAGCGCCAGCTGCAACGTTCTTCAAACCTGCAGTAATGATAGCCTGAGCCAAAACGGTGGCGGTGGTGGTGCCATCACCTGCAACATCAGCCGTTTTTGATGCCACTTCTTTAACCATCTGCGCACCCATGTTTTCAACAGGGTTTTTCAACTCAATTTCTTTGGCTACGCTAACACCGTCTTTGGTGATAGCTGGGGAGCCGAATTTTTTATCGATGATGACATTGCGTCCTTTTGGACCCAATGTTACTTTAACTGCATTAGCCAATGCATCAACACCTCTTTTGAGGGCGTCTCTTGCTTCTAGGTTAAAGGAGATTTCTTTTGCCATGATCTGGTATTTTAAAATGATTTAGTTTTTATGATTTAAACAACTGCGAAAATGTCTGATTCGCGCATGATTAGATAATCTTTGCCTTCATGTGTGATTTCAGTTCCGGAGTACTTACCATACAACACACGATCTCCCACTTTTACAGTCATGGGTTCGTCTTTCTTTCCGCCACCTACGGCAACTACTAAGCCCTGTTGGGGTTTTTCTTTGGCAGTGTCGGGGATGATGATTCCGCTGGCGGTTTTGGTTTCCGCGGGGGCGACCTGTACAACGACACGGTCGGCAAGGGGTTTGATGCTGATTTTTTTACTCATAGTATTATGGGGTTTATGGTTTGATTTTTACTGATGACCGCAACCTGACATGAATCGTGCCATTGGAACTAAAAATGACACTTTTTCTTTTTTTGATACAATTCAGACAAAAGAGCGTCACGTTGGAGGTCATTATGACACACCAACAAGTTTTTTTGTTTTCCTAAATAAGGGGAACGGGGTACTTATTGAAAACCTCTCCGAATCAATTGCCACCAGTACTGCTGGTAGGCGCACCGTTACCAGCTGGTGCTGCTGCTGGTTGTTGTGGACTAGAGGGGGCCTTGGGTGCGGTTGGTACTGCAGTATTGGAAACTTGTTCAATAATTGAAGATTCTTCTTGATTAGCAGCACCTTTAGGCATCATCATAGTTCCGAAAAGGCAGAAAACCATTAAGGCAACAGCAAATCCCCAAGTAAGTTTCTCCAACATATCTGTGGTCTTTCTAACGCCCATTATTTGGTTAGATGAACTCATTCCAGATGCCAAACCACCACCTTTTGAGTTTTGTACCAATACAATTAATGCTAGGAGAAGGCAGGTAATGATGATTAAAACGGTAATAAGAGTATACATGACTCGTTGATTTTCAGTTTATTTAATTGAAAGTGAAGGTCAGCTACGTGATAATAGGTCTTCAATCAAGGATGCAAAGTACGCTTTTTTTTGCGGTAATTTCAAGGCTAGCCGCTCGTAAGTGGAAATTGCTTTGGAGATATTACCCTGTTGGGCATAAATTCGGGCCAAGGTTTCAGAGATTAAATCCTCGTGTTCCTGGGCGCTTTTTCGAGCCATATTACCAGGAGAATAAAACTCACTCTTCGACGGAACAATCCTAGGCTCCTCACGGATGAATTTATCGATGATTGATTCTTCTCGTGTGGCTTTGTCGATGCCGTCAGTTGAATTTGCTGGATCTATTCCAAAATAATCGCCAGCAGGTTCTATGGGTGCACCTGGATTAGAATTGTCATTTTTTGATACTTGGTACTCTTGTGCCGGTAGTACCTTCAACCAATCTCCGAAACTTCGTGGCTCACTTTTTTCAATGGGCTTAGCAATCGCCTCTTGCTTTTCTGTTGGCTCTGAAACAAATTCATCAGGCTTTGATTTCGGAATTTCAAACTCAAAATTCTTCGGCTCTTCTTCCTCAACCAATTCTTGTGAAGTACTTTTTGGGGACGGCGAAGCATGGTTCTGTTCCTGTACAACCACTTCCGTATCCTTCTTTTTCAGTTCTTCTAGCTCAACCAATTCTGGAGAAGTTTCATCTTGGGATGGCGAAGGTGGAATCGGTTCCTGTACAATCGCCTCCACATCCTTTGTTGGTTCTCCCTTGATAGGAACGATTATGGGAGTCTCAAGATTCGTGGTTTCAATCAACTGGTCGCGTACCAATTGATCCTGTTGCTTCAACTCCTTAAGTCTTTGCTCTATTACCTCGCGTGGGTCTAATTTGGCTTCAGTAGGATGGGCCTCATGTGTTTCCTCCAACTTCACAAAGACTTCTGGGACCGAAACATTCTTAGTCTCATCTGCAGTTGGCATTTCCTCAACTGCTTCGACATTGGCTGATGGCTCTTCTGAGACTTGGATGCTGTCAGGAAACGGAACCTCATCATCAGCCAAAACCAACCTTCTTAAAACGGAACGGTCCGGAACATACACAGAAGTCTTTCGTAATTGACTGTCATACCGAATATGGTCTAGCAGTCGGTATTGCATGGTTAGCAAAATATGGCCATTGGTATAATAGGGGAACCTGGCAACAATCTCCTCCAATGCTGTAATCGCCTCCCTGTCTGAGGTTGATGGATGCTTAATCAGCTTAGCCAGGCGATCGCGTGTCATATTTACCAGTTGATTACGGCTTTGTTGAATATGTCCTCTGTGAGTTGTTGGCAAATCTCAGATATGAGTTCTTGTTCTACCGTTGAAAGGTTCTTCCTACTATCATAATCAACATACCTCGAAAAACTACTGTCAAAATCCTGTTTAGGGTCCTTTTTGTTTTTGAAGTTTACAGACACTGTAATGGTCAGACGGTTCAGCGCGGCTTGCTCGTTACCTTGTATGGCCACTGGCCTCGATTGATAATCGGAAATGTAACCTTCAAAATGCAGATCTCCATTGTTTGGAACCAACCGAAGATTCGTTTGTGAAACGAAACGGTCTTTCAGTTTCTCGGTAAAAGTCGAGCTCAGCGATGGTTGAATGATGGAGGCCCTGTTTTCGAAAAACGATATGGATACGCTCTCGGTTCCTGGAGGGATAGAGGCTCCAGTAAATGAATAGGTGCCGCATCCTGCTATTGCTACTAAGAGCAAAAAGGCAATGACTCGAAACCCACTTGTTCGGTAGCGGTTCATTATTTTGGATTATAAATCGTATTCTTTGATTTTCCTATAGAGTGTTCGCTCAGAAATGCCCAATTCACGGGCTGCATGCTTCCTTCGACCGCGGTGTTTTTCAATGGCTTTTTTTATTGTCTCCTTTTCTCGTTCCTCCAATGATAGGTTCTCATCAATGATCTCATCATGCCTGGTGACTGGTGAGGTGTTGTTCACCGGCTGAATGGAAATGGTGGGCTGAGGTATTTGAGCGCCTGGAGTCACCACCTCTTGGTAGAGCTTGTCAATAATCTGTGCGTGCGATTCAGTAAAGGCACCCGTAACGCCACCGGATGCAATCATCTCCAATACGAGTTTTTTCAAGTCTACGATATCCTTACGCATATCAAACAAGACCTTGTAAAGCAAGTCCCTTTCTGTGAATTCTGACCCCCCGGTAGTTCCTGCAACAATGGGCAAGGTTCTGGCCCCTTCATTAGGCAAGTAATTCCTGAGCACATCTCCGCTGATGGTTTTGTTGCGTTCTAAAATCGACAGTTGCTCGGTGATGTTTTTCAACTGTCGCACATTGCCCGGCCAAGCGAAGGAGGTAAGCATTTCAATCGCATCAGGGGTCAATGTCACTGCCGGCATTCTATAGCGGTCGGCAAAATCCGAGGCGAATTTTCTAAACAGTAGTTGTATATCCTCCTTGCGCTGTCTCAAGGATGGCACTTGTATCGGTACGGTGTTTAAACGGTAATAAAGATCCTCTCTGAACTTTCCATTTCTGATTGCCTGGGGGATATCCACATTCGTGGCTGCCACCACACGAACATTGGTCTTGATTACTTTCGATGACCCAACTTTGATAAACTCTCCGGTCTCCAGCACTCGTAGCAATCTAACTTGTGTCAGTAGCGGAAGTTCTGCCACCTCGTCTAGGAATATGGTGCCGCCGTTTACTACCTCAAAGTAACCTTTGCGAGCCTCATGCGCACCTGTAAAAGCACCCTTTTCATGACCGAAAAGTTCCGAATCAATGGTCCCCTCAGGAATGGCTCCACAGTTGACGGCAATATATGGTCCATGTTTTCTGGAGCTTAACCCATGAATGATCTGTGGAAAAACCTCTTTACCTGTGCCACTTTCTCCGGTAATTAGAACAGTAATGTCCGTTGGGGCAACTTGTCGAGCTGTGTTGATGGCATGCTCCAGCAGAGGAGAGTTGCCAATGATCCCATAGCGTTGCTTTAAATCTTGAATGCTCATGGATGAATTACCCGTTAGATTACTGCATTTCCGATTAATGTGGCCGCAGTGCAAGAATGTGCCATTACGTTTACGTAATCACCCGGCTTGAAACCTTCCTTTGGGAAAACAACAACAGCGTTCTCGGTGTTGCGTCCCATTAACATGTCATCCGATCGTTTTGAAGTTCCTTCAACAAGAACGCGGTGAATTTTGCCGGTCATACCCTCCATACGCTTTTTGGAAAGTGTTTGCTGTAGGTCTACGATTTCGGTGAGTCTTCTGGTTTTTACATCTTCAGGAATATCGTCTTTGTATTGTCTTTCGGCCAAGGTCTTTGGTCGCTCAGAATACTTGAACATATATGAAAAGTGATATTCAGCCCATTCCATTAAGGAAAGAGTATCGCGATGGTCTTCTTCAGTCTCACCACAAAATCCTGAAATGATGTCAGTGGATATTGCGCAACCCGGAACGATCCTTCTGATAGCCTCGATTCGATCCATATAGGCTTCCCTGCTGTAACCGCGATTCATTCGCTCCAGTACAGAAGTGCTACCTGATTGTACGGGCAGATGGATGTATTTGCAGATGTTTTCATGCTTTGCAATCACATGTAATACGTCGTCTGTCATGTCGCGGGGGTTTGAGGTCGAGAACCTAATCCTCAAATCAGGCGAGATTCGGGCCACCAAATCGAGTAGCTTGGCAAAATCAACGGCAGAGGCCCTTTGTTCTTCTGTCAGGATTTCTTTTTTCAAACCACCTCCGGCCCATATGTATGAATCTACGTTTTGACCCAAAAGTGTTACTTCGCGATAACCACTTTCATACAAGTCCCTAACTTCTGAAAGTATTGACTCAGGGTCTCGGCTTCTTTCCCGACCTCTAGTAAAAGGTACAACACAAAACGAACACATATTGTCGCAACCACGGGTAATGGATACAAACGCGGTAACACCATTGGAAGATAAACGGACCGGACTGATATCTCCATAAGTCTCTTCTCTTGACAATAGCACATTGACCGCTTTTTGTCCGCTTTCAACTGTTTCAATCAACTTTGGAAGATCTCTGTAGGAGTCTGGGCCAGCGACCAAGTCAACCAACTTTTCTTCGTCTAATAATTTGGATTTCAGTCGTTCAGCCATGCAGCCGAGCATTCCGATAACCAAACTTGGTTTTTCTTTTTTCTTCTTTTTGAAATCGTTCAGACGTTGGCGGACCTTCAGTTCTGCATTTTCACGGATGGCGCAAGTGTTTAGAAGGATAACATCCGCATCAAAAGGGTCTGTAATTGTCTGAAAGCCAGCGTCCCCCAATATTGATGCAACTATTTCACTATCCGAGAAATTCATTTGGCATCCGTAGCTTTCCAGGAATAGTTTCTTAGAGGCTTTGGAAACAGGATTTTGATTCATAAAAGCCTCACCTTGGCGACTTTCATCAATGATTTTACTCTCTGTAATAGGGTCGGTTGCCATACTATATTATTCATGCAAAGTTAAGCATTTAGGCAGTCGCTGACAAATTGTCATTGCAACGGGGTGGATTTGGAACAATTGAATTTTAATTCTTTACTTTGCCCCCCGTTTTTTGGGTTTTTCGTATCAAATTCATTATTAAATAATTGATCATTAATGTCTGAAAATCTTATCATTGTTGAGTCCCCTGCCAAGGCTAAAACCATAGAAGGTTTCTTGGGTAAGGGATATGTGGTGAAGTCCAGTTATGGGCACGTACGAGATCTTGCGAAATCCGACAAGGCCATAGATGTGAAAAACGACTTTTCGCCACTTTATGAAATAAGTGAGGACAAAAAGGCCGTGATTTCCGAACTGACTCGGTTATCTAAAAAAGCTGATGTTGTATGGCTTGCAACGGATGAAGACCGCGAAGGGGAGGCCATCTCTTGGCACTTGTTCGAAACGTTGGGGTTAAGTGATAAAAAAACCAAGCGGATCGTCTTTCACGAGATTACAAAACCCGCCATACTAAATGCGATTGCAAATCCTCGAAAAATCGATAAAAACTTGGTTGATGCTCAACAGGCACGACGCATGCTGGATCGTCTGGTTGGGTTTGAATTATCTCCCATTTTATGGAAAAAGGTTAGACCATCCTTGTCGGCTGGCCGTGTGCAATCCGTTGCCGTAAGGTTGATTGTAGAGCGTGAGAGGGAAGTCGAGGCACATAAAAGCTCCTCTGCGTTCAAGGTAGTTGCCTTGTTCCATGTAACTGACGAAAAAGGGAAAACGGCTCAACTCAAAGCTGAACATCCAACTCGTTACAAAACATCCGAGGAGGCTGAGAAGTACCTGAATTCTTGCATTGGAGAAACCTTCGCAATTTCCAACTTGGAGAAAAAACCAGGAAAGAAATCTCCTTCTGCACCATTCACAACATCAACCCTGCAGCAAGAGGCAGGCCGAAAATTGGGATTTTCTGTAGCACAAACCATGGTGGTTGCTCAAAAGTTGTATGAATCGGGAAAAATAACCTACATGAGAACCGATTCAGTGAATCTATCTGCCACAGCAATAGATGCTGCTAAGAATGAAATCACTTCCTCCTTCGGCAAGGATTATTCCAACCCGCGACAATACAAAACCAAGAATGCCTCAGCACAAGAGGCTCACGAGGCGATCCGCCCCACTTATTTTAATGTTCATGCTGTTGATGGCGACAATAATGAGCGTCGCTTGTACGATTTGATTTGGAAGCGTGCTATTGCTTCACAAATGAGTGATGCAAGGATCGAGAAAACCATTGTGAATATCGGCTGTTCAGGTAACAAGGATGAGCTTTTGGCTACTGGCGAGGTTGTCCAATTCGATGGATTTCTCAAAGTGTATATGGAATCCTCAGACGAGGAAAACGACGAAAATGAATCAGGTTTATTACCACCATTGAAAAAAGGCCAGACGGTTGATTTGCAAGATTTGACCGCTTCTGAAAAGTTTTCATACCCCCCCGCAAGGTATACGGAAGCAAGTTTGGTAAAGAAACTGGAGGAATTAGGCATCGGCAGGCCCTCTACTTATGCTCCAACCATTTCCACCATTCTGAAAAGACAATATGTAGTCAAGGAGGATAGGCCGGGCCGCGACCGTTTGGTTAGGCTATTGTCCATCAAGAACAACACGGTTTTGCATAGTAGCAGGACTGAAGTAACAGGTGCGGAGAAATCCAAAATGTTTCCGACCGATATAGGTACTGTGGTGACGGATTTTTTGGTCAAAAACTTCAAAGACATTCTGGATTACAACTTCACTGCAGAAGTTGAGAAGGAGTTTGATGAAATCGCCGAGGGAAATATCCGCTGGGTGGATATGTTGAAAGGGTTCTACAAACCATTCCATAAAACGGTTGAATACGCCGAGAAAAACACTGAACGTGCAAGCGGAGAGCGCATCCTTGGAATAGATCCTCAATCAGGAAAGACCGTTTCAGCAAGGATTGGGAAATTCGGTCCAATAGTTCAAATCAAAGGCGATAAGGATGACGAATCTCCTCGTTATTCCAAGCTCAGGTCTGGCCAAAGGCTTGAAACCATCAACTTGGAAGAGGCCTTGGAATTATTTAAGATGCCTAGGAATTTGGGTGAGTTTGAGGGCAAAGACATGGTAGTGGCAATCGGTAAATTCGGGCCCTATGTTAGGCATGAGAGTCTTTTTGTTTCGATTCCAAAGACCGACGACCCCTATACCATAGGCAGCGATCGAGCAGTAGAGTTGATATTGGCTAAGAGGAAATCTGACGCTGAGAAGATTATCAAAACCTTCAAAGAGGATCCTGATCTTAAAGTACTGAAGGGACGTTGGGGGCCATACGTTGCATGGGGAAAAAAGAATATCAAGATACCCAAAGGAGTGGAGCCATCCAGTCTGACTTTCAATGATTGTGAAGAGCTGGATTTAAAGCAAAACGGGCCTGCCAAGGCAGGTAAGCCTGTTGCTTCATCTGCTCCTTCTAAAAAGAAGTCAGCCGCTTCAGCCAAGAAAACTACTACCAAAACCTCAGCTAAGGCGCCTGCAAAAAAGGTTGCCGCCAGTAAGCCCGTAACCAACAAGACAAAAGCTAAAGCTAATGCCGCTACTAAAACCAAAGCTGCAGCAAAGAAAAAAGCTCCTGCAAAGAAAAAAGCTCCTGCAAAGAAAAAGACTCGTAAATAATTTATCGATTGACAGATGTTGACCGCTGATTTTTTTTCCCCACTATCAGATGAGCTCATAGAGGAGGCGGTGTCGCATTTCCCAAATTGCCTGGGTAATGCGACAATTTTCAATAGTTCCAGTGGTTTTCCAGAAATACCATCGAATGGTATAGCCATCTTGAGCATTGGTGATTATAGATTGTCTACTTCTAACGAAGCTGGCGATATTGCTAAGTCCTTGAGACAAATGCTATATCGTTTACACAAGCATGAGCATCCAATTACTGTGGTTGATTTGGGCGTGCTGCGACCAGGAGCAACACCTGATGACACCAGGTTTGCGTTGAGTGAAATTGTAAGGGACTTAATAGTTGCAGGGCTTTTACCTATTGTAATCGGCGGGTCACAAGATTTGACTTTGGCACTTCATGAGGCTTACAGGCCTTTCGGCAAACTCATGAACATAACAGCCATCGATTCGAGATTTGACTTGGGTTCTCCTGAAAGTAATTTGTCCAGCAAGGCTTGGTTGGGAAAAATCGTGCTGCAGCAACCCACGTATCTATTCAATTTCAGCAACATCGGATACCAAACGCATTTTGTCGGAGCTGATGCAGTTGAATTCATGAATAAATTATTATTCGACACCTACAGGGTGGGTGAGGCCAGAAATTCCCTGCAGGATATGGAGCCGGTTATCAGGTCCTCTGATATGATCACTTTCGACATGGCTGCCATCAGACAATCTGATGGTCCTGGAACAACCGATCCCTCTCCTAATGGACTGAGCGGGGAGGAGGCTTGTCAGCTGATGTTGTATGCAGGATTGAATGATCAACTTTCGTCTGTAGGTGTATTCGAGTTTGATTCCAAATCGGATTTCAACAATCAGACAGCCCATTTGGGTGCGCAAATGCTGTGGTACTTGATGGAAGGCTATGGAAACCGCATGGGTGATTTCCCTGGCAAGGCGCCAGAAGCCAATTTCACTAGATATCATGTAGAGGCTGGGGTTGCTTCCGGCAACCTAGTATTCCTCAAGCACAACTTCACCTCTAGATGGTGGTTGGAGCTGCCGAAACCGGTAAGCCAAGACAACCCTGATCTTGTGCGAAAAAGACACATTCCATGCTCTGCCAAGGATTACCAGCAGGCTATGCAAAATGAAATGCCTGAAAGATTGTGGAGAATCATTCAAAAATTGTGAAACAGGAGAGATCCAATCACTTGATTGTCAATTTTTTTAATTTTCAATTGGCTTCCAATTCTATTGTATATAATTGAATTTCAGCAATTTGTGCAAACTTAACGTTATTAGCCTTTTGATTAATCACGAATCAATAGAATAATTGACTCTTTTTCCATTTGGTTTTGATTATCAAATTTTAATTACCTTAGCCCCCTATTATTATCTAATTAGAGTTTTAAACCTAAAATCAAAATCCTTCATACCCATATGAAAAGAATTCAGCTGGTTGTATCGATAATTGTTGCCTCATGTGCATCCGTTTTTGCTCAACAGGATCCGCAGTTCAGTCAGAACATGTTCAACAAACTTTACACTAACGCCGGTTACACTGGCAGTAGCGAGGGAATTTGTGGTTCTTTGCTTTACAGAAACCAATGGACAGGGTTTGAAGGAAATCCTACGTCTGTTGTTTTTGGCATTGACGCTCCTGTGGAGTTTCTTCATGGAGGCTTGGGTTTGTCTGTACTTGCAACCGATGAATTAGGTTTTGAAAACACTTTTGCCGCAAAACTTTCATACGCTTTCCGATTCAATGTTGGCCAAGGCAATTTGGCAATCGGTGCAGATTTCGGAATGGTACAGAAATCCTTGGGTGGTGATTTCAAGTTCATAGATGCCAACGATCCATTGATTCCTACTGAAAGTCAATCCGGCCAGGTGGTTCCAGATTTAGGTGCAGGTATATATTACAATTCTGATAAATTTTACGCTGGTTTGTCTGCTTCTCACCTTACCGAAGGTGAAGTTGATTTCGGTGATTTTTCAAGCAAACTGGCTCGCCACCATTACCTGATGGCCGGATATCGTATCGAGTTTTCTCCTTCCATGTCTCTAACGCCATCGGTTTTTGTAAAAAATGTAGCTGACCAGACGCAAGTGGATATTAACGCCAATGTGGATTTCAACAACCGTTTTTGGGCTGGTGCCTCTTATCGACTGGAAGATGCTTTTGTAGTAATGGCTGGGCTTAACATAATGCCAAACCTTCGCTTGGGTTATTCATATGACATGACCACATCTGAATTGAAGAACTACAGTAGTGGCAGCCATGAGATCATGCTTGGTTATTGCTACAAGATTAAAAAGAAGGTTACACCTATCATTAGGAATGTAAGGTTCATGTAGGAATTGCTCCAATCGCGGGGTTTCTGTAACCTATCTTGGAAGTAGTTCGTAACAATGATTCGTTTCAAACTGCACACAATAAAACTTATTGAGTTCGATTACATAATAAGTCTCCATTAGTCTCGTTAAGAAAAAAGACCGAGTAACTTTAAAAGATAAACATGAAAAAACTGATCATTTACTTCGCAATCATGCTGGTAATCAGCAGCTGCGGTGGCGGAAATCGCGGCCAATTGGTCGGGGTGCAGCCTAGGGAAAAATGGTATCAGGCTGATCCATATGGTATGGTTTTTATCCCGTCAGGAGCTTATAACATGGGTCCGAGCGATCAGGATGTGCCTTATGCAGTAGTTGCCCAAAGCAGAACGGTGTCGGTTTACGCCTTCTACATGGACAATACGGAAATCACTAATAATGAGTACCGTCAATTTGTTCATTGGGTGCGTGACTCGTTGGCCCATCGTCTAATTGGTGGCGACCACCTTATAGATGAAGGAGAATACGGTGAAAGGATCAACTGGCGTGAGAAGTTAGACTATGAGGATGAGGAAAACGTGGAAACACTCAATGAACTCTTCCTGCCCGAGGCCGAAAGATATTATCGTCGCAAAGAATTCGACGCACGCAAATTCAATTTCGAATATTATTGGATTGATCTTCAGGAGGCAGCTCAGCGTGCTAATAGGGAGCAAGGCAAAATAGATCGTTCTGTTTTCATTAAGCGAGACGTGATTAATGTTTATCCAGATACACTTGCTTGGATTCACGATTTCACCTACTCCTTTAACGATCCAATTACCAATATGTATTTCTGGCATCCATCATACGACGAGTATCCGGTTGTGGGTGTGAATTGGAAACAAGCTCGTGCGTTTTGTATCTGGAGGTCTCAATTACTCAATAGCTATCTGATGTCGAATGGTGAAACAATGGTTCAAGACTTCCGTCTTCCAACCGAATCAGAATGGGAATATGCAGCTCGTGGAGGAATGGACTTGTCTCCTTATCCTTGGGGAGGTCCGTATATCCGAAACAGCCGTGGTTGTTTTTTGGGTAACTTCAAACCTATGAGAGGTAACTATTTGGATGATGGTGGATTCTATGCTGTTTCAGCCACTTCTTATTGGCCCAATGATTATGGTTTGTATTGCATGGCTGGTAACGTATCTGAGTGGACAAGTAACG
Source organism: Bacteroidia bacterium (assembly GCA_023262505.1). Classification (GTDB taxonomy): domain Bacteria; phylum Bacteroidota; class Bacteroidia; order AKYH767-A; family OLB10; genus JALRAP01. The sequence continues at coordinate 12,699 of JALRAP010000022.1, forward strand.
CTTATGATGAGTCCTCCTATAACTTCCAACACGATTTGAATCCTGACTATGCTTATGAGGCAAAGGAATCTGATCCTCCCGTTCTCAAAAGAAAGGTCATCCGTGGTGGATCTTGGAAGGATGTCGGATACTATCTGCAAACCGGTACACGTTCCTATGAATATCAGGATACATCAAAAAGTTACATCGGATTCCGTTGCGTAATGAGCTTCATGGGTCGCGATAAGTCCGACTTCTAATTAATTCGAAAAAATCAAAACAAAATAACCTATCATTAACTCAAAAAACATTTTAAAAAGATGAGTATAGCAACAATGACCCAGAGCAAGGGTTTTAAGAACATGATGGCCAAGCTTTATGGTTTTGGTGCATCCATTGTAATTGTAGGAGCTCTTTTCAAAATTCAGCACTGGGAAGGTGCAGGACTTATGCTTACAATAGGTCTTCTCACCGAAGCCGTAATCTTCTTCTTCTCTGCTTTTGAGCCTCCACATGAAGAGGTGGATTGGTCTTTGGTTTACCCTGAGTTGGCTGGAATGCATGAGCCAGGTGGGGACAAGCACAAGAAGAAAAAAATCGCAGATCCTGTATCTCAAGAATTGGATAGGTTGTTGTCTGAAGCCAAAATCGGACCTGATTTGATTGAAAGCCTAGGCACCGGATTGCGCTCACTGGGTGAAAACACATCCAAACTTTCAGACATCACCAATGCTTCAGTTGCGACAGACGATTACGTGAAAAACGTTCAAACTGCATCCAAGTCTGTTTCTGGTTTGGCCGGTGCTTATGAAAAGGCCACTCAGGCAATGAATAGCCTCAGCACATCCTCTGATGATGTGAAGGTGTATAGCGACCAGGTTTCCGCAGCAGGTAAGAATCTTGCTGCCTTGAATGCCGTATACGAATTACAACTGCAGGATTCCAACAAGAACATGAAGGAAACAGCCAAGTTCTTCGCCGGCATCAATGAGCTGATGTCAAACTTGAATGCTACCGTGGAAGACACAAAGAAATACAAGGATGAAATTTCTAAGCTGTCTAAAAACCTGTCTTCATTGAACACGGTTTATGGAAACATGCTGTCTGCAATGAATATCAATGCTGGCGGAGGCAAGTAATCGCTTCTCCAAAAGCTAACTGGAACCCTAATTAACCCTAAAAACAGAGAAATTTAGATATGGCAGGCGGTAATTTATCCCCGAGGCAGCGAATGATCGGGATGATGTACTTGGTGTTAACAGCCCTTTTGGCTCTAAACGTTTCCAAGGAAATCATCAATGCCTTCGTAACAGTTAACGACAGTCTCGAGGCATCCAATAAGAACACTACATCCCGTAACGAACGCGTTTATGCCGACTTTAACAAGGCGATGCAAAACGATGCAGCCAAGGTTGGACCTTTCAATGAAAAGGCTCAAAAAGTCAAGAAGTTTTCTACCGAAATGGTTGCTTATATCGAACAGCTTAAAACCGACATTACCGTAAAAGTAGAAGGTTTGGAAAAAGGCGCTAAAGTCCCCGCGGCAAAAGATATTGCCAGGAAGGATGATTATGACGTGCCAACCAACTATTTGTGTGGCGACAAGGCTGATGGCCGTGGATTCAAAGCGACTGATCTGAAAGTGAAAATAGATGAGTTCAAAAAGAACGTTATTGGTTCACTTTCTCCCGCTGACCAAGCAGCATTCAAAGCACGTTTGGATCAAGTATTAAATACAAAGGATCCCGCTCCCGCTGATGTTCGCGACAACAAGGCCACATGGGAGATGGCTAATTTTTACCATAATCCCGTTGTAGCGACCATTGCTTTGCTGACAAAATTCCAAGCAGATGTGCGCAACGTGGAGTCTGAGGTAATTAACCACCTTTATACAGCGATTGATGCAGGTTCCTTTAAGTTCGACAATCTCGAAGCAAGGGTAATTGCACCAACAAGCTATGTTTTGAATGGTCAGCAGTATAAAGCTGACATCTTCCTCGCGGCATTCAGTTCCACATCCAACCCAACAATCACTGTTGGCGGTTCTACCATTCCAGTCGAAAACGGAATGGGTAAATATACCGTTACAGCTTCAGGTGTGGGTGAGAAAAAATGGGGTGGTGTTCTTCGAGTGAAAGATCCTGCCACTAACCAGGACAAAGAATACCCATTCGAAGCAACTTATATCACAGCTCCACCTGCTTCCATTGTTTCAGCTGATAAGATGAACGTGTTGTACATCGGAGTTCCAAACCCTATGTCTATTTCAGTTCCAGGGATTCCTGACAACAACGTAACCGTTTCCGTAACTGGCGGTGGTGTTACTTTGAAGAAGGATGGCAACAGTAAATACACAGCTACCGCAACCACTCAGGGCGATGCCAATTTCAACGTAACGGCTCAGATGGATGGAAAAGGTGTTGGTATGGGAACAGTTAAATACCGTGTTAAGCGTATCCCCGATCCAGTTGCTTCCATCATGAACAGCAAGGGCGGTGGAATATCCAAAAGCGCATTGGCAAATGCCCCATCCGTGAACGCGATCTTGGAAGGATTTGATTTCGATGCGAAATTCAAAGTAACCAAGTTCGAAGTGATGGTCCTTCGCAAGGGTAAGGATGCCATCATGTGTAAGCCAGCTACCAGCAACCTGCTTACTCCCGAAATGAAATCAGCGATCTCAGGTTCAGGTGCCGGCGGTAAGGTGATATTCGAGAACATCAAAGCCCAAGGCCCTGATGGAACAACACGTTCCTTGGGCTCCCTTACGTTTACTCTGCAATAAACAAGCCTTAGGGCTGCAAACAATATTGTCATGAATGCTAGAAGATCCATCCTAATCCTGTTGATGTCAGCAATGTCATTCGGCTCGGTATTGGGACAAAACGTACTTGATGGTGTATACGTTCGTGAACACAATCCTCAACGACGCGTTGTTCCGTTGTCCTTCTTAAGGGAAGCGGATGTGATGTGGTCCAAGAAGGTTTGGAGGATCATTGATCTCAAGGAAAAGATGAACCTCCCATTCGGTATGCCCGAAGAGAAAATCAACGATCGTAGGAGCCTTAACCACATCCTTTATGATGCCGTTAAGAATGGTGAGCTTACTGCTTACAAGGATGAAGAGTTCATGGGCCCGATGACCCGCGAGGAGTTCAACCAATTCGGAAGCCGCGTTGATACAACTTGGGCGCCAGATCCTGAAAATCCTGATGTGTTGATTCCTGTTGTATCCACCCGCGAATTCAATGCAAACGAAATCATTCAATACCGTATAAAAGAGGAATGGTTTTTCGATAAGCAACGATCTGTGATGGATGTTAGAATCATCGGCATTGCACCATTGTATATGCTGAAGGATGAGTCTGGTGCGGTTCGCGAAGGCGTTCCTCCACAGCCTGTTTTCTGGATTTATTACCCTGAAGCGCGCAACATCTTCGCCAATCAGGAAGTCTATATGAGAGGAAACGACTCTGACCGACGTACCTGGGATGACATTTTCTTGAAGCGTATGTTTGCCAGCTACATTTATAAGGAGAACAACGTGTTTGACCGCCGTATTGAAGATTATGTTCAAGGAATGGATGCCCTATTGGAAGCCGAAAGGATTAAAATGGACATCACCAACCTCGAGCACGACCTTTGGGAATTCTAATAAAACAAAGACCTAGCAAAAAGCCCTGTGAAATTTCACAGGGCTTTTTTTTGAACGAGTGGAAAAGTGTTTTACTTCGACTGCTCAACCTTTACAACAGTGCTGTCCTGTGTTGTTGTGGTTGAATCACCGTTGACTGAAACTTCGCCCTCGGCACCATTAGGATTGTTGCCTGGGAAGTCGATGTTTTGAACGAGATCCATGCCGCAAACCTGACACTTCCCTGCTTGAGAGCTGCCGCTGTTTTCGCAGCGCATCGGGCATACATAAGCATTCACTGTATCCTTGACATTGGTGGTGGTCGGTGCCTCTTTTGTTGAGTCATGTCCATTACCACATGATGCGGCTGCAAATAGAATCGTGGCGAGTGCCAATCGCTTGAGAGGGTTCATTTTCATATTTTGATTTTTGGGTTTGTTTGCAAGTAAATTTGATCACATGTTCCTTCTGTACTGCCCACCGACCTCGAATAGTGATGTGGTAATTTGACCTAGAGAGCAATGCTTGACCACTTCCATGAGGCGCTCAAACATGTTATGATTGTGGATTGCAGCAGATTGAAGATCCTGTAGCATGTTCAGGGAGGTGCTGCGACCTCGCTCATGCAAGCTTTTCAATGTGTTCAGCTGCTCCTGCTTTTCTTGCTCGGTTGCCCTGATAACTTCTGCAGGTGTAATGGTGGGAGAGCCCTTGGAAGATAAGAATGTATTTACACCTATGATGGGGAACTCACCCGTGTGTTTCAACGTTTCATAGTAAAGACTCTCTTCTTGAATCTTGCCTCGCTGATACATGGTTTCCATCGCTCCTAAAACACCTCCACGCTCAGTGATGCGGTCGAACTCCGTCAACACAGCCTCTTCTACCAAATCAGTCAGTTCTTCGATGATGTAGGATCCTTGTAGGGGATTCTCATTTTTGGCAAGTCCTAACTCGCGGTTGATGATGAGCTGAATGGCCATAGCCCTGCGTACGCTTTCTTCGGTCGGGGTCGTGATGGCTTCATCATATGCGTTCGTGTGGAGCGAGTTGCAGTTGTCGTATATCGCATACAAGGCCTGCAGAGTGGTACGTATATCGTTGAAGTCGATTTCCTGGGCATGCAAAGACCTGCCGGATGTCTGGATATGGTATTTGAGCATCTGCGAACGCTCGTTGGCGTGATACTTGTTTTTCATAGCCTTTGCCCAAATCCTTCGAGCCACACGGCCGATAACTGAATACTCGGGATCGATTCCGTTTGAGAAGAAAAACGAAAGATTAGGAGCGAAAGCATTCACATCCATGCCACGGCTGATGTAGTACTCCACATAGGTAAAGCCGTTCGCTAGTGTGAAAGCCAATTGGGAGATGGGGTTAGCTCCCGCCTCTGCAATATGGTAGCCTGAAATACTTACAGAATAAAAGTTACGGATATTGTTCTCGATAAAATACTGTTGCATGTCGCCCATGAGGCGCAATGAGAATTCCGTTGAGAATATGCATGTGTTCTGTGCCTGGTCCTCTTTAAGGATGTCTGCCTGCACAGTACCCCTCACGGATGAGAGTGTCCGCGATTTGATTTTCTGATAATCTTCTGCCGGTAATATTTGGTCACCGGTAACACCCAACAGCATTAATCCCAAACCGTCATTTCCTTCAGGCACGGGGTAATTGTATCGAGGACGTTCAACTCCTGACTTTGCATAAATGGCTTGAATCTTTTTCTCGGTTTCTTCCACAAGGCCGTTTTCACGGATGTGCTTTTCACATTGCTGATCGATGGCCGCATTCATGAAAAACGCTGCTACGATGGATGCTGGTCCATTGATGGTCATGGACACGGACGTGGATGGGTCACACAAATCAAAACCGGAATAAAGTTTCTTGGCATCATCCAGGCAACAAACTGAAACACCCGAATTGCCGATTTTCCCATAAATATCAGGCCTTAAATCAGGGTCCTGGCCATAAAGAGTCACAGAATCAAAAGCGGTGGAAAGCCTTTTCGCAGGCAATCCCATCGACACGTAGTGGAATCTTTTATTGGTGCGTTCAGGACATCCCTCGCCGGCAAACATGCGTGTGGGGTCCTCGTTCTCACGTTTGAATAGGAATACACCTGCGGTGTAAGGAAACTCGCCAGGAACATTCTCCTGCAACATCCACTTCAGTAAGTCACCCCATGCCTTGAACTTAGGGAACGCCACTTTAGGTATGCGTTGGCGAGATAATGATTCGGAAAAAGTCTTGACTTTTAAAACCTTGTCGCGGACACGGAACTCATAGAAATCATTTTTGTATAAAGCGACCTTGGCTGGTAGTTCTTCCAACAACTTTCTGTTCTTACCATCCAACAGTAACTCGAGTTCAGCATATCTTTTTTGCAGAACCATGCGTAGGCTATCATCTTCACCAGATGACAGTGTTTCCATTGTGGTTCGAATGGCGAATAGCTTTTGAGCTATGGTGCATTGCTCTTCAACCCATCGGTCGTAACTCCTGTTGTTTTCCGAAATCTCACTTAAGTATCTTGTCCGATGTGGGGGTATGATGAATATCTTTTCGCTAGGCTCATCCGAAACACTAAAGTCCGACTTGAGGTTCGCACCGGTTTTTTCCGATACTTTATTCATCAGCTTTCGATAAAGCCGATTCATGCCGGGGTCGTTGAACTGCGAGGCAATCGTACCGAATACGGGCGTATCCTCATCGGCGATATCCCATAACTGATGGTTGCGTTTATATTGTTTGATCACATCGCGCAAAGCATCTGCAGCACCTCGCTTATCGAACTTGTTCAAGGCTATCACATCTGCGAAATCCAACATGTCGATTTTTTCCAATTGTGTTGCGGCACCGTATTCAGGAGTCATCACATAAAGCGACACATTGCTGTGATCAGTGATTTCAGTGTCTGATTGTCCGATTCCGGATGTCTCCAGGATTATCAAATCGTATCCGGCCGCTTTGACAATATCTACGGCTTCTTTGACATGCTTGGACAATGCAAGATTACTTTGTCTCGTTGCCAACGAGCGCATATACACGCGTGGATTGCGAATCGCATTCATGCGAATGCGGTCGCCTAACAAGGCACCCCCTGTTTTTCTTTTGGATGGATCAACCGAAATTATGGCGATATGTTTCTCGGGGAATTCTATAAGGAAACGGCGTACCAGTTCATCAACCAATGACGACTTGCCGGCGCCACCTGTACCTGTGATACCTAGAACAGGGGCATTGTTTTTTTGTGCCATTTCCAAAACCTTATTGGAAACGGTGTGGTACACTTCTGGGTGGTTTTCTGCAGATGAAATGATTTTGGCGATAGATTTCACATCTTTTTCGCCCAAATGTTTGACTTCCTCATTGATGTTATTTCCGGTTGGAAAGTCACATTTAGAGAGCATGTCGTTAATCATGCCTTGCAACCCCAATGCCCTACCATCATCTGGCGCATAAATCCTGCATATTCCGTAGGCATGAAGTTCTTTTATCTCTTCTGGCAGTATCACGCCGCCACCGCCACCGAAAATCTTGATATGTCCGCAACCGCGCTCATTGAGCAGGTCGTGCATGTACTTGAAATACTCCATGTGGCCACCTTGGTAGCTGGTCAATGCAATTGCATTAGCATCCTCTTGAATGGCACACTCCACAACTTCCTGAGCACTTCGGTCATGCCCTAAGTGAATCACTTCTGCGCCACTCGACTGGATGATTCGTCGCATGATATTAATCGAAGCATCGTGCCCATCGAACAGACTAGCGGCGGTAACTACTCTGATTTTGTTTTTGGGTTCGTATTTTTCAGTTTGCATGATAGTGCAAATTTAAGAAATTGCCCCTTACCGACTGTTTGCCTAATAAATTCAAATACAGTATTTTGTATAATTCAAGGACTAGTTCCAGCCAATGGATAGGTTGTATACTTTTGCCACATGTATTTCATAGCCTCCAAGGTACTTGCCTTCATTGCAGACCCGTTCACCTGGTTTTTAGTATTGTTTGCAGTCGGCATTTTTCGCTTTTTCAGATATGGGAAGGGTAAGCGCAGCTTGGTTTCTTCCTTGGTTTTGATTTTAATGCTTACCAATCCTTTCTTGAGCAATTTGGCGATTCGATATTGGGAGCCCGACACCTATTCGGCGGATTCAATTAATAAACCTTATGATGTGGGAATCTTGCTTTCCGGTGCCACCCGTGGATTGGACCATTCTGCTCAAAGGCCCTTATATGGGCCAGGCGTCGACCGAGTTCTTCAAACAATTGAACTATATCATAAGGGGAAGATCAAGAAAATCATTCTTACAGGCGGGTCAGGAAGTCTGGAGTTCCCAGAGCAAAAGGAATCCTTTTGGACTATGAAACTACTCAAGGATTTTGGCGTGCCGGATTCTGTTGTTTTCTTGGAAGGCGAGTCGCGAAACACAAGGGAAAACGCTCAGTTCACCGCAAAGTTGATAAAGCAAAATCCTGAATTGAATGGCAGAAAATTATTGATCACCTCGGCGTTTCATATGCGTCGTGCATCTGGGTGTTTTTCCAAGGCTGACTTGGAGTTTGATGTTTATCCGGTTGACTCGGGAAAATCTGTTTTGTCACTTAATCCCTATAGGTTAATCATGCCCAACGTTTATTCAATCCATGTTTGGGATCAGTTGATTCGTGAGTGCATTGGGATGGCTACTTACTATTTCATGGGCTACATTTGAATTAATGAACTAATTTCGAGGGCGCATAAACTTAAAACTCCCAAACTTGAAAAATCTATCCCTATCTCTGAACATCATTCTGCTGTTGGCCGTTGGATTCTTGTATTACAAGGTCTACTCAAATGAAAGCCCTGTTTCGTTGCCAACCAAAGGTTCCGCCATGCGAGGAGATGCAATAGTATTCGTTAACTCTGATTCGTTGTTGAAGAATTACGATTACTACAATGAGTTGTTAAAAGACTTGCAAGCCCATGAGGATAGTGTTGACATGCTACTTAAGTCTAGGTCCAAGTCCTTGGAAGCGGAGTTTTCGGCATATCAATCGAAGGCCGCATCTATGTCGCCACAGCAGCGTGCTGCCATAGAAGAGGGTATGATGGGAAAACAGCAAGAGCTGATGAGGCTGAAAGAGTCAATGGTTGACAAGCTTCAGGAGCAGGAATCTGCCATGGGTGATTCTGTGCATGACCGACTAGTAAGGGTGCTAAAGAACCTCAACAAATCAAACAATTACTATTTCGTATTGGGTTACCAAAGAGGAAATGGAATTCTGTTTGCGAACGACTCTTTAGACATCACCAAACAAGTTCTGAAGGAACTTAACAAGTAAAGGGCTTAAGCACCTTTCAGATTTGTTATTTGGTTCTTCATGACCAAAATCTTCTCTTCAGCGTCTTCTTTTTTCTTCCTTTCGAGTTCGATCACTTCTGGTTTTGCACTGGCCATGAACCGTTCATTTTGAAGTTTCTTGTTCACAGAGACTAGGAATCCCTCCAGGTATTCAATTTCTTTGGTGAGTTTGAGTATTTCGTCATCTGTGTTTATCTGCTCACGGATATCTAGAAAAAACTCGCTGCTACCTGCAAGAATTGGGACCATGTTGGTGGGTTTTCCTTCCAAGGATTCTATTGAAGAAATGTTGCACAATTTTGAAACCGCAGGAAAAAATCCTTCCAAATCGCTTCCGGTGTGGTTTAAACGATAAAGTTTTAACGGTTCTCGGTTTGGAATATTGGAAGTTTTTCGAGTGTTCCGGATGGATGTTACCAATTGCTGCATCGCACTGAATCGCTCATTGGTTGCAGTATCATTCTCGCCACTATCCGGCCAAGAAGCAACTATCAAGCTTTGTGAGGGCTCGCGCTTTTCCAAATGGTGCCAGATTTCTTCTGTAATGAATGGCATGAAAGGGTGAAGCAATTTGAGCAGGGATTCGAAATGGGCAATTGTCTTGTCACATGTGGTTTTATCAATAAAGCCGCCTTGCTCGGGCTTTACCAATTCAAGGTACCAAGAGCAGAAGTCATCCCATACTAGTTTGTAAATCGACATAAGCGCTTCAGATAGTCTGTATTTGCTGAACAGACTGTTGATTTCTGAAGTTTCAGCGGCAATCTTTTGTCCAAGCCAATCAGTTGCGGCCTTGTTTCTTTCAGTAAGGTGTTGGTCTTCTTTTGAAGTCTCCCTCCATCCGTTTATCAGGCGAAATGCATTCCAGATCTTATTTGAAAAATTCCTTCCTTGCTCGCAAAGCGATTCATCGAAGGGAAGATCATTGCCTGCAGGAGAGCAAAGGAGCATACCAACTCGAACACCATCCGCTCCATACTTTGCCATCAACTCCATTGGCTCGGGGGAGTTGCCTAATGACTTGGACATTTTTCTGCCTAACTTATCTCGGACAATACCGGTGAGATAAACATTACTGAAGGGTTTTTCACCTCGGTATTCGTATCCGGCAATAATCATCCGCGCCACCCAAAAGAATAGGATTTCAGGAGCCGTAACCAAGTCGTTGGTAGGGTAGTAGTATTTGATGTCTGCATTTTCCGGATCCTTGAATCCATCAAACACAGAGATTGGCCACAGCCATGATGAGAACCACGTGTCTAGAACGTCCTCGTCTTGGGAGATAATTGAATCGCTTTTGAATCCCGGGATTTTTTTTGTGAAAAGCTCTCTGGCATGCTGCTCGGATTTTGCCACTACAAAATTGCCATCTGCATCATACCAAGCTGGGATGCGTTGTCCCCACCACAATTGACGGGAAATACACCAATCATGAACATTTTCCATCCAATGCCTGTAAGTGTTCTTAAATTTATCAGGAACCAGTCGGATATTGTCGTTCATTACGTTTTCCAACGCGGGTTTGGATATTTTATCCATCTTCAAAAACCACTGCATAGAAAGCCTTGGTTCGATCACAGCATTGGTCCTTTCCGAAAAACCGACACTGCTTTTGTATGGCTCGACCTTCACCAGGTGCCCGGCAGCATCTAGGTCTTTTACTATTTTCTTACGGACATCGAAACGGTCCTCACCGATGTAATGTCCTGCGGCTTGACTCATTTTGCCATTTGGAGTCAGAACGTCAATCATATCCAACTTGTGTTTTATACCAAGTTGATAGTCGTTCACATCGTGAGCCGGAGTGACCTTTAGTGCGCCAGTACCAAAATCCATGGCGACATACTCATCTGTGATGATAGGTACTTTTCTGTTGGCAATCGGTACGATTGCATGTTTTCCGTGGAGGGATAAATACCTAGTGTCTATGGGATTTACACAAATGGCCGTGTCACCAAGTATGGTTTCTGGCCTGGTGGTAGCAATAGTTATCCATTCGTCAGTCCCTTCAATGTTGTATCGAACGTGGAATAGGGAGGAGTCAACTTCTTTGTGAATTACCTCTTCATCTGATACGGCAGTCATTCCCGCTGGATCCCAGTTAACCATGCGTGTACCCCGGTAAATCTGCCCTTTGTTATAAAGGTCGATGAAAACATCAATCACGGCTTCCGACAAGTCATCCTCCATGGTGAATCGCGTGCGCTCCCAGTCGCAGGAAGCACCTAATTTCTTTAGCTGTTCGAGGATAATACCACCGTATTTCTCTTTCCAATTCCATGCATGTTTCAAGAACTCCTCCCTGGAAAGGTCCTTTTTTTCAATCCCCTTTTCCTTCAACATAGCGACCACCTTGGCTTCAGTGGCAATGGATGCATGGTCGGTTCCTGGGACCCAACAAGCATTCTTACCCATCATGCGAGCTCTTCTGACCAAGACATCTTGGATCGTATTGTTGAGCATGTGGCCCATATGTAGAACACCAGTCACATTGGGCGGGGGAATTACTATGGTATAAGGCTCACGGTGGTCTGGAACTGATCTGAAAAACCCATTATCAAGCCAATATTGGTACCATTTGTCTTCGGAAGAAACGGGTTCGTAATTCTTGGGAATCTCCATAAATCAGGAAAAGATTGGTGTTATTATTTTCAACACAACAAATATCCTAAAATTCGGCCACTATTAGAGGTGCAGGGGTGCCTATTCAAAATTTTGATAAACAACCATTTAAATCAATATTTAATGATGGTTATGGCTTATTCATTTTAAATTCATTGTTACAAGGGTAGTTTTGGCACGTTATATGGAAAGACCCTTGCTTAGAATAAACAATCAATCTACCTTTACAATATTAATTAAACACAAAAAACAAATGAAAAAGATTATCTGCTCCATGTTTATCGTGCTGGGCGCCACGTTTACCGCTATGGCACAAGCCGATCAAAAAGTCGCCGATCCAGATGCACCTGAGATCGTGTTTGAAAAGGATGTTCATGATTTCGGAACCATCGAGTATGGTGGAAATGGAAAGTATGAATTCAAGTTTTCCAACACGGGTAAGAAGCCTCTTATCATTACCAATGCCCGTGGATCTTGTGGCTGTACCGTTCCTACTTGGCCGAAGGATGCCATCGGAAAAGGACAGTCTTCTACCATCAAGGTTGAATATGACACCAAGCGACCTGGTCCATTCACTAAAACCGTTACTATCAGCTCCAATGCAAATACTGCTGAAAAGGTAATCACCATCAAAGGAACCGTAACTCAGCCTGACCAAAGCGGAGACCAAACGCCTTTGAAGAAAGAGAACCCTTCTGCTCCAGTTGAAAAGGGCAAGTAATAGTTAAACAACAAGCCAAATGAGAATTTTAATCGCTTCAATATTCACTTTAGTCTTCGCATCTCCTTCATTCGCTCAAACGGATAAGGCTCCTGCAGCGGGAATCAAGTTTTCGGAGTTGGAATATGATTACGGTACAATTGTGCAGGGCGACAAGGTTCATCATGAGTTTCAGTTTACCAGCACGGGTAAAGAACCATTGATGATTACGCAAGCAAAAGGATCCTGTGGTTGCACGGTTCCCGAATACCCAACCCAAGCCCTGAAAAAAGGTGAAAAAGGAACCATCAAGGTCACTTTTGATTCAGCAGGAAAAATGGGACAGCAAGATAAAACGGTGACGGTAATTACCAACACCCCCGACAGTCCGATTGTTCTGCATATCAAGGGGGTAATCAAACCGGTAGCTCCAGACAATGCTCCCGAAGCGAAGCCGATGGAGAATCCTAAGAACTGAGCTCAGCGATTAAAACATTAGATTTGCACCCCCGTGGATACCATGGGGGTGCTTTTATTTGATACCATGCCGAAAATCTCACTCAAGGGCAACTGGATGCCCGCCTCACCTATCAGGAAACTTATTCCTTACGCCGAAATGGCTAAAAAGGATGGCCGCAAGGTTTATCATTTGAATATTGGCCAGCCCGATATCGAAACGCCAAAGGTCATGTTGGATGCCGTTCGTAATAACCAATTGAAGGTTATTGAATACAGCCATTCGGCAGGAAACGAATCTTACCGTAGAAAGTTGGTTGGGTATTACTCGAAGTTTGGCATTCGCCTGGATTACACCGATATCATGGTAACCACTGGTGGTTCTGAGGCCATTGAAATCGCCATGATGACTTGCTTGAACGAGGGGGACGAAGTCATCATTCCTGAGCCTTTTTATGCCAATTACTTGGGTTTTGGTACCCAGGCTGGCGTTCGCGTTTGTCCGATTGAATCATCAATTGAGACTGGTTTCGCATTGCCTCCGATTTCTGAATTTGAAAAAAGGATCACTAAATCCACAAAGGCGATAATGATTTGTAACCCGGGAAATCCCACGGGTTATCTCTATACCAGATCAGAGTTGGAGGCTTTGCGCGACTTATGTTTGAAGCATGACTTGTTCTTATTCTCGGATGAGGTTTATAAGGAATTCTGTTATGACGGGAATGAGTATGTTTCTGTGATGTCTCTTTCAGGGTTGGAGGAGCATGCCATCATGGTTGATAGTGTCTCCAAGAGGTATAGTGCATGTGGAATCAGGATTGGAGCCTTGGTTTCTAAAAACAAGGAAGTGATGGCTTCAGCCTTGAAGTTTGCGCAGGCAAGATTGAGCCCGCCTAGCTATGGTCAGATTGCTGCTGAGGCCGCTATAGACACACCTGACTCTTATTTCGAAGCCGTATCTCAGGAATATGTGGCCAGAAGAGATTTCTTGGTCAATGCCCTCAACAATATGCCAGGTGTATTTTGTCCGAAGCCCAGCGGCGCTTTCTATGTTATTGCCCGTTTGCCAATTGATGATGCTGATCGTTTTTGCCAATGGTTACTAGAGTCGTTTTCTTTTGAAAACCAAACAGTGATGTTGGCGCCTGCGACAGGCTTTTACTCGTCACCCAACAAAGGCAAGGATGAGGTCAGGCTTGCTTATGTCTTGAACATTCCATCGCTTAGTCAAGCAATGAAATGTCTTGAAGCTGCGCTCAAGGAGTATCCTGGTAAAACGAATTGAATTCGGCCCACAAATCTTTTAGGGAGCCGTATCCGTCTTTCAATAACGCTTCAACCTTTTCTTTTGAAACCCATTCCACTTGGGTAATGCCCTCCTCTAACTGACCAATTGGAGTTTTGTGTCCTTCACATTCCATAAGGAACCAAAAAGTGCGCTTGATGGTTGGATAACCTTTGAACATATAACCATGATAAGTTGTCTTCAATGGTTTAACAATTTTCAATCCATTGATACCGCACTCTTCTTGTACCTCACGTATGGCAGTGGCTGCCGGAACTTCTCCCTCGTCCATCTTTCCTTTGGGGAAATCCCAAACCCCGTTTCTTAATATCATTAGGAAGTTACCGGTCCCCGCTTTGTTTACAATCCCTCCTGCAGCATCAATGTGATTGAACTCGGAACAGAATTGCAGAAATGACTTCGAAGCGTTTTTAGAAATAATCGAGATTCTTGAGGAGGGAACTTTTTTTTCAAGGATTCCAATTACATCTTCTCGGGAAATTTGAATCTCTTCAGAATTACCGGATGGTTCATCTTCTACAAAGTTCAGCTCGGTATCGCTCAAAAAAACTTTGTAAATTTGTCTCATGGGTATTGGAACAACCGCAACAAATATAGCTGATTTCCTACTGCAAATAAAGGCAGTTAAACTATCTCCTTCCGCTCCATTTAAATGGGCCTCTGGTTGGAATTCTCCAATTTACTGTGATAACAGGATTACACTGAGCCATCCTAAAATCAGAACATACATACGTCAAGAATTAGTCAAACTGATTGATGAAAAGTTCGGAAGTCCAGACTTAATTGCCGGTGTGGCAACCGGGGCCATCGCTCAAGGAGCACTAGTGGCAGAGTCAATGGGTTTGCCCTTTGTTTATGTGAGGCCCGCCCCCAAGGACCATGGAACCAAAAATCAAATTGAGGGCGAGATTAAGCCTGGGCAAACTTGCGTGGTAGTGGAAGACCTTATATCCACAGGCCAAAGCAGCATCAAGGCAGTCAATGCTCTTCGCGATGGCGGGGTAATGGTTAAGGGAATGGTTTCCATTTTCACCTATGGATTTCCTGTTGCCACAGAATCTTTCAAGGATATTTCTTGCCCAGTATATTCGCTGAGCAATTATGAAGTATTGGTAGAACGGGCATTGCGCTTAGGATTTATAAGCGAAAGCGAACTCGACCGATTGAAGGTTTGGAAGGAGTCTCCTGACAAATGGCTTTAAAGATTCATCTGTTTTCTTGATTGAAAAGGTGTTTTACCTCTTTAATTCCGAATTCTCGAATTTGATCATCTATTTTAATTACTAGGTAGCCCTCTTTGGTAACTCCTTGGATGACTCCCTTGGATCGGGTCCCATCGTATTCGAATTCTCTTACCTCTCCTAAGCCGAAAAGTAATTTGGAGTAAGATTCATTAATCCTTCTACTTTCACCATTTCGAATCAACTCGAAATACTCCATCAACACATCTCGCCATTCCTTTGTGAATTCAGGTATCGATTCGATTGATTTGCCAGTTATCGTTTTTAAAGCAATTGCATTCGGCTCATAGGGCCCAAAAGAAAGTTGATTCAGATTTATTCCAACACCCACTATGCTTTGTGTGCACTTTCTTTCTCGAATTGAATTTTCAATTAAAATTCCCGCGACCTTCTTTTCACCGAACATGATGTCGTTCGGCCATTTTATTTTGAACTCTTGACCTGAATATGTTTTTAAAATGGCGCATATGCTCAATGAAGCTATTTGGTTGATTAAATACAAATTGGTTGGTTCTAAAAAATCGGGGTTAAGAATAACTGAGGCAAGCATATTGCTTCGAGGCTCGCTTTCCCAAATATTTCCCTTTTGTCCTTTGCCTGCAGTTTGGAAAAAAGACAGAATGGCAGTCCCTTCCTCCACATGAACTCCATCTTGCAAAAGCCCCTGGGCAAATCGGTTGGTTGAATCCACCACCTCTAAAACTATTAGTTCGATTCTAGTGTTCATGTAATGGCTTAGTGACTGATTTGCAGCATGAAGCAAAAAGAGTTATTTTTGTACAAACATATTCATTTGATAAATGCCCGCTAGCACCAAGAGAACTGCCAAGAAAACAACCGTCAAAAAAAACACAGTCCCAACTAGCCTTTTAGATGCGGTAGTTTTAGGTGCGCAAGAGAAAAAAGCCAAGGATTTGGTGGTTATGGATCTCAAGTCCACAGGCACTTCCATAGCCGATTACTTTGTTGTTTGTCACGGAGATTCAACGACCCAAGTCGGCGCAATAGCACACTCTATTGAAGATGAGGTGTTTAAGTTATTGGGCGAACGACCATCATTCCGTGAAGGATTTACAAATGCTGAATGGATCCTGTTGGACTACATCAACATGGTAGTTCATGTTTTCCTTCATGAACAACGAGAATATTACGGCATAGAACGTTTTTGGGCTGATGCTAAAACAACCAAAATTGGCTGAACATTCCTGCCCCACCTTTGTTAATTTGCTCATATTGTCACATCATTTCCAATGGCATGGATGTTGACATTGCCACAACCTGATACTATCTATTATGTCTGATTCGAATAAACAAACCGGCGGTAACGAACAAGGAACGGGAAATAAGTTTTCCAAGAAGGGAATGTCCAAATTCAATTTCAATTTTTATTGGATTTACGCCATTTTGATCCTTATAATTTTTGCCGTTAATTTCATGGACTTGGGAGGGCAAACCAAGGAAACAAGTTGGATCCAGTTTAAGAATGAAATGCTTGTTCCAAGGGATGTTGATCGCATAGAAGTGATCAACAAGGAGCGAGTCAATGTTTATATCCGAAAGGAAAAGCTCAACCAAGACAAATACAAATCCGTTGCCAAGAAGGCTTTTGGCGATACACCGAATGCAGGGCCGCATTTTTTCTTTACCATTGGAGATGTTGGCTCGTTCGACAAACAGATGGAGGAGGCGCAACAGGGATTTGCTGAGAATGAAAAAGTGGCCATCAAATACAACAACAACGAGCGCAGTTTGTTCGATTTCTTCCTGACTTGGTTGTTCCCGATAATTCTGTTGGTGCTTCTCTGGATGTTTTTGTTCAGGCGAATGGGCGGCGGAGGTGGCGGAAGCCAGATCTTCAATATTGGAAAATCCAAGGCCCAGCTTTTTGACAAAGACATGCAAGTTAAAGTGACCTTCAATGATGTAGCCGGATTAGAGGAGGCAAAGGTGGAGGTAATGGAGATCGTTGATTTCCTAAAGAACCCTAAAAAGTATACTTCCTTGGGAGGAAAGATACCACGTGGTGCTTTGTTGGTCGGTCCTCCCGGTACTGGCAAAACACTGCTTGCAAAAGCGGTAGCAGGAGAGGCTCAAGTTCCATTCTTTTCGCTTTCAGGATCAGATTTCGTTGAAATGTTTGTGGGTGTTGGAGCAAGCCGTGTCCGTGATTTGTTCCGTCAAGCCAAGGAAAAAGCACCAGCAATCATTTTCATTGACGAGATTGATGCCATTGGTCGGGCACGTGGTAAAGCGCCCTCATTTAGCGCCAACGACGAACGCGAAAGCACATTGAATCAGCTTTTGACAGAGATGGATGGCTTCGGTTCCAATAGTGGTGTGATCATATTGGCGGCCACTAACCGTGCAGATGTGCTAGACCGCGCTTTGCTCCGTCCAGGACGTTTTGATCGTCAGATTTATGTTGAGCTTCCAGATTTGAATGGAAGGAAGGAGATATTCAAGGTTCATTTGAAGCCTGTAAAGACGGATTCTACAGTAGACATTGACTTCTTGGCCAAGCAGACACCTGGCTTTTCAGGGGCTGACTTAGCCAATCTTTGCAACGAGGCGGCCTTGATCGCAGCACGTCGCAACAAAAGCCTGGTTGATAAGCAGGATTTTCTGGATGCAGTTGATCGAGTCATTGGTGGACTTGAGAAAAAGAACAAGATTATCTCAGCTCATGAGAAAAAAGTAATCGCATTTCACGAGGCTGGTCATGCCACAGTTAGCTGGCTTCTTCGTCATGCTCATCCATTGGTAAAAGTTTCAATTGTGCCTAGAGGCAATTCCTTAGGTGCTGCCTGGTACTTGCCTGAAGAGCGTCAAATTACCACCAAGGAGCAGATTGTGGATGAAATGTGTGCGGCTTTGGGAGGTAGAGCGGCTGAGGATGTGATGTTTGGACAAGTTTCAACTGGGGCCCTGAGCGACTTGGAAAAAATAACCAAACAGGCATATGCTATGGTGTCCATTTTTGGCTTGAATGACAAAATAGGCAACATTTCTTTCTATGACTCGTCGGGTCAACAAGACTACAATTTCTCTAAGCCCTACAGTGAAAAAACTGCGCAAATCATTGATGAGGAGGTCAGCAAATTAGTTGACGCGTGTTATGTCCGAACCAAGGAAATTCTTGCTGCAAACAAGGAGAAGTTGGAGCAATTGGCAAGCCATTTGCTTGACAAGGAGGTGATCTTCAAGGAGGATCTGGAGCAAATTTTCGGCAAAAGGCCTTTTGATATCGAAGAAAACACCGAAGCAACTCAGGTCTCTGAGATTGTAAGCCATGAATCTTCCGACAATAAAGTCGGAAACTCACAACCTGGTGCTGAAAACTGATTTTGCATTGATGAAATTGATGATATATTATGGGCTTATTTTGCCTTTTATATCTTTAATTCATCGATATGCAAGAAAGCGCAACCAGGGAAAAGGTGCTAAAGAAGCTCAGGGCTTCTTTGATTTCAAAAACCCCTGAGCCTACACCAGGAGCAGATTATCACCAATCAATATTCCAGCCTGCGGGTGATGTTCCTGAATATGCTTTTGCCAAATCCTTCAGGGATTCTGGTGGGTATTTCCAATTTTGTAAGGATGAAATTGAGTTTGCTGAAGTGTTGATGGAGTTGGTTCACAAGAATCAATGGCGTAACATGGTTTGTACAGAACAGGCTCCATTGGATTTTTTGCGTCAATGCGAGTTTAACGTGGCAGCAGATGCAAGTCAAATTCCAAATTGTGATGTTGCAATATCATCTTGCGAATACCTGATAGCTAGGACCGGGTCCATTGTTGTGTCATCTGCTTCTGTATCGGGTAGAAGTCTTCCCTTCTTTGCCAGTACTCATGTTGTTGTTGCGTTCACCAATCAACTTGTCCAAGATTTCAAGGATGTGTTGGATGGTTTGCATTCAAGAAAAGAATACTTCAATCCATCATCCCTTTCTTTTATAACCGGTCCGGGTCGAACTGCTGATATCGGAAATGAAACGGTGATTGGAGCACAAGGCCCTCTTGAGTTATATCTTTTTCTTATTGACAAGGATGGCTGGTAATACTGATAACACCAATTGGGTGTGTGTATATAAGGCCTATTCACCCGTTAATGCGGAAATAGTTACAACCGTATTGAATGATAATGGTATAGAGTCTTTTCGCTCCGATCGTAGAGATTCGGTATATACTTTTTTAGGGGAAATAGAGGTTTTGGTGCCTGAGAACCAAGTTAAAAACGCATTAATTCTAATAGAATCCATAGACGTTGACTGACCTCAAACAAAGAGTAGTTACAGCAATTTTCTTTGCTGGTATTGTAGTGTCATGTATCATGGCCAATCAATGGACTTTTCTCGTCCTTATGGCAATGTTATTGATTTTGGGATTGCTTGAGTTTTACAGGTTGATTTCTGCTGGAGAAAACGCTCCCCAAAAAGTGATGGGACTCACAATCGGCATTTCACTCTGTGCGATTACTTATTTAATTACTGTTAGAATATTGACTGTTGAGTCGCTTGCGTTATTGTTGCCTTTAACATTCTTGGTGTTCATATTCGAGATGTATAGAAAACAAGAAAAGCCCTTTTTGAATATCGCAAGTACCATGCTAGGAGTCATTTATCTGGCTGTTCCGGTTTCAATGATGATAGTTATGGCTTTTATGCCGGCTGAAGACTCTGGGATAACATATCATGGAGGACTATTGATGGGTTGCATCTTGCATATATGGGCAAATGATACTGGCGCTTACTTCGTGGGCAGTAGATTCGGAAAAAACAGGTTGTTTGAAAGAATATCCCCCAAAAAGTCATGGGAGGGTTTTTTTGGAGGATTGGCGCTATCAATTGCCGCAGCTTGGTTGAATCATCGATTGTTCGCAGAGTTGGCATTGTATGAATGGATAGCAGTTGCAGTTTTAATGTCGGTTTTCGGCACGCTTGGCGATCTGGTTGAGTCGATGCTTAAACGCAGCATTAACATCAAGGATTCTGGCACGCTATTTCCTGGCCATGGCGGTATCCTGGATAGATTTGATGCACTATTGGTAGGAATACCTTTTGTCTGCTGTTACCTGTGGTTTGTAGGTCACTTCGGTTGATTTAATTCAGCCGCAACTTTACCGTTGGACTGAATCTCACGCAACATCTTACCGATGTTTTGTTGATATCGAAAGTTCAAAACGGAATCCAACTTCTCAAGTCCGCCTCGATATCTGGAAAAAGCTATAAAATCCGGATTGCCAGGTAACTTACCTTTTTCGAAATCATATCGGTATCTGTTCAAATCGCTTAGTGGAAGTCTATTAATTTCCAACAGTATTTCTGCAATTAGGCCATATTTCTTTCCTGCTTTGTAAACCACTTCGTCTTTAGGATTGAAAGTGTTGTATAGGCTGTCTAATCGAGAATATCCTCGCATCATGTGTCGGTAGTAAACCTCATCATCTTTCAGCCTGTTTGCATACCTCAAATATTCGTTTGACTGTTCTCCGTATTTATATCGAAGGAACCTCTTTGCTCCGTATTCTCCCGCCAAGGTGGCTAAGTTCTCATTCAAATCGACTTCGCTTGGTAAGTATACTGTTGCATGTGCAAGCTCATGAATGATAAGCTCAGCCAATTTGCCAGGTCCACGATTCAACATGTTTGACAACACGGGGTCTGTAAAAAAACCAAGTGTTGACCATGCTTCGGGTGAATATATGTCGGACTCGTATCCTTCGCCCTCGATGTTGTTTGCTTCCTGAAATGCTAAACTTTCATTGAAAAAACCTTTGTATGAAACGGTGTTTATGAAAGGAAACCACCAGGTCTTCTCTTTGAATTCGTAGGGGAGGGATCCAGTTACCACCCACAAAATCGGTTTCTTATTCTGGTTGTAATAGGTGGTATAGTTTTCGGTGTTATCAAGTCCTAGTGAATCTACCGCGAATCTTCTTACCTCGTCTATGTATTCAAGTTTGGCAAGGGTTGCTGAATCTGTTAGTTCACCATTTCT
>JALRAP010000023.1 GCA_023262505.1 Bacteroidia bacterium
ATGCCGAACCTTGCCTTGAGTGATTATGTAGCCCCGTCGGGATACGCAGATCATATCGGTGCATTTGTGGTCTCCACGGGCGATGGGGTGGACGAGCGTGTTGCTGTATTTGAGAAAGACCACGACGATTATTCTGCTATCATGTTAAAGGCATTGGCCGACCGATTGGCAGAGGCTTTTGCGGAATTCATGCACTGTAAAGTGCGCAAAGAGCTCTGGGGCTATGCCAAGAATGAGGATTTAAGCGGCGATGACTTGATTGCCGAAAAATATCGAGGCATCCGTCCAGCTCCTGGATATCCGGCACAACCCGATCATACCGAAAAGACAACGCTTTTTCAAATACTGGAGGCGACTAAGCACACAGGTGTGCAACTTACGGAGAGTTTGGCCATGTATCCAACTGCCGCCGTATGCGGTTTGTATATCGCCCACCCCCAGTCTGCCTACTTTGGAACAGGTAAGATTGCAAAGGACCAAGTGGAGGATTATACACGACGCAAGTCTTGGGTCAAGGAAGAAGCTGAAAAATGGTTAAGTCCAATACTAGGTTATTGATTCCCTGATTATCGGCATGACGTAAATCATCCGATAGCGAGCCTGTTGCTGATAGCTTTGTCGGCGATATGAAAAAGGCCACGATTTTTATTTTCATACTATCTTCTATCTGCCACTTTGCTGCTTTGGCACAGATTTCGGCCACTGAAATGGTTCGAAAAGCTGATGCACATGCACGTGGTAACACCTCAAAAGCTGAAGTGCTTATACGGATAGTAAGACCGAGTTGGTCGCGTGAACTTACTATGCGCATGTGGGCCAAAGGGACCGATTACTCGATGATTTACGTGGTATCCCCTGCAAAGGATCGGGGCACGGTTTTTCTGAAACGGGGAAAAGAGGTTTGGAACTGGATTCCTTCCATCGAGCGCAGCATCAAACTGCCTCCTTCCATGATGTCGCAAAGCTGGATGGGAACCGATTTCTCCAACGATGACTTGGTAAAAGAGTCTTCAGCTGTTAACGACTACACACACACGTATAGTGGGACAGATACTTTGCTGAATCGGTCTTGCCGCATCATAACTATGATACCCAAACCCGAATCCGCGGTGGTGTGGGGTAAGGTGATGGTTTGGATCGATGAGCGTGACCTGATGGAACTCAAGATGGAATTTTATGATGAGGATGGTGTGCTGTCTTCTGTCATTACCACCACAGAGGTTGGATTGATGGCTGGGCGAATGTTGCCAGTTACCATGGAGATGACCCCCATCGATAAGAAAGGGCAGAAAACTGTGATGTCATATCGCAATTTGGTTCTCGATGATCCGATTGAAGATGCTTTTTTCAGTACGGTCAATATGAAAACGGTGCGATGAACATGTATCTGACATTGGCATGGAGGAACATTTGGCGTAATCGTCGCCGAACTCTCATCACGATGGCTTCTGTTTTTTTTGCAGTATTGTTGGCCATCATCATGCGCTCCGCAACCAAGGGGGTTTATGAGAACATGACGGATACCATGGTGCGATTTTCTTCGGGATACATACAGGTGCATGCCAAAGGGTACTGGGATGAGCGAATAATCGACAATTCCTTTTCAAATTGCCAAGCACTCTGGCGACGCATCGAACAAACAGGTGTCTCCTCTATCGTGCCCCGATTGGAAACATTTGCTTTGCTTGCCGCAGGTGATAAGTCACGCCCTGTAGCCATCACTGGCATTGATCCATCCCGCGAAAGCGGCATAACCAATATCGGTGATAAGATCATTGAAGGGAGATTGCCAAAAAACGGGGAGCAAGGCGTTGTTTTGGGTGTCACCTTGTCGAACATCCTGCGAGCACAGGTTGGAGATTCGGTTGTGTTGTTGGGACAAGGCTACCACGGAAACATGGCCGCAGCATTGTTGCCGGTTTGCGGAGTTGTGCGACTCGGCTCTCCTAAATTAGATGAATCCATGGCCTATATGGATTTATCGGCTTGCCAAAATGTTTTTTCAGCCGATTCTATGATAACCTCCTTGTCCGTGATGGTTTCCGAACCCGATGCAATGGAAAGCGCTTTTCATGCGATTAGTACAACAGTTGATACCAATCTATATGAAGTGATGCACTGGAAGCAGATGCTACCGGAATTGGATCAGTTGGTTGAGGCTGATTCGGCTGGGCATTATATCACCATCTACATCTTGTACTTAGTGATATCTTTCGGCTTGTTCGGCACCATGCTGATGATGACACGTGAGCGTCTCCACGAGTTCGGCATTTTGGTTGCCATCGGAATGCATAAGCGCGTGCTCGGATTCATAGTGGTGATTGAGCTTTTTCTTATCTCGGCAATTGGTGTTTTGGCCGCCTCATCCGTTGGTTATCCTTTGGTGAATTGGTTCCATCAGCATCCAATTCGGGTAGGTGGTAGGGTTGCAGATGTATACAGGGGTTTCGGACTAGAGGCGATCATACCATGTTCCAACGATCCAACTGTAATCGCTTATCAAGCCCTTTTGGTAATGTTGGTAACCATGTTGCTAGCTACCTATCCCTTTGTGAAAATCCAAAGGCTTCAACCGCTTCAAGCAATAAACAGCTGAGCTATGTTGGTATTAATCGCATGGAGGAATATCTGGAGGAACAAGGTGCGCAGCCTAGTGGTGATGATGTCTATTGCCGTTGGTTTATGGGCTGGACTAACAGCTATGTCTTTTTCATTTGGCATGTACCAGGGGCATATACAAAACGTCATACTTTATCAATTATCCCATATTCAGGTTCACCATCCAGGATTCAGGAGCGAAATGGAGTTGAAAGACACGGTTCGTAATTCCCTGGAATTACAAACCGCGATTAATTCAATGCCCGATGTCAAGGCTACAGTTCGAAGATGCATCAGTCCCTGCATGATTCTTGCCGCTTCTGGATCCTCTGGCGTAATGCTGGTGGGTACACCGGTTTCTGATGAACGGAAGGTGACGGGTTTGGATTCCATGGTGGTGGATGGAGCTTATTTTAATGATAGCTCCCGCAAGGAGATGTTGATTGGCTCAAAGCTGGCTGAAAAGATACATGCAAAAGTGGGCGGCAAGGTGGTGGTGATGTTGCAGGATGCGAATAATGAAATGGTTTCAGGGGCTTTTCGTGTCAAAGGCATCTACAAGACGCGTAATTCAGCTTACGATGAGAGTATGGTTTTTATCCCTTTGAATCGCATGCAGGAGCTTGCAGCATTGGGTGACGTTTCAAACGAGTTGGCAGTACTGTTAAATGAAGGCGCTTCACTGGAACAAGTTCGAACGCAAATCAGCTTTTTGTCTCATGGTGAGGAGGTGTTGGATTGGATGGGCTTGTCGCCGGAGCTGGATCTAGTGGTAAACTCATTCGATTTGTACATGTACATATTCATGGGCATCATTTTGATGGCGCTCATGTTCGGTATAGTGAACACTATGTTGATGGCTGTGTTGGAGCGGCAACGAGAACTGGGCATGCTGATGGCTATCGGCATGAACCGGCTTCGAATATTTGCCATGGTCATGCTCGAAACAATTTGGCTTGCTTTGGTTGGAGGGCCGCTCGGCTTGTTGTTGGGACACGCAACCATTCGTTATTTCGGTACCCATGGTGTCAACCTTTCACAATATTCTGAAGCCCTTTCCAGGTATGGCTTCTCTAATGTCATTTACTTTCAACTTGATCAAAAGTATTATTGGCCCGTGTTGCTTATGACCATCGGAGTGGCTGTTGTTTCAGCTGTTTATCCAGCCATCAAGGCGGTTCGTTTGGAGCCCACGCAAGCCATACGCAAAATCTAGAACCATGGCACAAACTGTAATCGATGCCCACAATGTTTCCAAAGTATATAATCCCGGTACCGTTCCGGTAAAGGCCTTAACCGATGTGCATCTGCATGTGGAAGAGGGTGAGTTCACTGCTTTGGTGGGCCCATCGGGATCTGGAAAATCGACTTTGTTGAATATAATCGGCGGTCTAGACAAGCCAACAACAGGTAATGTGGTGGTGGCAGGTAAGGATCTCGCATCATTAGCATCCAACAAGCTTATTGATTTCCGGCTGCATCACATCGGCTTCGTTTTTCAATCATTCAATTTAGTTCCGGTTCTCAGTGCGAAGGAGAATATATCACTTGTGATGCTGATGCAAGGGGCGAGTAAGAAAGAACGCAATCTTAGGGCCGAAGAGTTGTTATTCCGGGTAGGCATGTCGGACAAGATGGATGTGCGGCCAGGTGAACTTTCGGGAGGGCAACAACAGCGTATTGCTGTAGCACGTGCGATGGCTTCGAAGCCCAAGTTCATTCTTGCTGATGAACCTACTGCCAACCTGGATTCAAAATCAGCTGCCAATCTCCTCGACATGATGGCCGAATTGAATCGCGAGGACAAGACCACATTCATTTTTTCCACACACGACCCAAGGGTTATTGAGAAGGCGCGCAGGGTGGTAACCTTGGAGGATGGTCGCATCGTAGGCGACACGGCAAAAACACCATTGACGCATGTCTGAAGTGTTTATCAGGGTGTTGTTGTCTCTGTGCTTGATGGGTCCATTGTATTGTTATGGACAGGTACAGCGCAAATGGGAAATCAAGGGTTACATCAAGGGTATGATGATGTCAACACAGGATCCTTACCATGGTGATCGACTTCTTTCAGAATTTACTCAAACACGTGTGCGAAATGATTTGAATATTACACAACACGTTTCACTTCGAATGGATGCCCGATTCTCGCTTTATGGTGGCGATTTGGTTGAGCGGTATCCCATCATTTATCAAACCATGGATAACGACCGTGGTATGGTTGACCTCACATTTGAAAACGATATCATGGAACATTACTCAACCGTATTCAATGTTGATAGGATGTTGTTGGATGTGGATTATAACAAATGGAACCTGTCCATCGGCAGGCAGAGAATCAATTGGGGTGTAAACACGCTTTGGAACCCTAATGATGTGTTCAATGCTTACGACTTTTTCGATTTTGATTATGAAGAGAGGCCTGGAAGGGATGCTTTTCGGTTTCAATGTGCAACTGGTGACATGGCGTTTGTAGAATTCGCCACCGCCTATGAAGAAAACCACGACCCTTCCACTGCGATACTTTATCGGTTCAATCGAAATGGATACGATTGGCAAATCTTAACAGGTAATGCACGCGGCAATTGGCTTGGCGGAATAGGATGGGCAGGAAATATCAGCGACTTGGGTTTCAAAGGGGAAATCAGATATTCTTATTTTCATGATGACCCTCGATTGGAATACGGCATGGTAGCTTCGTTGGGTGTTGATCGGACATTCGAGCCTGGGTGGTATATCGGTTTGAATTCCTTTTATAATGGAGAAATGAAAAATCCTTTGGTTAAGGCTGCTTATTCAAGCGATACTTACTCCTCGAATTTAATGGGTGGAAGCGCCTTGTCGTATCAACGGGCGTTGGCTTTGCAGTTATCGAAACAATTCAACATCAAATGGAACTCCGGCTTGGTTTTGTTATATGCCGATGGTGAACAATGGGTGGTTATGCCTTCCTTGAATTACTCATTAGGTGAGGATTTGGAGGCATTGCTAACGGGCATGGGATTTTATGGCAAATCACCGCAGCAGTCCAATGTGTTTCTTCGACTGAAGTGGAGTTTCTCGTCTTGAGGAATCAAATTTCTCCTGGTATGGCGGCAATCAATTTGCGTGTGTAATCCGATTTCGGATTGGCGTAAATGTCATCCGGGTAACCGGCTTCTTCAATTTTGCCTTTATTCATCACAATCATACGGTCACTCATGAACTTCACCACCGCAAGGTCATGGGAAATGAAAATATAAGTGAAACCGAATTTATCGCGCAACTCATTCAGCAAATTCAATACTTGTGCCTGGACCGAAACGTCCAATGCCGAAACAGATTCATCACAGATGATGAACTCAGGCTCCACAGCAATGGCTCTGGCAATGCAAATACGCTGACGTTGTCCTCCCGAAAACTCATGTGGGTAGCGGTTGAAGTGCTCGGCTTTTAAGCTGACACGTTCAAGCAGGTCAATGGTCTTTTCCTTTCGTGTTTTGTCGTTGCTATGCAATTTGTGCACACGCATCGGCTCCATGATCGCTTCACCGATGGTCATTCTGGGATTGAGTGACGAGTAAGGGTCTTGGAAAATAATCTGCATGTGCTTCCGCATGGCACGCATCTGAGATGCGGTAAGGCTGTTTATGTTGGTTCCTTTGAATGTGATTTTCCCTGATGTTGGTTCTATGAGTCGCAGGATGGTTCGGCCCAATGTTGTTTTGCCACAGCCCGATTCCCCAACCAATCCGAGCGTTTCCCCTGGGTAAACTTCAAAGCTCACATCGTCTACGGCTTTCACGTAGTCTTTGGTGAGACTGAAAAAGCCCTTCCTAATTGGAAACCAGTTTCGGATGTTTTCGACTTTCAAAAGGGGAACTTGGGATTCCAAAGTGTTCCTTCGCTCCTTAGTTTCATTATCTGAAATAGTGAGCGATTGAAAATGGTTTTGTATGTCGATGTTGGGTGCAATGATGGTTCTTTCCCCTTCCGACATGAAATCCGATATCGTGGGAAGTCGGCGCAATTTTCTTCCCAATGTCGGTCTACAAGCAATGAGGCCGCGTGTGTATGGGTGTTTTGGGTTTTTGAATATGTCATGCACTTCTCCTTCCTCTACCACCTTGCCACGGTGCATCACTACCACTCGCTGGGCAATACTTGCAATCACCCCGAGGTCATGGGTGATGAAAATAATGCCCATGCCATGCTCCTGCTGAAGTTCCTTGAGCAGTTGTATGATTTCGGCTTGAACGGTTACGTCCAGCGCTGTAGTGGGCTCGTCGGCAATCAATATGGCGGGGTCGCAACTGATGGCCATCGCTATCATCACCCGCTGTTTTTGTCCGCCAGAAATTTCGTGGGGATAACTATCGAAAATGGCCTCTGGTCTTGGAAGCTTAACTTTATTGAAAAGCTCGATGGTTTTTGCTCGCGCTTCTTTTTTGTTGAGTTTCTTGTGAAGTCTGAGCGCTTCAGCAACTTGATATCCACATGTCAGAACCGGATTCAGGGAAGTCATCGGTTCTTGGAAGATCATCGCGATTTCGTTCCCCCGGTAACCCCGTATCGCATCCTCATTCAAGCTTGCCAGGTCAACTTTTTGTCCTGCCCGATTATTATAAAGAATGGAGCCATTAGTGATTTTACCGGGAGGCGATGCTATCAAACGCATGATGGAAAGGGAGGTGACTGATTTTCCCGATCCTGATTCGCCAACAATACCTACGGTCTGACCTTTTTCCAAGGTGAAGCTGATCCCATCAACTGCCGTGAAAGTTTTTCCGAATTGTACGGTTAAGTTGTCGACTTGTAAAAGATGTTCCGCCATTTGGCGGTGAAATTACAAAACGGAGTTCAAGTGTAATAGAATTAGCGCGCCAATGTGAACGCACCTCTTCGAACATCTTGCTTGTTGCACAAATCAGTGCTAGTCATCAAAAAGACATAGATGCCTTCAGGCAGGTCGCGTCCGTTAAATTGACCATTCCAGCCTTCGTTGGGGTCATCGGTATAGAAAAGCAACTGTCCCCAACGATTATAGATGCTCAGCGAATAGTCCTTTACTGAAGTGATGACCGGCATGAAGCGTTCATTCTTGACATCGCCATTAGGAGTAAAGGCATTGGGGATCCAAACCCGATGGGGTTGAATAACTTCCAGGTTTTCCGATATGGAATCAACGCAACCGGATTGTGAGGTGGCTACCAAGGTTACTTCAAAAATACCACCCTCCACAAATTCATGAAACGGATTCGTTTCAAACGAATAGCTGCCATCATCAAAATCCCAATACCAGGACTGTCCATTCAAGGTTTGATTGAGAAACTGATAGTTTCCTGAATATGGGCATACCAAAGGGGCTGCAAGGAAGTTGGGACTCACTTCTTCAACAAAATAGCTTGCGCTAGTGCTCAGGCTTCGAGCACAAGATGGCACGCCGCCGTCAGAAACGCTTATAAGGTTTAACGTATTCTGTCCCGGAATATTGGTTGGCAACATAATTGAAAGCGTATTGCCAATAGTGCTCTCTTGCAAAGTGGGTCCGTTACCTAAGTTGTAATCTATGGTGTACGGTGAAACGCCGTTGCTGCAAGTAACCAATGCCGCTCCGTTATTGTCGTTCAGACATAAGCTGTCGGGCGTGAATACTGTGGCGGTTGGCAGCTGTCTAACCGTTACAATGGCCGTATCATTCAAGCTGGAAGGACATACAGGATTGGTATTTCCCGACACGCCCGTGAGTACTAATTGGAAATTGCCAGCGATGTTGGTTGGGATGCTTATGTTGGCGGTTGTTCCCGTCGATTGAATGGTTTGGGTAGCTCCATTGTTCAACGAATATTCGAACAAATAGGGTGGGGTGCTATTGAATCCTGAGATGGTAAGGTTTGCAGGGTTGTCATTTTGACAAACAACCACATCCCCTGTTACAGTGGCGCTAGGTGCGGGAATTACTGCGAAGAGGGCATTTTGCGATAAGCTGCGTGAGCAGTTTACTGCGGTTGCACTTGAAACCGTATTCAATACCACGTTAAAGGTTCCTGGATTTGAAGTAGGCAGTTGCAGTTGAGCCGTATTCGAATTTGCTGGGGAAAATAGTGTGGGCGCAGCTGAACCATTCAGCGAATACTGGAACGCGTATGGAGGTGTTCCGCCAGTGCCGGTGAAGGTGATGATTGGTGAGTTTCCGTATTGGCAAATAATGGTGGTGTCTATGCTGATGGATGCGTTTGGCGGTTCTGTAACAGTTATCATGGTGCTGCTTAACGCTGTTGGCGGACAGGGCTGGGCTCCTGACCCGGCAACATTGGTGAGGTTAAATGAATAAACACCAGCTATGGAGGTGTTAACCGCGATCGTTGCAGTGCTCGAACCCGCAGGCGAATTGATGACCAAATCGGGACCATTATTGATATTATAAACGAATGTGTATGGAGGTGTGCCTCCCGATCCTGTGAAATCTACTGTTGCCGGCTGGTTCTTACACACCGTCATGTTTGCCGAACTGATGGCAGAAACGCCTGAGTTTACTGTGAAAAGAAAATTA
This sequence comes from Bacteroidia bacterium, assembly GCA_023262505.1. GTDB lineage: Bacteria > Bacteroidota > Bacteroidia > AKYH767-A > OLB10 > JALRAP01. The sequence continues at coordinate 9,134 of JALRAP010000023.1, forward strand.
GTTGTCCCCGAAGATCCACAATCAGGATGATTGACACTGGTGATCCCAGTTATTTGAATCAATTGACTTCCTACGACTGCGGTGCTCGGTTGGATGATGGCTTGGTTTGTGTTGGTGAACAAAGGAGCTTGCGCATTTCCATCAATGGTGTAGTTCACCTGGTAAGGACTTAGGCTTTGTCCGCTACTGGTCGCAATATTAACCGCAAGGTTTGGTGGTGTCGATCCTTGGCAGGCGGAAGTTGGCCCTGCTATAATCGGTTGGAATGTTGTTGGTGGATCCAGCGTAAAGGTTTTTACAATGGTATCCCTGCAAAACCCCGTTGATCTCGTAATTAACGTAACGGTGTAGGTTCCTGGTCCTGCGTAGGTATGTTGTGGGTCGGCAGAATAAGCGTGCGCTGAATTATCTCCAAAATTCCAATCCCAGAAATTGATCGTTCCTGCTCCAGTGTTAGACGTGTCGTTGAATGAAACAGTATAGCTACAAGTGGTTGTATCTATGGAGAAATCGGTGATGAACTCGGGGAGAAATGTTATGACCCTGGCTGTGGTATCGGTGCAGGAGGAGTCTAGGGTTGAAAATGCTATCAACGAAACCACGTATGTTCCTGTGTCGGGATATGTCCATGACGGACTGAAGGCGGTTGAGGTACTGTTTGGTACGGATGGGTCATAAAAATTCCACAGGTAACTGGATGCTCCATAGCTGTTGTTAGTCATTGTTACCGTATTGCTACCGCAAACTACACCTGGTGAGATGATGCCTGCGACTACTAGTGAAGGGCAATCCACAACATTGATTTGATAATCTCGCATCGTGGTGCTCAACAATTGTCCGTTGCGGTATTCACTCACACATATGCCTATTACAAACTGCCCCAAGGTGTTTGGTATGGCCGTAAGCTCACCTGTTGCGGGGTCGATGGTGAGAGGTGTGCCGCCCATCAGGTTTGAAATGTTGAAAGGGGCCTGGAAGGTGATAGGAAGAAAAGGTGGAGGAGCTTGGGAGGGTAGTGGCGCTGAATTCCCTAAGTTGGCTCCGTCCAATGGATTGCATATAGAGTAAACCAAGGAGTCGCCATCCAAATCTGTCGCCGAATGGTCGAACACCAGCGGATAGCCGTTGCAGGCGAATGCCGGTGGCAGCTCATTGAAAACGGGATTGCTGTTTATTATCCCGTTTCCGGGGATGGTGGCGTAGAAGGATGCACCCGTGTTCAACGGGTTCACTACATTCAGGATTGTTTGGTTGCGGCAGCAGCGTTGATATGCTAATTGATATCCGCCTGGTATTGGAGGTAGGTTTACTATGGCGTAGTAATTGGCTACACGGACACAGATGCCACCGGGTGGTTGGAAGCATGGAGAGTTGATGGTGGATGGCACCGTTGCCGAGTCGTTCGGACTCATGGCCACTTCCATGATCAAGTTGTTTGCTGAATCCCAAATGCCCACATAGGCGGGGTCGTCAAATGGAGGTACGCCGTTAAAGCAATCTCTGTAAACCGTCAGGCGGATCTCGTAGTCGTTGTTGCCCAAGTACTGGTAATACAATTCGCCACCTACGATATGCGTTGCGGATGCCGGAATGGTTGCTGCGAAAAGTAGCATCCAAATAGCTCGAACAAACAGTTTGGTTTTCATGAGATGCCTAACAATGTAGCCAATTTTTTGATTTTAATCGAATTGACTTAAAAGTGGTTAGTGCTATTTCGCCCACAAATATATATGATTCGCCTACATAAAATAAGTATTCGCATTATTTGAGGCCTATTTTATTTCTTTCGATTCGGGTTTTCGGCCATTTTATCTTTCGAAACAACCAAGAATATGTTAATCAATTAATTACGACTGAATTCGGAGTCAAAACCATATTTGTTGGAACTTTTATGCCTAAGGGGTTGTCATTTAACAAGGTATTTCCTAATTTTGCGACCCCGATAATAAACTGAACCAAGTGGATACTTTGACTTACAAGACGGTGTCGGCCAACGACAAAACCGTCAACAAGAATTGGTTGGTAATTGACGCTGAGAACCAAGTTCTTGGTCGTATTGCCTCCCGCATCGCATTCATGCTTCGCGGCAAGCATAAAACCAACTTCACTCCGCACGTGGATTGTGGAGACAACATCATCGTGATTAACGCCGAGAAGGTGCGCCTCACTGGAAAGAAATGGACTGAGAAGGAGTACGTCCGTCACACCGGCTACCCAGGTGGTCAGCGTTTCGCTACCCCAGAAGAGATGTTGCGTAAGCATCCGACAAGGATCATCGAAATGGCCGTTTATGGTATGTTGCCCAAGAACAAGCTCAGCAATGCTATAAAAGGTAACTTACATATATATGTAGGTGCCGAGCATCCACATGCTGCCCAACAGCCAACCAAAGTTTCCATCTGATTTAAATTCCATCACCCATTCATAGCATGCAAACTACCCATACCATAGGAAGAAGGAAGACTGCCGTTGCCCGTGTTTACGTTCAAACCGGAAATGGCAACGTAACCGTCAATGGCAAAGATTACAAAGTTTATTTCCCAACATTGCCATTGCAATACGTGGTGAACCAAGCTTTCGAAGTGACCGGCAACCTCGGAAAATACGATGTTAAAGTGAACGTTGAAGGCGGTGGTGTAAACGGTCAGGCGCAAGCCATCCGTTTGGCATTGTCACGCGCATTGGTTCAAATCAGCGAAGAGTCAAAGCCTGCCTTGAAATCTCATAGCCTACTTACCCGCGACCCTCGTATGGTGGAGCGTAAGAAGCCTGGTCAGAAGAAAGCTCGTAAGCGCTTCCAGTTCTCTAAGCGTTAATCCTTATTTATCAGAAAAAATCCCCAAAACATACATTACCGCATGTCATCAGTTACCCAGCAGCAGTTACTCGACGCAGGTGTTCACTTCGGTCACCTCAAAAGGAAGTGGAATCCCAAGATGGCTCCTTACATTTTCATGGAGCGCAATGGTATCCACATCATCGACCTGAACAAAACCTCGGCCAAGTTGGAGGAAGCTGCCGCGGCTATCAAGCAGATCGCCAAATCAGGAAAGAAAATCCTTTTCGTTGCCACCAAGAAGCAAGCCAAGGACATTGTTACCAACGCAGCTCGCTCGGTAAACATGCCCTTCATCACCGAAAGGTGGCCCGGTGGTTGTTTGACCAACTTCGCCACACAGCGTAAATCGGTTAAGAAAATGGCCGGTTTTGAAAAAATGATGACCGACGGAACCTTCGAGAACATCTCCAAAAAAGAGAAGCTCCAAATCACCCGTCAGAAAGCCAAGATGGAGAAACTCCTGGGAAGTATCGCCGACTTGGTGCGTCTTCCTGCTGCACTCTTCATCGTTGATACAGTAAAGGAGCATATCGCTGTCAGCGAAGCCCGCAAACTGAACATCCCAACTATTGCTATCTGCGATACCAATACCGATCCTTCATTGATCGATTTCCCAATCCCTGCGAATGATGATGCAACCAAATCAATTTCTTTGATTATGGATGTAATGGTTAAAGCCATTGAAGAAGGTTTGGCAGAGCGTAAGACCGACAAGGAAAGCGATCGCGAGCGCGAGGCTGCTGCCGAAGAGGAAGCAGGCGACCGTGGTGAAGAAGGTGCTGAGATGTCAGCCTCCTCCGAAGAGGAAGAAGTTGCTTCTGGCCAAACTAAGCCAGCTGCCAAAGGCCGTCCTCGCAAGACCACAGCTACCAAGAAATAATCAGTAAAGAAAAAGAAATCAGATCCGATGTCAACCGTTACTATTTCAGCAGCAGATGTGAATAAGCTCCGTATGCAAACCGGAGCTGGAATGATGGATTGTAAGAAAGCCCTCATGGAAGCCAATGGCGATTTTGAGCAGGCAATCGATTACCTGCGTAAAAAAGGTCAGAAAGTTGCAGCTAACAGAGCCGACAAAGAAGCTAAGGAGGGTTATATCCTGGCTAAAACCAATGATGATGCAACCAAAGGTTATTTGGTAGCACTTTCATGCGAAACAGATTTCGTTGCCAAGAGCGCCGATTTCGTGAAGTTTGCCGATGATTTGGTGAATGTTGCTGTTTCCACTAATGCTAACAGTATCGATGATCTTAAGTCTCAGAAAATGGCAGACTTGACCGTAGCCGACAAGTTGTTCGATATCATTGGAAAAATCGGAGAGAAGATCGACATCACCGCTTATGAAGTGATTGAAGCACCCAAGGTGGTTATTTACATCCACCCAGGTAACAAAGTAGTTTCCATGGTAGGTATGTCAACTGGTACCGCGGCTTCAGATGTTGCCAAAGATGTGGCGATGCAAATCGCTGCTATGAGCCCTGTTGCTATCGATAAAGACGACGTGGATTCCCGCACTTTGGAGCGCGAAATCGAAATCGGTAAGGAGCAAGCCCGTGCAGAAGGCAAGCCGGAAGAAATGCTTGAAAAGATCGCTCAAGGCAAGCTCAATAAGTTTTATAAAGAAAACACCCTATTGAACCAACAGTTCATCAAGGATGATAAGATGGATATTCGCACTTACCTCGATAAGACAGAGAAAGGTCTTACCGTTAAGGTTTTCCGCAGGATTCAAATCGGGTAATCTGTAACAGAAATTACTTTTAACGCCTCGCTTTCACTAGCGGGGCGTTTTCATTTCAAGGGGTGTTTGGATTGCTATCTGTCAATACCCTTATTTTGGTATTTTTGTGGTGGTCTCAAACAGACCTACCCTGGAAATGAAATACAAAAGAATCCTTTTAAAGCTGAGTGGTGAGTCGCTCATGGGCGATAAACAGTTTGGAATCGACAGCGCAGTGCTCAGCCAATATGCACGGGAAATCAAATCCCTTGTCGATAAAAAGGTTCAGTTGGCAATTGTGATCGGGGGAGGGAATATCTTCCGTGGCCTCCAAGCCTCTGAGGATGGGATGGATCGTGTACAAGGAGATTATATGGGTATGCTGGCAACTGTCATCAACAGCATGGCTTTGCAATCAGCCTTGGAAAGTTTGAGTATCCAAACGAGGTTACAATCGGCCATCAAAATGGAAGCCATCTGCGAACCATTCATCCGACGTAGAGCGGTTAGGCATTTGGAAAAAGGCCGAGTAGTGATCTTTGGTGCCGGAACAGGAAACCCCTATTTCACTACCGACACTGCCGCTTCGTTGCGAGCGATAGAGATCGAAGCTGATGTGATCCTGAAAGGAACCCGTGTTGATGGCGTTTACACTGCAGATCCTGAAAAGGATAAAAAAGCCAAAAAATTCGATACCATTTCCTTCAATGAGGTTTTTGAGCGCGACTTGAAGGTGATGGATATGACAGCCTTCACATTGTGTCAGGAGAACGATTTGCCCATCATCGTTTTTGATATGAACCGCAAGGGAAATCTTTTGAAGTTGGTAAGCGGACAAAAAGTTGGTACCTTGGTGCATAACGAAAAACCAAAGGCCAGAAAAAAGAAATAGTCTTAAATTCATTAAACACATTTGCCATGACCGAAGATGTAAAAAAAATCCAGAATGATGCACAGTCCTTGATGGAGAAAGCCATTTCCCATTTGGAATCAGAATTGGCCAAAATCCGTGCAGGCAAGGCTAATCCGGCCATGTTGGAAGGTATCATGGTAGACTATTATGGAAGCTATACGCCATTGAATCAGGTGGCAAACGTAAATACACCCGATGCGCGATCCATCGTGATTCAACCTTGGGAGAAGAGCATGCTCACTCCCATCGAGAAAGCCATTCAGGCTGCCAACCTGGGTTTCAATCCACAGAACGATGGGCTTTTGATTCGTATCATAGTTCCCCCATTGACTGAAGAGCGCCGCAAAGAACTTGTGAAGCGTTCCAAAGCAGAAGGTGAAAACGCGCGTGTAACAGTACGCAACATTCGCCGAGATGCGTTGGAAAACGTAAAGAAGCAGGGTAAGAACGGTTTGCCTGAGGATATGCAAAAGGATGCTGAAACTAAGATTCAGCAGCTGACCGACAACTTCATCGCCAAGGTTGAAAAGCACTTGGAATCGAAGGAGAAGGAAATCATGACCGTTTAGTCTAATTACATAATGTCGGTCTTCTAGGGCTGAGCATTTAAGCCCATATATTACCTGGCTTTCCAAATTAAAGTATTCAGTTACCATGACTTGCAAGTGTTTTCGATAGAAATATTCCTTGCAATTGCCTGCTATCTATCACTATATTTGTATCAGCCTTCGCCTAATGGTATTTTTTTAAGATTCAACAACTGAGCAGAACCTTTCCGGCATTTTAACGATTAAGTGGCTTGTCTAACATAAAAAAGCTTGTTTCTTCCCTTGTGTACTATATCCAATTACTATGAATGATGAATTGACCCCCCAAGAAGGTGCCTCTTCCGAGGAATCCATGGGAATCAGCGAAAGTGCTGAAAACCAAGTTAATGAAATTTCGGCCATAGAGGCTGTTCCAGACACGGCGACCGAAGAGGTGGCTCCGGAGCCATTACCGGCCACTGAAGAGCAGTTCATGGAAACTGCCGCGCCAGAAGCTACCATTCAACAATCCGAAGAGCTAGAGCCTGAGGAGGATCTTTCAACGCTTTCAAGGGAGCAGTTGGTGGAACGTTTGGAGCAATATGCTTCGGAACAAGAGACCCCTCGGTTTAAAGACCGTGTCAATTCCATTCGTGATAGTCTTTCCCAATCCTTCACTCATGAGCGTGAGGCTGCTTTGGCCAAGTTTATCGAGGATGGTGGCAACCGCGATGACTTCAAGCCTGCTGCAGATCCTTTGGAGGAGCGGTTTTCCAAAGCTTTGAAGAAATACAACAAGCGAAGGATTGAGTACCAAGAGCAGCAAGAAAAGCAACGCAAGGTTAGTTTGGATGAGAAGCGGGAAATTTTGGGCCTGCTGAAAGACCTCATTCAAAACGAAGAGAACATGAACAAGGCTTTCGAGCGTTTTCATGAATTACAAGCCCGATGGAGAGCTGCTGGACCTGTGCCATCTGCCGATGCGAAAGACTTGCAGATGAGCTACAAGTTTCTCATTGATAAGTTCTATGACTACATAAAGATAAATCGCGAGCTGCAGGATTTAGACCAAAGACGAAATCTCGAAATGAAGTTGCGTCTTTGCGAACAAGCCGAGGAGTTGATATTGGATAGTTCCATCAGCAATGCCTTCAAGAAACTGCATACGCTTCAAGATAAGTGGCGCGAAACCGGACCTGTTCCTCGCGACAAGAAGGACGAGGTATGGGATCGCTTCAAGGCTGCATGTGACAAGGTTTTTGAACGACGTCGCGAATATGAACAACAGTTTGAAGAAAAGCGCAAAGCCAATCTAGAAGCCAAAACCGCCTTGTGCGAGCAAGTAGAGGCCTTGAAGCCTGCTGCTGAATCCAAGCATAAGGAATGGCAAGAGATTACAGCGAAATTGCTGGAGCTACAAGCGGCTTGGAGAAAAATAGGTCATGCAGGCAAGCAACACAATGATGGTATATGGACGCGATTTCGCACGGCATGCGACAATCTCTTCAAATCCAAAAACGATTTTTATTCTCGTCGAAAGCAAGAGTATGCAGCCAATTTGCAGTTGAAGACCGAACTCTGTATTCAAGCAGAAGCATTGCAGGAGAATACCGATTGGAAATCGACCAGCGAAGAGTTGAAGCGTCTTCAAGAGGAATGGAAAAAGATCGGCTTTGCCGGCGATAGGCAATCAGAGAAAATCTGGAAACGTTTCCGCTCTGCTTGCGATGCTTTCTTTGCCAAGAAGTCTGAGCATTTTTCAAGCCGCGACAAAGACAATGAAGAGAATCTGGTCAAGAAAAACGAACTGATTGCCAAGATCGAGGCTTACGCTCCAGGCGATGATCATCACGCCTCATTTGAGGAATTGAAAGCATTCCAACGTGAATGGAACGCCATTGGTTTGGTGCCCATAAAGCAGAAGGATGATGTGAATGCGCGATTCAAACAAGCGATTGATGCGCAGTTTGCCAAATTGAAATCCTCCGATCGTCCACGCAGCAGCTATCAACCAAAGACTCAATTCGTATCCAAAGCCTCTTCCGATAAGGGTGGCGATCCGGAGCGTCGTAGTTTGCTGAACCGTATTTCAGAATTGAAGAACGATGTTCAGATTTGGGAAAACAACATCGGTTTTTTTGCCAAATCAAAAACCGCTGACAAGTTGAAGTCCGAGTTTGAGGACAAGATCAGCAAAGCCAAAAAGGAAATCGGTGCCTTGATGGACAAGCTAAAAGGTCCTGAACAGCCCAAGGCTTCTGAGGAACCACCTGCTACCGATCAAGCTTGATGAATTGATATTAAGCGTATTATGAGAACAGGGCTCTTTATAGGGGCCCTGTTTCATTTTATATATTAACATATATTTAACATTTAACACTTGTTAGGGTAATATAATCTTAAGTTTTTTGCGCAAATAAATTAAGATTCCATGAGATCAAAACCATTACTCTATTTGGCCTTTGGCATGTTGTTAACCTACAATGTCCAGGCCCAGACTGCCTCTACTGATTCACTTCAAAAGGAGGTTACCCAATTGAAAAAGGATGTTTCTGCTCTGAAGCGCATCAAGTTTTCGGGTTACATCCAGCCACAATTCCAATTGGCTGATTCGGCCGGTGCAGCATCAGTAGCAGGAGGGAATTTCGCTTCAGGACTGAACAATCGCTTCATGATTCGCCGTGGAAGACTCAAGGCTGTTTATGCTGCAACAGAGAACGGCAAAGGCATATCAACATCTCAATACACCTTGCAGATTGATGTAACTGAACGCGGCATGGTCATCAAGGAGGCTTTTGCAAAACTCACGGACCCTTGGAAGGGCATCGCTTCCGTAAGTATGGGTATGTTCAACAATCCATTTGGATTTGAAGTGGGGTATTCTTCTGCTTTGCGCGAAACACCTGAGTTCGGTCGAATGTCGCAGACCCTTTTCCCAAATGAAATGGAAGTTGGAGCTATGTTGACACTTCAAGGCCCCAAAAAATCAAAGTGGAATAAATATCGTTTGGATGCCGCCTTTGTAAACGGTAACAGTGCTCCAGGGTATGGAGTTGATGTTTCTGATTTTGACAGCAAAAAGGATTTCATCGGTCGCCTGTCCACAGATCAATCATTCAAGGATGGCAAGCTTTTAATTGGTGCAGGCCTCTCGTACTACTCCGGTGGTTTTAGGATAGATTCGGTGAATGTTTACAGCATGGGTCAATCCACTACGGGGATAAACGGTTTTATTCTTGATACCAAAGCAGCCGACAATGGTGTGGTTACCATTAGCGACAGGGGTTTCACCGATCGAACTTACATGGGTGCCGATTTACGACTCACTGTTAAATGGAAAGCAGGATCTACCACGTTGCGCGGAGAATATATTTCCGGACAACAACCCGGCCTGTCAACCTCTTCTAAAAGCCCCAATGACAAAACACCAATCTCCAAGGACATTTACAACCGTGAATTCAGTGGAGGCTATTTCTATCTGATACACGCTTTGCCAAAGTTGCCATTGGAGTTTGTCGCTAAATACGATATCTATGATCCTAACACCGCTGTTGCGGGTGATGAAGTGGGTAAAGTCCCTGGCGCATCAGACAAGACCACCAACGAAACTGATTTGAAGTACACCACACTAGGTCTCGGCCTCAATTGGTACTACGACCAGAACATCCGCTTGATGGCTTATTACGATATGGTAACCAACGAGACAAGCACCAACCTTTCGGGTTGGACAGCCGATAAGCAGGATAACATTTTCACCTTGCGCATGCAGGTGAAGTTCTAAGAATAAGTTTTAGTTAACAACCTTGATGGCAAGCTCCTTGAGCTGCTCATCACTAATGCTGGAAGGCGAGTCGATCATGACATCCCTTCCGGCATTGTTTTTTGGGAAGGCAATGTAATCGCGTATTGATTCAGAACCTCCGAAGAGTGAACAAAGCCTATCGAAACCGAATGCGATGCCACCATGTGGAGGAGCGCCGAATTCAAAGGCGTTCATCAGGAAGCCAAATTGCTTTTGTGCCTCTTCGTCGCTGAAGCCGAGCAGCGAGAACATTTTCTTCTGGATATCCTTGTTGTGGATACGAATAGATCCGCCTCCCACTTCCACACCGTTGATCACCATGTCGTAGGCGTTGGCTCGCACTTTGCCTGGATCAGTATCCAGTAAATGAACATCATCAGGCAGCGCACTGGTAAACGGATGGTGCATTGCATGCCAGCGTCCCGACTCCTCGTCTTTTTCCAATAATGGGAAATCGAGTACCCAAGCACATTTGAAAACATTTTTGTCGCGAAGCCCAAGTCGTTCGCCCATTTCCAAACGCAACTCCGACATCGCCTTGCGGGTGCGCGACTCGTTACCTGCTAGAACCAATATGAGGTCACCTGGCTTACTGTCGCAAGCAGTGCTCCACCTTGCCAACTCATCAGCATTGAAAAACTTGTCGACGGAAGATTTGATGGTGCCGTCGGTATTGTGTTTGGCGTAGATCAATCCAGACATGCCGATCTGTGGTCGCTTCACCCATTCTGTAAGCTCATCAAGCTGTTTACGGGTGTATTCGGACTGGCCGGTGACGTTAATGGCTACAATCAGTTCGGCATCATCGAAAACCTTGAAGCCTTTCCCTTTAACTGTATCATTGAGTTCACACAGTTTCATATCGAAACGAAGATCGGGTTTGTCGTTGCCGTAGTACTTCATTGCGTCGGCATAGGAAATCCGATCAAGCGTAGGAATGTCAATACTCAATACGGCTTTGAAAAGATGACGTGCCAATCCCTCAAACATGTTGAGAATGTCTTCCCGTTGTACGAAACTCATCTCACAGTCGATCTGTGTGAATTCGGGTTGGCGGTCGGCACGCAGATCCTCGTCGCGGAAACACTTCACGATCTGGAAGTACTTATCGAAACCGGAAACCATCAGTAGTTGTTTGAAAGTTTGAGGCGATTGAGGTAGCGCATAAAATTCACCTGGGTTCATTCGTGATGGAACCACAAAGTCGCGCGCACCTTCTGGCGTTGATTTGATGAGGACGGGTGTTTCTATCTCGATAAAGCCGTTGGAGTCCATATAGCTTCTCACCACTTGTGCCATGCGATGGCGAAGCATGATGCTGTTCATCACAGGAGCCCTGCGCAAATCGAGATAGCGGTATTTCATGCGCAAGTCATCTCCACCGTCTGTATCATCTTCTATGGTGAATGGAGGAACAGCTGAAGGATTCAGTATTTCCAATTTGGATACCGAGATTTCAATGTCGCCTGTAGCCATTTTGGGATTCTTGCTGCTTCTTTCGGAAACAATGCCCGTGGCTTGCACCACAAACTCGCGACCCAATTTCCTGGCCGATTGGCACAGCGAATCATCCGTTTCCATGTTGAACAGCAGCTGGGTGATACCGTAGCGGTCGCGCAGATCCACAAAGGTTAATCCGCCCAGATCACGGCCTCTTTGAACCCATCCGCAAAGGGTAACCTGTTGTCCGACATGACTGATATTCAACTCTCCGCAATTGTGTGTACGATACATGAAAATGAATGATTTAGCTCGTAAAGTTACGAAAAAGACAAATAGGGGAATCAGCTCCGAATCAGGTTTTTAGGTCGATTGGATTTTTATTTGTTTTCTGTTATGGATGGCATTAAGCAGTTCGACAATTAAAAGCGTTGGTATTGAATTAACTTTAGGAGCTAAAAATCAAAAACCGGCTATGAAAATTTTCCTTTCCCTATGTCTCGCTTTGACAATTGTATCATGTGAAGAACCCCCATTGGATGAAGGAAAGTGCATCACCTTGGTAGAGGCGCACATGCAGGAGGCCTCTGCACAAAATTATGATGCGGTTCTGAAAATGTACGATCCAGCTTTCTTGGAATCCGAACCTGCTGACGTGAAGGTGGAGAAGCTGAAGAAGTTGTATAATGCTTTAGGTCCTGTAGAGGATTTTGATTTCGTCGATGCCATCGACATAAAAGAGGTTGGCGTGCCTCGGCAAATGAAGTTGGTATATGGTGTTCGGCATGCAAAGGCTTCTACTATCGAAACCTTCATCGTTGTTGAAGGCGAGGGCGGCTATAAAATAGCAGGTTATTACGTGGAAGTGAGCTGAGGCTCTCTTGTTTTTGGTATAAAAAAAGAGCAGTTTATTTCATTTTTCCAAACATCTCCTCCAGTACAAATTTGCGGTAGGTGAAGATGTCATTCAATTGTTTCTTGACGAATAAGTTATTGGCCAATGAACCTAATGGGCCGAGAGGAAGTGCATAATGAATAAGGTCGCGCATTTCCACTCCTCCAGGAATCGCTTTCAAGAAATGTTTATGGTGCCAAAATGTATAAGGGCCAAAGCGTTGTTCATCCACAAAGTAATTCGGTTCGTTCACATGCGTGATTTCGGTTACCCATCGCAATGGAATTCCTGCCACTGGTTTTACAAAATATGAAATCACCTGACCTGAATACATCTTCTCTCCTTTGAAGCCCGAAGTGATTTCAAATCCCATATAGGGCGGAGTAATCTTGGCCAGGTTGGATGGGGAAGAAAGGAATTCCCATGCCTGTTCTATGGATATAGGCAGTTGCTGCGTTTTTTCAAGTTCGAATATTTTCATCTCGTTATTTTAGTGATGACATGCCGCCGTCGATGTGAAAAACCTGACCGGTTATCCATTCAGCTTCGGGACTCAGTAAATATTTAGCCATGGAGGCTATTTCTTCGGGTTGTCCGATGCGCTTAAGCGGATGGCGTTCCTCAGATGCTTTGAGTTTGGCTTCAGAGTTCGTGAGCTTCTCGGCCATAGGAGTGGCGGTCAAGGATGGTGCGATAACATTCACCCTGACCTTGGGGGCAAGCTCTGCAGCCAGTGCTTTTCCGAATCCTTCCACAGCTCCTTTTGCAGCGGATACAGAAGCATGGAAAGCCATTCCTGATTGCACCGCCACTGTGCTGAATAGCACGATGGAAGGGTTGTATGTTTCAAGTAGTCGCGGTAAGTATTGCTGGATGCATCGAACGGCTCCAAGCAAATTGATTTGGAAATCATTTGTGAAATCATCCGCTTTAAGCGACCTGAATGGTTTCAACGTGATGCTTCCCGGGCAGTATACCAAACCGTTAATGGGTAAGGATATTTCCGGTAGGTTAGTCTGGGGATTGGTTACATCTGCTTGAAGATGCGAGGTTCCTGGAATGGAAAAGTCGGCATCACTTCGGCGACTGAGCGTAGTTACGGAATGTCCCTGTTCAGTTAACTGCCTAGACAATGCGGCACCGATGCCTGATGTGCCTCCGATTATGAGGAAATGATTAGATGACATTTTAAACCAACAAGTCTAATCAAGCAAAGGTTTTGAGATCCTCTAAAAATTCAACATTTCTATTGCTTTGAATGTGCGCAACCTTTTTACCGGCCAATAATAGTTTTCATAAAGCTAAGTAGAAAGGGTCTTGCTAAAATCACTTTGCTAGGTTTCTCGATTAGCAACGAAAAGGATATCACAAAGGGCGCAAAAAAACTTTATACGCTCTATCAATTTCCCTTACCTGCCGAACGCTGATCTAGCGGATAACCGCGGATGCGCACGGATTTGTTTTTCTTCTCAAATTAAATCCGTGCAAATCTGCCTCTCCATGAGCCAGTCCGAAACAATCGGTCCGATTGCTATCGGACTAAGGGGCTAAGTGTTTATACGTATTCTATTTTTAAGCCAGCGCTTTCCGCCTCCCGCCTCCCGCCACCGTCTCCTACCGCGACTACCACTGTTACTGCGACTGTCACTACTCTCCTGCAACAGACTTGCTATTCGCCTGCTTACGCTCTTCCCAAAAATACTTGAATGGTACGAAAAGCATCCCGAAACATTCGCCATGTTCTTTACCAAGGTGCTTGTGGTGCATTTTGTGAGCGCGACGCAGTCCCCTGAGGTACCAATGGTTGCTATTTCTCAAAAACTTGAAACGCTGGTGAATGAAAATGTCGTGAACCAGGAAATAAGCTAAACCGTATGCCGCAATACCCAAGCCCAGATAGAATTTGAAATCCATGCCATTCAGTTTGCCGAAAAGCATCAGAAGCATGGAAGGGATGGCGAAAATGAGGAAGAAGGCATCATTCTTTTCAAAGAAACCTTTGCTTTCTTGGTGGTGATCGCGATGCAGGTACCATAGGAATCCATGCATCACGAATTTGTGAGTACACCAAGTAATAGCTTCCATAACAAGGAAGGTTGCGAGGGTGATGCCTAGGCCTGTTGAGATGTCCATTTTATGTTTCGATGTTGGATTTGTACGTATTCAATTTAGATAACAACAACGTGATGCGTTTGGTTTTCTTTCCTATTTCAAAGAGATTTCAGGATTCGTCTACGCTGATCAAGGGCTCCTTTACAATCTCTTTGTTTTGCTTTTTGTTATTGATGGTAAGCAGAATGGATGGTAGCAGCACCAAGTTGGTGATGAGGGACATTATCAGCGTTAGGGAGATCAATATGCCTAAAGCGGCGGTTCCTCCGAAGCTGGAAATCGCGAAAATCGAGAATCCGAAAAACAGAATAACGGTTGAATATACCATGCTAAGGCCTGTTTCACGAATGGCGATGTTGATGGCGTTTACGGCATTTCCTCCTAGCTTTTTAAGTTCTTGACGGTATTTGGTGAGGAAATAGATGGTACCGTCCGATGATATGCCAAATGCGATGCTGAAAATAAGAATGGTAGATGGCTTGAAACGTATGTCGAGGAAGCCCATCACACCCGCGGTGATTATGAGCGGAATCAAGCAGGGTAGTTTTGAAAGTATGATGATCCTGACTGAGCGGAATAACGCCATACCTACAATGGAGATGAGGATGATCTCGATGAGAAGGCTTTCCAGCAAGTTATGTAATAGATAGTCGTTGCTCTTCAAAAACACAAGGCTATGGCCGGTCATGCTTACCTGGTAATCCTGAGGATTGAAAATCTCATCCACTTTCGGCTTGATCTCAGCCATCAAGGTTTTCATTTTTTCCGAACCTACATCGGCCATTTGGTAGGAGATACGTGTGCGGCTTCGGGTACTATCGATAAACGAACGCAACCGCTCGTTTTGCCCACTAAAGGTTCCATAGTATTCAGATAAACCTTTCAACTGTATGAATCCGGGTACTATGTAGTGCTTTTTTTCGCCACCTTGGTAAGCCTGGTTCGAAAATTTGATGGCTTCCACGATGGATACGGGCTTTGAAAAGTACTCGTATTCGGAAAGCATTTTTTGCAAGGATTTGATCTTGTACAAAGTCTTGGCATCATCGGCAAACACACCATCTTGCTTCTTTGTGTCAACAACAATCTCGAAAGGTAAAACCCCTTTGAAATGTTTTTCAAAGAACTTAAGATTGGTGTAGATCGGATCTTTGGTGGGTAGGTCGTCAACTACGAAGCCAACCACGCTTATACCCAGCATGCCTATTGTACCTAGTACGGTTAGAACGAATGTGGTGACATAAACAGCTTTGCGTCTTTTGTGCACCAGGTGTTCTATTGTAGAAAGTATGCGATTGATGCGTTTACCCTCAAGGTGTTTGGTGTGTCGAGGTTTGGGAGGTGGAAGCAGGAAAAGGATCACCGGCACTAAAATCAGCGTGAGCAGATAGGTGGCCATTACGCTGATGGCTGCTACAACTCCAAACTCAACCAATAAGGAGCTTTCGGTAAAGTATAACACTCCGAACCCGATGGAAGTAGTGATGTTTGCCAGGAAAAGAGTAATGCCAATGGTCTCGATCATCCGCGAAAGCGCTTTGATCTTGTTTTTGTGCATCACATATTCGCTTTGGAATTTGTTGATAAGGAAAACGCAGTTAGGTATCCCAATCACCATGATTAGCGGTGGAATCAGTCCTGTCAGAACGGTGATTTTGTATCCGAACAACTGCAGGATCCCCACTGACCAAACAACTCCGATGGCGACAATGACGATGCTGAAAAACACATTCATCATCGACTTAAAGAACATCCATAGTATCAGCGCGGTGATAGCAATTGCCAATATCAGAAACAGCGTCATCTCATGCGATACCTTCGACATCATTTGGGTGCGGATGTAAGGCATGCCGGAGTAATGCATGTCGATGCGATGCTTGGTGGCGAATGCATCGGTCAGCGTTTTGATTTCGTTTACGATCTCAATCCTTCTTTTCGAATTCAGGGAGCCGCTGTTGAAGGTGATGGCCATTACAGTGGCCGATGTTTCCTTGTTGTAAACGATACCTTCGTAAAAGGGCAGCTGTTCAAATACCTCGCGGATGCTGTCTACATCTGCTTGGGTTCTTGGTATGCGTTTGATCAAAGGCTCGAAGTCGAAGCGCCTAAGACTATCATTGCGTACCAATGTGTAGGAAGTGGGAACCGAAACCACGTCCTTGATGCCAGGAATGATTTTGATTGCTTTGCTGAGGTGGTACCAGTCGTTGAATTTATTCAGCGAGAAAAAGGTGGAGTCTGCGAAGCCGACAACCATCACATTACCATCACTACCGAAGTCTTGCTTGAACTGTTGGTATTCGATGAACGAGGGGTCATCGGCCGGTAGGATTTTAGCGAACTCGTAAGAGAGCTCCATTTTAGAAGCCTCATAGCCCATGAAAGCTGTTCCAATCAAAACAGCAAGCGTAAAAAACAATTTGTTTCGCAGTAGCAAACTAGCGAATCGTTTGAACATGGCTTTCGGATTAGATAGGCTTGATAATGGGACGTAAAATTAGTCACATGCATTCAACTAGACATGCCGTAGGTCATATTCCGAGAAACAGGACATTGGGCTGATATTCAGGCACATGATTGTGTTTTATTGAGAATGTTTGACTCATTATGAATCGCAGTCGATTGTTATAAAGAAAAAACCCTCCATCGCTGTTGAGCTTCGGAGGGTTGAGTAGCCTCGACAGGAATCGAACCTGTATCAAAAGTTTAGGAAACTTCTATTCTATCCATTGAACTACGAGGCCTTGGTTATTAGCGAATTACGTCTTTGTCTGTAAATATCCAAAAACCGAGGCGCAAAGCTAGTAAATCGGGGCTAAGCCGACAACGAAAGGCGGTTGTGTGACTCAAATGATTAGTTGGCCGGAAAACTACATGAAGATGAGCCACCCTAACACCAGGTAAACCAAAAAAGGAACGGCCACGCATATCCAGACGGAGGTTGATGTGTAGTTGGAGCCTAAACGGTCGAATGCCAACAGGAAATCCACAGATTTCTCAAATACCCGATCGCAAAAGGTCGTGAAGTTGCCACATGTGGTTAGCACTCCTACAACAAAGCACAGAAAGCCGAATGTAAACCAATGAAAAGACAAAATATAGTCTAACATCAGCACCCAGGTTAGTGGAATGATCCCATAATAAACAATTACATTCATCTCGTTGTAGGTGCGACCAAGCAAGCTTGCTGTTTTGCGCAAGCCCGCTTCCACCAAAAGAAATATGACGAGCATACCGGTGTCCGAGGATTGGTGCTTTTTTCTTTTGGATTTCAAGAGGGAATAGATTTATTTTCAATGCATAAAAATCAACAATTTCATTCAATATATCCAAGTGTTTTACGTTCATGCAATTCAAGAGGGAAATCAACACAGCTACCAAAGTAATCAACAAGCTTGCCGGAATTAATCATAACCTACAATTCATGTTTCTTTGTGTGCAAAGGAAAGGTAAATCCTGAATCTCAATGTTCAGGGAGCAGATGGGTTTTCAAATGTTTATTATTAAATTCAATATGATGAAACTGCTTTTAACCTCTTTAATATGGGGATGCTATGCGATTTGTATTGTCGCCCTAGGCTGTAATGAACCTAAGGAAACAACAATGGACATGGACAAATACAAATCCAAGGCCGCAGAAGCTCGCAAATATTGTATTTCAAAACGCTTAAACACCAGGTTTTTCTTTTTGGCAGATATGGGGCGTCATTCAGGGCTGAAGCGGTTTTTTGTGTGGGATTTTGAAAAAGATACCATCGTACATTCTTTCTTGGTCAGTCATGGCTGCGGGCCGTATCCATGGACCACTACTTTCACAAAAGACTCGCCCAAGTTTAGCAACGAGGAAGGTTCGCATGCCAGCTCTTTGGGTAAGTATGTGATTGGTGAACGCGGTTCCAGTCAATGGGGCATAGGGGTCAAGTATTTGCTGCACGGAATGGATCCCACCAACAGTAATGCACTGAAAAGGGCCATTGTGTTGCATTCTTGGGAACAAGTTAGCAATCATGAAATACATCCCGATGGAACGCCGGAAGGTTGGGGCTGTCCTGCATTATCTAACGAAAGTATGCGCATCATCGATTCCCTTTTGAAGGGCGCCAGTGCAAGAACTTTGTTGTGGGTGGTGGAGTGAGTAATTGCGGGATTAAATACTATATTGATTTGACCTTTTTAGTTTATTAAATGAAAAAGCTAGTAGCAAT
This sequence comes from Bacteroidia bacterium, assembly GCA_023262505.1. GTDB lineage: Bacteria > Bacteroidota > Bacteroidia > AKYH767-A > OLB10 > JALRAP01. The sequence goes on from JALRAP010000023.1 coordinate 27,587, forward strand.
TGGAGACATCCACGGTAGGGATGTTTGGAAAAAAATCGTAGAAGTCAATAAGGATGCCGACCGTATTATTTTCATCGGCGATTATTTCGATGCGCCTTCATATAGGCGAAAGCTGGGTTCGAACGGTGAAGAAGAGCTCAAGAATTTCAGCGAAATCTTTCAATTCAAGTTGGATAATCCCGAACAGGTAGTCCTGTTGCTGGGTAACCACGACTATCATTATCTGCCGGGAGTACAAGATGGATGTGTCGGTTTTCAGGATTCAATGCGTGAGCATTTTCAACAGGCACTTTCTTATGCAATAGAAGATCTGGCAGTCCAATGGATTCATGCAGAAGACGGATTCTTGTTCAGCCATGCCGGTGTGACCAAGACTTGGTTCGAACTTTCGAAAGTTGGCTCCGTAGCTGCAATCAATGACTTGGGCATAGGGCATTTTGACTTCAACCCTGGACCTTTAATGAACGGCTACGGTGACGAAATTTGTCAAACTCCCATATGGGTGCGTCCCCCTAGCCTGCGTCAAGACAAGCTTGACGGGTATATTCATGTGGTAGGGCACACACCGCAACCTGATGGAATCCAAATGGATGATGGAATCTGTTTTATCGATTGTTTGGACATCGGACAATATTTGATGATTTTGGATGGAATTCCTCAAGGTGTTGGAGTTATTTCATAATTTCATAATTGGCAAATTGCTGATAAAAAGTTGCTTTTACCGCTATAGGATTTGAGCGTTTTCGATTAAAGATTGCTGGGAAATTCCCAATTCAATGAATTCAATTATTAAGTTATTTTGATTGTATGAGCTCCGAAAAGAATGACGCTTCAGGAATATCGAATTTGCTTCCTGATGCATTTAGAGAGGCTATTTGTAAATTGGATTTATTGGCCATCTATGATTTGATTCCTGAATATGATGATTGGGATGAAAACCAGCCAAGCAAAAGTTCGCTAATCAGTCGGATTAGAAGACCTTTGGCGGGTTTCAGATTCATGGGAGAAACTTCATTGAGCGTTCGGGAAGCTACATGCAGTTACAGAAAATGCGCATATAAAAATAATGGCTTGCCATTTGGTTATACGTTCATCGGAAACACGCACGGCTGTCTAATTAGTTTCAAATTTGAATTCAAGGACAATCAGCTAATAAGTTTATCAGAATGCATGGGCTTCCATGTAATAGATGGAGATCGTGTTGATCCTCGTTGGTTATTCAATGTGTTGGATGAAAATGATGAGTGGCGGCGCAGGCTACGGTTGGACCAGGATAAGCAAGCTTCTTATCCTTGTGCTTGGATTTAAAATATTAAAGTTCAATTTATTATTGTGCAATGGTGTGCCATTTCGCATGTCCGCAAATAGGTTGTGGAGTTGGGATGTTTCTTTGTAAAGGTCCTGATACTTGGTTGGGCTGGAAACATTTAAAAACAATCAACTTAAAAAACACGTATGAAAATTTCAATTAAATCGTATCCTTTCACTTCCATTTTGGGTTGGTCCGCTAGTCGGTACGACACCTTCAACTATTGCAAGCGTAGATATTATTATAGTTACTATGCCAAGTTTGACCAAGACATTGGCAAGGAGCTCATCGCCAAGTTCAAGTCCATGACCAGTGCTGCTTTGGAGGTTGGTATCATCACGCATGACATCATTTCGGCCATCTTGCAACGGGTTGCCAAGTCCACAGATCCGATTGATCAAAATCGATTAGAAGCAAAAGTCAGAATAGCCGTGGAGGAGACACTTCGAAACAAAGTGATGATGGAATATTTTTACGGGCAGCGGGGCGAGGTTAGGTTTGATGAGCTATTCGAGCCGGTAATGCAATCCGTAACTAATTTTCTCAATTCCGATCGCTTTGCATGGGCTTCGGGTTTGGATGATTCATTGCGCAAGCTATGGGTTATTGAACCAGAGGGATTCGGAGAAACCCGCCTAGGTGGTTTGAAGGCTTACTGCAAAGTCGATTTCATGCTTTTTGACGGGGGAAAGGTGTATGTTTTGGATTGGAAAACGGGTAAACCCGACGCGCTGAAATATACGCGTCAGATGATCGGATATTCGCTTTATGCCAAGGAAGTAACCGGACTGGATTTGGACCATATACAGCCTACTCTGGCATTCCTTCGAGATGAATATGCGGAGATAGCCGTGGAGGTAAAAGAATCCGATGCAGCTAAATTCCAGGAGCAAGTCAAATTGGAATCACAGGAAATGTTCGACATGACGATCGATCGGGATGGAAACATCCCTAAGGAAAAATCGGAATTCCCGATGACTGAAAACTACATGAGGTGCAAGCTGTGTGAGTTCCGTCGGTTGTGTGGGCAAGGCTGATGGAGTTTTTTTCAAATGGATGTGCTAGTCAATTAATGAATAGGTGCGCCCATTTAATTTCTGATTTTATTGATGATTATCTGTCACTCTGTCATCTCCTTTTTTATGTCACACTTTAAATAATTTACTGCCAAAATGCCACTCCGAAACCATTGGTTTTGTTGTGGTTGAGAGTCTGTTTTATGGCATGTTATTTGCTATATATCAATTGATTAAGTAGTGTTCTGAGTCTTGAGAATATCAACTAAAAAGGGTTTTTGTTGAACAAATCCCGCACCCCGGTTATCCTAAATAATTAATTCAAAATACTAACTCATAAAACCTAAAATCATGTAATGAAAATCATTGAATTTATTAAGCGATTATTCCGGGTCAAGAAAAAATTAAGACCAAAGGAACAGAATTGTGAACAAGTCTTTCGAAGACTTGGTTATCGAAAATCAGGTCCGGCTTCATGGCAGAGACTTAACGGTCCTTGCAGAACCATTATCACACGGATGAACGGGGGCATACACATTAAGGTCTACGGCTATGGATATGCCGAGTCCGACTTCCTTCCAGGTCCAATTGATGATATGGAAAAATTGAAACGCTTTATTTGGGAAAATCAAGTCTAAGACAAGTTCGCAGGTCGTGGCACGACTTCAAAATGTCAATCATCTAATCAGTAAAACCTTTAAACAAAAAAACATGGGAGTAACACAAAAACTGAAGCAAATGCAAAATGACCACGAGACAATGAGTATGTATCGAGACAAGAAAAAATTATTAGAAAAAACATGGGAAAAATTGACCAGCCATTTCGATTCTCAAGGTTGGAAATATATTTCTCAAAAAGATGAACGAGTACTGATTCTTAAAGTTGAACGATGTTTAAATCAATCGGTTGTTTTTGTGATGGAGTTGCATGAATATCCAGGATACATTTCCATTAAATCTAAAATTCATGACAACATCCCAAGCGCAAGCATGAGGGATGTTATGTTGCTTACCCAACATTTCAACAACATGTTCAATTTTGGCCGCTTGGCAGTGAATACTTCCTCAAAAAATCCAGCCTATGTGACTTTTGAATTGGAGATTAGCTCTTTCGAATTCATGTTGATTAGTAGGGCAGTAGACAATATTATCGAATTCACTATGAGCGCATATAGCGAATATAGAAAAGCCATTCAAGAAATGATTAGGACCGGTGAGGATCCCGTTTTCATTATGTCCAGGCTCTTTGAAGAGCAGGAAAAGGCAGCTTAATGATCGCTAAAATTGGAAAATGAATCAGGCCGAGGGAAACCTCGGCCTTTTGTCTTGTTGAATATTCCATGTAATTGTGAGCCTTCAATTATGAATTGTCAATGGGCATTATCAATTGTCATTCATCAATCGTCAATCACCTTACGTCTTTGCCATTCGGCACATACTCACTCGGGCTCACAAAAACCAACTTGCCGTTGGCATCTTCGGTCATCAGAATCATGCCTTGCGATTCGATTCCTTTTATTTTACGTGGAGCGAGGTTGGCGAGCAAGGTAACTTGTTGGCCGATGATTTCTTCCGGACTGAAACTTCCGGCTATTCCTGAAACAACTGTGCGTTTGTCGATGCCGGTGTCAATCAAAAGTTTCAATAGCTTGTCGGTTTTGGGTACGCGTTCTGCCTCCAAAATGGTGCCGATACGAATGTCCATCTTCGAAAAATCATCGAAGGTGGTTTCGGCTTTCAAAGCAGTATGTCCTGTAGCTGCTTCAGTTAATGCTTGCTGAGCTGCTTTGGTTGCTTGCAATCGGTCGATTTGTTTTTGAATGGCCTCATCTTCGATTTTATCGAATAGCAATGATGGTGCATTCATCGCATGTCCTGCAGGAACTAGATCACAAACTTTGATATGATGCCAAGAGGCCTCAGTCAGATTCATCATGCTTCGAAGTTTGGCAGCCGTGTGTGGCAAGAAAGGTTCCATAGCATATGCCAGCAATGCAGTTGCTTCCAAAGCCACTTGCATCACGGTTTGCGTTCGTGCGGCGTCAGACTTCACCAATTTCCAAGGTTCATGGTCGGCCAGGTATTTGTTTCCGGCTCTTGCCACATCCATCATCAGCGCAAGCGCCTCGCGCAAGCGATATTTGGAAATGCTCTCCCCAATTTGATGTAAAGAATGTTTGAGGATACCGAGCAACTCGCGGTCCGAATCGTGCAGATGGGTGATGCCTGGTGTGACGTGGTTGTAATAGTTGCCAGCCAACACCAACGTGCGATTTACGAAGTTGCCTAGCACAGCTACCAATTCGTTGTTGTTGCGTGCTTGGAAATCCTTCCAGGTAAAATCGTTGTCTTTGGTTTCCGGAGCTGTTGCAATAAGTGCATAGCGCAACACATCCTGCTTGTTGGGGAAATCGTTCAAGTATTCATGCAACCATACCGCCCAATTGCGTGAGGTGGATATTTTGTCGCCTTCCAAATTCAAGAACTCGTTGGCAGGAACGTTTTCAGGAACCACATAATCGCCATGCGCGTGCAGGATGGAGGGGAAAATGATGCAATGGAATACGATGTTGTCTTTGCCGATGAAATGGATCAGACGTGCGTCTCCTTTCCAATAGCGCTCCCACGAATCCGGTAATAATTCCTTTGTTGCGGAGATGTATCCGATAGGTGCATCGAACCACACATACAAAACCTTTCCCTCAGCACCTGCAACAGGAACGGGAACACCCCAATCCAAGTCGCGGGTCATCGCCCGAGGTTGCAAACCATCACCCGCTTCCAACCACGATTTGCATTGTCCATACACGTTCGGTTTCCAATCATCCTTGTGGCCTTCGAGGATGTAGTGTTTCAACCAGGAAGTATAATCGTTCAAAGGCAAAAACCAATGTTTCGTTTCTTTCTGTATGGGAGTGTTACCACTCAGCTTCGATTTGGGATTAATCAGATCTGTTGGATTGAGCGAGGTTCCGCAACTTTCGCATTGGTCGCCATAGGCTCGCTCGTTACCGCATTTTGGACAAGTGCCCTCTATGTATCGATCAGCCAGGAACTGTCCCGCTTGCTTATCATAAAACTGCAGGGTTGTTTTCTCGGTAAAGGCGCCTTTCTCATAAAGCACTTTGAAGAAATCCGCTGCCGTTTGATGGTGCAGGGTGGAGGATGTCCGAGAATAGATATCGAATGAGATGCCGAAATCCGCAAACGATTGCTTCATCATCCCATGGTACTTGTCTACCACTTGTTGAGGGGTGATTCCTTCGGCTTTGGCTTTGAGCGTGATTGGCACTCCGTGCTCGTCACTTCCGCAAATGAACTTTACATCCTCACCAATCAACCGCTTATAACGCACAAAAACATCGGCAGGAATATAACACCCGGCCAAATGCCCGATGTGAACAGGTCCGTTGGCATAGGGTAAAGCAGCAGTTACGAGGATAGGCTTCAAGGTGGTAAGGATAATGTATATTTGTGAGACAAATTTACGATTTACGAATGACAAGTTACAAGTGACAAGTTACAAGTGACTGGTAATGCCACTGGTACTGCTACTGCTACCGCCAACCGCCAACCGCCACTGCCTCCCGCCTCCCGCCTCCCGCCTCCCGCCAACCGCCTCCTGCCACTTATACTGAAACATGATC
>JALRAP010000024.1:0-5059 GCA_023262505.1 Bacteroidia bacterium
ATTAGTTTACTGAAGAAAAATGGAAAGCAATCGGTGATTGATGATGTGTACAAGCGTTGTAAGGAGCAATTGACGATGCCCACTTCCGAAATGCTGAATCCGGTGAAGGATATCTACCGTGCATTCACAGCAGTTGAAATATCAGATGAAATCGCCAACCTGATCCGTCCGGATGATTTGAAAGCCGACCTCAAGATCGTTTATCAAAAGATTGAAGATTTGCATGCGGCTTGTTCCGCACATACAGGCGACTGGTATTTCTCCGGCGATTATCCAACGCCCGGAGGGAACAAGGTGGTGTGTCGATCCTTTGTGAACTTCATAGAGGGCCGTGGCGGCAGGGCATATTAAAACTTCGAATTAAATCAATTAGTAAATGAGTAGTAGGACTTCCTTTTTCAAACGCTTAGGCAGTTATTTTTTTCAGGGGTTGCTCATCACCGTTCCGATCACCGTAACATTGGTGGTAATTGTCAAAGCCATCGTATGGATTGACAATCTAGTACCCATTCACGTCCCTATCACGCTTCCCGGTGTTTCTGAATTTGAGTTGCCCGGTTTCGGTATCCTGTTTTTGCTGGTGGTGATTACCATCATGGGATATTTCGCCTCCACACTTGTGGCGAACCCGGTTTTCAGCGTAGTCGAGAAACTTTTGGAGCGTACGCCACTGCTGAAAGTGATTTACACCTCGATGAAGGATTTGGTCGAGGCTTTTGTGGGTGAAAAGAAACGTTTCACCAAACCCGTTTTGGTTACGGTAAACAACAACCCTGTGATACAACGCATCGGATTCGTAACGGAAGATGATCTGACCAGATTGGGCATCGAGAAAAACAAGATGGCTGTTTACTTGCCATTCTCTTATGGGTTCAACGGCCAGCTGGTTATTGTGGAGTCATCCAGCATCCAGGAACTGGACGTGAATGGCACAGAGATGATGAAGTTCATCATCTCGGGTGGAGTGACGGAGATCTGAATATTTTCTTAAGCCTTTTTGAAATCCATCATACCGACATTGCTATTTCTTTAGCAACCGTGTCGGCCGTTTCCACAGCACCTTCCATATAACCTTGGAACCACAGACTGGTATGTTCTCCGGCAAAATAGAGATTTCCTACTTTTTCCCCTTCTGCGCCCATGATGGTGGTGACTTGTCCTACGCGCCAACAGGCATAGCTTCCCAACGACCATGGATTTGATGGCCAATGTATGAGTTTGGAGTTTCCGTTGTATTGGGCCGCTGTTCCAGGCCACATCGCATTCAAGTGGTTCAACATCGTTTGCGTTTGTGCCAAGCTCAAATTAGTGCCTTGGTTGCCGCCTTGGTAAACGGTGTATCCGCCATTGGTACCGGGCTGCATACGCGTGTTGTCCCAGCCTGTTTGGATGAATTGTGTAGATGGCACCGAGGTCCCGTTGGAGAATATTCCACCCGAGTGTCCGTAGGTGCGCCATTTCTTGCCGGTAAAACCCAAAAGCAGTTTCGCATTCGTGCCATATCCCAGATTTTGTATGGCATTGGTCTTCCATGAAGGCAGATTCAAGCCGGTGAGATTTACTTGGCGCAATAAGGTAAATGGAATAGTGATTACGCAGATATCTGCTGTCACATTTGCACCGCTTTGGAATTGCAATACATACTGGCCGCTTGCATTAAAGGTTATCCTTGTCAATCTACGATTCAATTGTATTTGTCCTTGCAGGTTGTTCGCCATGGCATCTGGAATCTGCTGGTTGCCGCCCATTACTTTGAAACGTTCATCGCTTAATCCAAAAATGTCGTAGCTAGCGTTACCCGGATTGATGGTGAACAGGAAAAGGAAGTTGATGGCTGTTTGGTCGTTCACCTCGCGTCCATATTCGGTAAGGTATGCTTGCTCGAGTCCTTTACGAAGGAAAAGAGACTGTGGCATGCCAATATTGTCGAAGTATTGGCTTATGCTTATCGAGTCGAATTGCTGTACCGCAGGTGTGTAATTGTTGTAAGTAAAATTGGTGGGCAGCGACTGGATATCTCCAGCAATGATGGATGCATAAGGTGCGAAAGCTTGGATCACCTGGGCTTCCGTGTAATGCTGACCATCTATGAAAAAAGTATCATTCAAATAGCTGGCTTCGGAAGGACTATTGGTGTCGAGTAAGGTTAATCCAAACTCTGATGCAAGGTCACGCATCTGCCGGTGACCTGTATCAATGAATTCACCTCCACACTCCGTGTATGTTCCCGAAGCGATGAAATTCTGACGTGTAAAAACCCGGCCACCGGTTCGGTTAGACCCTTCATAGATAGTGGATGTTAGTCCACGCTTTTTTAATTGATAGGCACAGTTCAAGCCTGCGAGACCTGCTCCAATAATGGCAATGCTTGGCTGAGGACCCCCAGGGTTACGCATGGGTGCATCGGTTTGCTGTGATAGTAGATCATCTTTCGTGCATCCAGGCAGCATGGCAGCCAGGCCGGTAAACATCGCGGCTTTGGATATGTCGCCAATAAATCGACGCCTGTTGTATTCAGTACGTGCTTGATTCACTTGCCGGATGAGTTCATCCATGTCAGGTGCATGGGATTGTTTACTGACTTCAGACAATGCAAACGCTTTGCGGATGAGACGCAGTAGCGGAGATTTGGAGTTTGCCATAGTGGTCGGATTTAATGTATTGGTATCCTAATAAAGCTTAGGAGTCGAAATTTAAAAAACAATGGTTACCCCTGCAAATCTTTTTGCGGGACAATGTATTGATTAAGACTCTATAAAACCTAGGGATTAAAAAGAACCTCCAAAACTGTATGCCCAACTACGCCAAGCACTTTCGAATCAATCTGCTCCATATTGTCGCTTACGCGATGGTGATGTCCGAAAAAGTCGCTTTTTTCAGGATCGTAATGGATGATGTTGATGCACGGGATGTTGGCAATCTGGTTCACATAGAGATGGTCGTCGGTGATGGGGTTTGATTGCTGGTTGATGAAATAATTCCCATATCCTAATTCACTAGCTCTTTTCCAAACGCGGTCCACCACCGCGGGTGCATAATACATGGATGTGCCTTCTTTTGGGAACACGGCTCCTTTGGCTCCTACCATGTCTAGCAGAATTCCATACTCAGCGTAGTAATCGGGTTTGTGCAGATTGCGTGCCCAGTATTGTGCACCGAGGCACCATGAATCTTGCATTTCAGGAAAAGTACTTTCCTCAGGACGGCCGTAGTCTTCCAAGTCGAAAAAGATGATATCGACACCGATGTCGGGCTTGGCGATGCTGAGTTGGCGGGCGATTTCAAGCAACACACCTACACCACTAGCTCCATCATTAGCGCCATCTAATTTCTTGTTTAGATTGCCACCTTCGTCGCGATCTGCAAAAGGCCGGGTATCCCAGTGCGCGCATAATAGTACACGCTTTCCTATTTGCGGATTGAAAGATCCGATGATGTTTTTTACTTCATACTTCTTATGATCGAAAGTGGTGGCGGTGCCTTTTTGAGTAATGACTTCAGGAAAATAGCTTTTTAATTTTTGCTCTAACCACTGTGCGCAATCTGCATGCGCTTTGGTGCCGGGTATGCGCGGTCCGAAATCCACTTGCTTCTGAATGAATGCATAGGCCGAGTCGGCGCTGAAGGCGGGAACGGGTATGCGTTGCATGGTTGTTTCAACTTCCGTAGTGGTGGGTTCTTCCTGCTTTGGTTTTTCGGGACCGCAAGATATCAAGCTTGTGATGGAAATCACACACAGGATTTGCAGGAGTGATTGGAGTTGCTTCATTGAAATGAGCGCTTATGTGTGTTTCAATTGGTCCAAGTGGTTCCGTCCTTGCCGTCTTTGATGGAGATACCCAACTTGCCCAATTCATCGCGAATCTTGTCGGAAGTGGCGAAGTCCTTGTTCGACTTGGCTTGCGCCCTGATGTCGATGATGAGTTTCATGAGTCCATCTACGTCTCCGGAATTGGATTTCACTTCATGCTTTATACCCAATATGCCGAACAGATAGGTATCGAAAATGTTTTTCGCTTGTGCGATGCCATCCGTGGTAAGCGTTTCTGAGCCTGCAACAGCCGAATTCACGATTCGCGCCAACTCAAACAACTGTGCAATAACGATAGCTGTGTTGAAATCGTCGTTCATGGCATCTGTGCACGAATTAGCAATTGCTGCGATGTCGGAAGAATTGTTTGCAACTGGCGCAATCTTGCCGATGGCATCATATGCGTTCAACAATCGCTGCAAACCTTTCTCGGCAGCCTGCAACGCATCATTTGAAAAATCAAGCGTGCTTCGGTACTGCGTTTGCAGAATGAAGAATCGCACGGTCATTGGTGGATATGGTCGCTCCAGCAAATGATGTCCTCCGAAAAACATTTCACGCAAGGTGATGGTATTGTTGTACGACTTGCCCATCTTGCGACCGTTGATGGTGATCATGTTGTTGTGAAGCCAATACTTCACCGGCATGCACCCGCATGCAACATGCGATTGCGCGATTTCACTTTCGTGATGGGGGAACATCAAATCCATTCCACCGCCATGAATGTCGAACGGAGAGCCTAGGTATTTGGTGGCCATAGCCGAGCACTCGATATGCCATCCCGGGAAACCGGAGCCCCATGGACTGTTCCAACGCATGATGTGCTCGGGTGGAGCATTCTTCCATAAGGCGAAATCAGCAGGATGGTTTTTCTCGTCTTGTCCGTCGAGTTCGCGACTGCCCGCAATCATGTCCTCAATCACACGTCCGCTCAGTTTGCCATAATCACCACCCTTGGCATATTTGGTTACATCGAAATACACTGAGCCGTTTTTCTCGTAAGCGAAACCTTTGCGGATGATATCTTGGATCATGTCGATCTGCTCTACGATGTGTCCGGTGGCAGTTGGCTCAATGGCGGGACGCTCGCAGTTGAGCATGTCCATCATGTCGTGGAACAGGTTGGTGTATTTCTGAACCAACTCCATCGGCTCTAGCCGTTCCAACTTCGCTTTCTCATTCACCTTGTCGGTGGCCTCACGGCCCTCCTCTTCGAAATGTCCGGCATCGGTGATGTTTCGCTCATAT
>JALRAP010000024.1:5069-33494 GCA_023262505.1 Bacteroidia bacterium
TACGGGCGTGAGTGACCCAGGTGAGACTCGCCCGAAACGGTTGGTCCGCAAACATACATGCCCACATAGGGAGCGTTGATCGGCTTGAAAAGTTCTTTCTCGCGTGTAAGCGAGTTGGTGACAAAAAGTTGGTTCTCCATTTTTTATTTGGTCACTGGCAAGGATTTCATTTCACGCAGGTGCATCAGCATATCGGTAGTCATGGATGCCAGGTCGAATTTGTTTTTCCAACCCCAATCGGCACGGGCGGCCGCATCATCAATCGAGCGAGGCCAGCTGTCGGCGATTTGTTGGCGGAAATCGGGTGCGTAATCGATTTCGAAACCGGGAATGTGTTTGGAAATCTCCGCAGCGATCTCTTCCGGAGCAAAGCTGATGGCTCCCACGTTATAAGAAGAGCGTATGCGGACCTTGTCCGAATCAGCGCCCATCAGGCTGATGGTAGCGTCCAGCGCATCGGGCATATACATCATTGGCAATACGGTACCGGGTTGAAGGAAGCACGTGTATCTTCCTTTCTCCAGCGCCTGATGGTAGATGTCGACTGCATAATCCGTAGTGCCGCCGCCGGGAGGTGATTTGTAACTGATGAGGCCGGGGTAACGCAGGCTGCGTACGTCGATATTGAATTTGTGGTTGTAGTATTCGCACCAGCGCTCACCAGCTTGTTTACTTACACCGTAAACGGTGGATGGTTCCATTACCGTATGCTGTGGAGTGTTGTCACGCGGAGTTGTGGGCCCGAACACAGCAATGGAGCTAGGCCAGAAAATCTTCATGCCCTTTTTCTCTTTGGCGATATCAAGCACATTGAAAAGGCCTTCCATGTTCAATTTCCAAGCGAGCTTGGGGTTTTGTTCGGCTGTGGCCGATAGCAAAGCCGCCAAGAGGTAAACCTCTTTCACTTGATGCTGGTCGATGATGCGTGCAACGGCATTGAAGTCCAACACATCGGCCAAAACAAATGGACCACTCTCGCGGAGTTCACCGCCAACGTGCTTCACATCGGAGGCGATAACGCGGTCGCTGCCTAAGTCGCTGCGAAGTCGCATGACGAGGTCGGTTCCGATTTGGCCGGCCGCCCCTAATACCAATATTGAATCCCTTTGAGACATAAGCGTTTGGGAAATTTAGGCAAAGTTAAGCAAGTGGGTGCATTGTTGAGTGGCTTAGCCTCTCGCTTTTATCAGGCAATCCCAAAGCAAATCCGCTGTTTTATTCCAGCTGAAATCTTCAGCCCTGGATAGTCCTTTTTGGATGCATCGGGTACGCAATTCCGAGTCTTTCCAAACGGCTGCCATTTTCTCTGCAATGGATTCGGTGCTGAATGGGTCGCACAAAACCGCAGCATCCTGTGCCACCTCGGGCATAGAGGTCACATTTGATGTGATCACAGGCACTCCGGCCCGCATGGATTCGATGATGGGTACGCCGAATCCTTCGAAATAGGATACGTATGTCAACGCCAAGGACGCCGCCGTAACCTCTACCAATTCCTCGATGGGCAGGCGTCCGGTAAACACCAAATCATTTGCATGGCTCATCTGGTTGAATGCTTCCTCCATTTCTTTCGTCCACCATTTCTTGTGTCCGACTATGAGGAGCTTCACATTCGAATCGTTGTTGGATTTGAATTGGTCGAATGCCCGCAACAAGTTGGCGATGTTTTTACGCCGATGCAGCATGCCAACGAAAAGGAAATAAGGGCATCCATCGGTGTGCTTCAATCGGACCTGCTTGATTCGTTCGGCAGCCAGGGGTTTGTACAGTTCATTCACGCCATTGTAAACCACATCGACCTTTGCGGGATTGACCCCATAACGGTCTACAATGTCGTTTTTGGAGAACTCCGAAACCGTAGCCAGCCGCTCGGCTTTTCGAGCGAAACGTGGGAAAAAATATCGATAGTACTTAGATGTCAGCAGAGGTAGGTCGCCAGGATAATGTTCAAAGTTGATGTCGTGCATCACGGCAACCTGTTTCACATCAGTGTTCAGGCTGAGATAACCGTCGGGGCTCAGAAACAATCCGGCATTTTGCTTCTTCAATGCGGCGGGAACCGAATGTTCGAACCACCAATAGTATAACAATGGATGCCGTGCTTGAGGAAACAACGCCACAGGAGTCACATTTCTATTGAAAACGAATTCTTCCGACCAAGGCCTGTCGAACAAGAAAACGAAGCGTTCTTCTGGGTGTTTGGCTGTGATGAGCCTAAGCGTGTGAAAGGTGAACCAGCCGATGCCATCCAGTTTTCCTGGCAACAATAATCGGGTATTTACCACAATGGGTTTTTCGGGCATACGGCGTTTGGTAAGGGCATCCAACAACGGCAAAAGGCAAATGGGTATTGCCTATATTTGAAGTCTGGAAGCCGCAATCTTATGTATTTAAGACGCATCATTGTACAATATTTGTTTACAGTGCTTCTGGCTGTTGTTTTTGGTGATGCCTGTGCACAACCGTTGGGGTTGGGACAATGGCGAGCCCACTTGCCTTACATCAAAGCCAAGGCCATTGTGCAGGCTGGCGAAAAGATTTTCTGCGCATCCGACCGTGGCATGTTCATTTATCGTAAAGACGAGAATTCCGTTGAGGCACTTTCCAAGATTTCGGGTTTGTCTGAGTTGGATGTTGTGGCTTTGGGATATGATCCCACACGGGACGTCCAGTTGGTGGCGTATGCCAATTCCAATATCGATCTCTTGGTGGGTAATGATATCATCAACCTGCCTGATATCAAGCGTAAAAATATCACTGGCGATAAATCCATTTACGGAATTGAATTCCGTGGCTCTTTGGCTTATGTTTCTTGCGGTTTCGGTATTGTGGTGATCGACTTGGTACGCAAAGAAGTGCGAGAAACCTACGTCATTGGTCCAGCGGGATCCTCTATTCGTGTTTTCGATGTTACATTTCAGAACGATTCCATCTATGCTGCAACAGAGCGCGGAGTATTGGCAGCCGATGTCAACAATCCGGCATTGGTCAACTACGCATCGTGGATCACGGTGTTGGAAGATGCAAACAACGCTGGCGATTACAACATCATCGAATCATTCAACGGCCAGCTTTTCGCCAACTATGCAAAGCCTGATGCATTGGGAAACACTTCCGCCGATAGCCTTTACGTTTATGATGGCGGAGGCTGGTCGCCCTCCACATTGCCAATTCCCCAAGGAGTGGAGAAAATCAGGGCCATTCATGTGAATGAAGGAACTATGACCATCACCACTGCGCCTAGCGGTTTTGTTTTCAATACCGGCTTGGGCTTGGTTCGTCAGTTCGGTTTTATGGATTATTCCAATCCTGCCATACGCGATGGCTTTGCGCAAAGCGATGGCACCATCTGGGTGGCCGATAACCAGCAGGGGCTAGTGCGAATCAAAAACAATGAACCACTCCGTTTCATTTTTCCCGATGGTCCTGCCTCCGATCTGATTTCGGCAATGGATGTAGAAGGTGGAACGCTCTGGGTTACCCATGCCACCAGAAGCCAGTCATGGGTGAACACCTATGCTGCATGCAATTTTTCTTCCTACTCAAATTCAGATTGGCTAACCTACAACGCCAAGACCAAGCCAGGCACGGTTATAGAAACGGGCAACCTCTTCGATAACATGTCGGTTGCCATTGACCCATCAGACCCCAGCCATGTTTTTGTTGGCTCCAAAGGGAATGGACTTCTAGAAATGCGTAACGGGGCACCTGTAAAAACTTACCGCGATACCAACAGCACGCTTCAAGTGGGTATCGGTAATCCCACCCAGTGCCAAGTGGTGGGTATGGATTTCGATGCCAATCGCAGATTGTGGGTTTTAAATTCACTTGCTGCCGAGCCGGTGAACATGTTGTCACCCCAAGGCACGTGGCGCAAATACAGTATACCTGGAATACCCGGTGCTCCGCTCTTCGGAGATATGACGGTGGATTCATATGGTCAGAAATGGATCAATGTGATTGGTAACAATGCGCCACTCGGAAGCGGATTGGTGGTGTTTGATGATAATGGCACGCTGGATATCACCTCCGACGATCGTTCCAGGTTTTACACTACTGGCGTAGGCAATGGTAATTTGCCAAGTGTAGACATACGCGCCATAACCGAGGACTTGGAGGGTGAGATTTGGCTTGGTACAGGCCGAGGCGTGGCTGTCATCTATTCGCCCTCTTCTTCAACCACTTCATCCAATTTCGATGCACAGCAGATTTTGATTAAACAGGATGGGATCAACCAGTATCTGCTAGAGTCGGAAGTGGTAACAGCAATCGCGGTCGATGGAGCAAATAGAAAATGGATCGGCACCGAGGCGGGTGGACTGTTTCTGATGTCTGCAGACGGGACAGAGCAAATCTTGAATTTCAATGAGCTTAACTCGCCATTGCTTTCCAATTACATCATCGCCATCTCAATAGACCAGCAAACCGGCGAAGTCTTCATCGGTACCAACCGTGGAATAGTCTCATACAAAGGTGATGCTATCAAAGGCGAGGGCCCTTGCGGCGATATAGTTGTGTATCCAAATCCGGTGAGAGAGGGTTACAATGGACCGATTGCCATCAGCGGCTTGGTTGCCAACGGCAGTTTCAAGGTTACGGATGTGAGTGGTTCACTGGTTTATGAAGGTCGTTCGAATGGCACGCAAGCTGTTTGGAACGGAACCGACTTCAGCGGTCGACGCGTGCAAACGGGCGTATACCTTGTTTTCAGTACCGATGATACAGGGGAATACAGCTGCACCACCAAGGTGTTGTTCATCAATTGAGGTATTCAAATGCGCATCCACACCAGGGCCATCATCTTGCATACCACCAAGTATGGTGAAACCTCTTTGATTGTTCGAACCTACACCGAAACATCCGGCATTTGCTCCTTTATTGTCGGTGGAGTTAGGGGAGGAGGTAAGAGTAGATTTCCTGCGGGCGTTTTCCAACCGTTGAATTTGGTCGAAGTGGTTGCATCCGGAAAGCCAGGCACTACATTACCTCGCATTACCGAAATACAATTGTCGCCGCCGCTGAGTTATTTACATCAGGATTTGGTAAAGGGCACCATCGCTATGTTTTTGTCGGAGGTTCTGAACAGATCCATTAAGGAGGAGGAGCCTTCGCCGAGTTTGTTTGGTTTTCTGCACCATGCAATTCTTATGCTAGACACAGAGCCGAACCAGGTGGCTCGCTTTCATTTGGGTTTCATGGTGCAACTATCGAAGTACCTCGGGTTTTATCCCCATGGCATTTACAGCGAGCACGGATTCTTTGATATGCAGGAAGGTCTTTTCTCACAGCATCGGCCTACACATGTTTACTATTTGGAAGGGACTGTTGCGCGTTCATTGTGGATATTGATGCAGACCCCTTTCGGTGATTTGTCGAGTTTGGATACAGATATAATCGACAATCGTAGGACGCTGCAGGCTCTGGTTACCTATTATGAGTTGCACATGACACAAGGCAGGAACATACAGTCGCACCACATATTATCGGACGTCTTGGCATGAGGATGTTAACTTTTCTGTTTACAGCCTCCTGCTTGCTTTTTTCCTGTGGATGGAAGAAAGAAAAAAATGAATCGGCTGTCGTGGAAGGCGATATCATTTCTGTTGACACAGTGAATGGCAAGTCAAAAATTTCCGACACCGCATCAGTCTCAATCTCAATGGTGGAAACTCAAAACTTCGAGGTGTTCACTTACGAAAACGATTCTTCTCTGGGTGGTTGGGGATTTGACATCTATGTGGATGGAAGAAGATATATCCATCAGCCAACTGTTCCGGTTATTGCGGGAACGCATGGTTTTGAAACCGAGGAGCAATCGGAGAGGGCAGGCAGTATGATGGTAATGAAACTCAAGGAGGGAAGGATGCCTCCTTCATTGGATGAAAGGGATTTGGAACTGTTAGGAGTGAAGTAATCCGATTTGTATTTCAAGGAGCAATAGCAAGGTCTGATTTGACGGCCTCAACAGTTGCGTAAACAATTGGGCATATTTCATAGTTGGCCCAAACCGATCGCAGTCTGTATTTGATTCCTGTATTGTGTAATCCAGGATAATTGCTACAGGCTTCTGGCCGATGTTCATAAATGGCGCATCGGCAGTCATCTTTTAAGAAGGCACAAGGCGTTTCTTTCAAGTACCAAGCCTTGGATCCATGCTCTTTTAGGAGGAATTTGCTTTTAAAATTCTCCGGACCATCGTTGTTCAAACTTGCAAGTTTTAGTATTTCATCTTCAGAAACACCTGCTTCAAGCATTTTGCAACAATTACCACAGGTGGTACAATCAACATCAGCAGTGATCTTGTCCAAATGTTTTAGAAAAAGCCGGTCGACTTCCAAGGATGTTTTGGCTTTCAGAATACCATGTAATGCTTTCAAGGATTCAGTACCCTGCTTTGCCCAAACGGATATTTCCAAGGCAGAGGGTATTTGATATGTCATCGGGGTAATTTCACAAAATCCTTTACAATGAAGGCCATCGGGAAGCGGGTTTGTACCTCAGATAACAATTCCATTGCCGACATACGGGTTTTAAAATCTCCAACCCTTATTTTAAAATTGGGTTGTTGATAAACCATATAGGCTCCCATGTTCGGATGGATCCTCAAAAAGTCGGATTTGATGGCGTTCGCTTCTTCCCGATTGTCGCCGAAAAATATTTGAACCCGGTATCCAGGCATTGCGTTACGGGCTTTTCCTAGAGCTATGTGTTTCTCCATCAATTCATTAACGGCATCATTTTGACTGCTAAATGATTGTGAAAAAACCTTGATTGGAAGGACAAAAAGCAGGATGACAAAGAAAAAAAGACGCTTCATTTTATGGAATAGCAACTTGCAAAGCTAATGAAGAACGCTGAATTTCCGAAATTATGTTTCGAACTGAATTTCAACAGGATTATTTAGAATGTTTTTAAATTCTTTTTGCTCACCCAAGGCTTTTAGAATAACAAAGGTTTGTCTTAAATTTGCTCGCCCTTTAAAAGGCACTTGCCCTAATTTACAGCCCAACAAATTCCCACAACACTATGAAAGGTAGCGTGTTAGCAAAAAGAATCACCTTCGTGCTTCTGCTTTTCTCACTGTCCATTCCAGATACATTGCAAGCCCAACCCGATGGCGCAGCCTTATTTAAGGCCCAATGTGCTCAGTGTCACAGCACCGGTGACAACAAAGTAATCGGCCCAGGATTGAAAAACCTTCATACTCGTCGTACGGAGGCGTGGCTTTTGCCCTGGATCAAGAATTCTCAGGCGGTTATCAAGTCTGGCGATGCATATGCTGTGAAATTGTACAACGAGTACAACCAAACTGCAATGCCATCCTTCTCCTTGTCGGATGACGAAATCAAATCAATCCTTGCTTATGTGAAAGCCGAAGGCGAAAAGGCACCTGCGGCAGCTCCTGGTACAGCAGCCCCTGGCGCAGCAGCTCCTGAAGAAGGATTCCCATGGGTTCTGTGGACAGTTCTGCTTCTTCTTATTTCCCTGTATTTCGCTTTAGGCAAGGTTAAGAATGGTTTGGAGCGTGCGCTTCGTGCAAAACAAGGTATACCCGAACCTATTCCGGTTACAACCAAGCAGGCTTCCAAAAATTGGATTCGTGGCAACAAGAAACTCATTGCGGTATTGTTGCTCATGGGTGCATTTTGGGGAAGTGTAAAAGGTTGGAACGCCTTGGCAGGAATCGGAATCCAACAAGAATATGCTCCTGAGCAACCAATCAAGTTCTCTCATAAACTCCACGTTGGACAAAACGGTATTTCTTGTCAATATTGTCACAACGGTGCCGAGAAGAGCCGCCATGCCAATATCCCATCTGTAAGCGTTTGTATGAATTGTCACAAGTACGTTCAAGAGGGCCCCAAGTATGGCAAGGATGAGATCAAGAAAATTTATGCAGCATTGGATTACGATCCTGCCACACAGCAATATGGCAACAATCCAAAGCCTGTTAAATGGATTCGTGTACACAACCTACCTGATTTGGCGTATTTCAATCACTCCCAACACGTAAAAGTTGCGGGAATCGAGTGTCAAACTTGTCATGGACCTGTTGAAGAGATGGAAGTGCTCAAGCAACATTCCCCACTGACTATGGGATGGTGTATCGATTGCCACCGCAACACAGAAGTGAAAATGGAAGGCAATGCTTACTATTCAGAATTGCATGAGAAATTGAAAAAGCAATATGGTCCCGAGGCTAAAATCACCGTTGATAAGATTGGCGGTCTCGAGTGTGCCCGTTGCCACTATTAATTTTTTGCTGAAACCAATACCCACCACCGAACACTACCTATTAAGGATATGGAAAAAAAGTACTGGAAAGGCGTCGAGGAACTGCGTAACGATGCTGAATTCGTCCGCCTCAGGAACAACGAGTTTTTTGAAGAAATTCCTGTTGATGAAGTGATAGGCCGCAAGGCGGAGTCATCCGACACCACGCCGCGCCGCGACTTCCTCAAGTTTGTCGGATTCGGAATGGCAGCGGCTACGCTTGCTGCTTGCGAAGCTCCGGTTAAGAAGTCGATTCCCTACCTCAACAAACCTGAGGAGATAGTCCCAGGTATTCCAAACTATTACGCCTCTACCTATTTTGATGGCCACGATTACGCCAGCATCTTGGTGAAGACCCGTGAAGGTCGTCCGATCAAGATTGATGGTAACGATCGTTCTTCTATCACCAAAGGCGTGGCCCACGCCCGTGTTCAAGCGGCCGTTTTGGGATTGTATGATACCAATCGACTTTCAAGTGCCCGCAAAGCAGGAGCAGAAATTTCCTGGGATGTTGCCGACAGGGAAATCGGTGCCGCCATCCAGGCTGCTGTTGCCTCAGGCAAGAAAGTACGTGTGCTTACCTCTACTATTATCAGTCCTGCAACCAAAGCCTTGATGGCAGAGTTCGCCACCAAATACCCAGGTACCGAAGTGGTGACTTATGATGCCTTGTCTATGTCGGGCACAATCAAAGCCAATGAAGCTTGTTTCGGCAAGGCTGCATTGCCAACATACAACTTCGAAAACGCTGCGGTTATCGTTGGAGTGGATGCCGATTTCATGGGCAACATGCCACACGCTACCGAGCACGCCCGCCAGTATGTGGTAAATCGTAAGTTGTTCGGCAAAAAGGAAATGTCTAGGCATTACCATTTTGAATCGACACTTACAGTTTCCGGTTCCAATGCCGACCACCGTTTCAAGGTTCGTCCTTCTGAGATTGGCGCTACTGTAGTATCTCTATACAATAAGATTGCCTCCTTGGCTGGACAATCTGCCGCTGGCAGCGCCAAATCATCTGCTGAAGATGGTGTGACACGTGCAGCAAAAGCCTTGTGGAGCAATCGTGGCAAATCCATCGTGGTTTGCGGCACCAACGACGTGAATATCCAAACCTTGGTGAACGGCATCAACACCATGTTGGGCAACTATGGTACCACCATCCGTATCGATATGCATTCCAACTTGCGTCAGGGCGACGACCAGAAGATGGCAGCCTTGGTTGCTGACATGAATGCTGGATCGGTTGGCGTGTTGTTGATCAACAATTGCAACCCCGCTTATTCTTACCCTGATGCTGCCGCTTTCAATGCAGGTCTTAAAAAGGTGGGAACATCGGTTTCCTTCTCCATGTATGAGGACGAAACGGCCAAGATGTGCGGCTACATCCTGCCTGATACGCATTTCCTCGAGTCTTGGAATGATGCAGAGCCAGTTGCCGGCATGTATAGCACAGCTCAGCCTGTAATTCGTCAGTTGTACAAGGCTACCCGTCAGATGCAGGATTCCCTAATCAAATGGTCGGGAGTCGCACAAACTGATTATTATGCATATCTCCAGAATTATTGGAAGACCAATTTGTATGCCCGCCAAACTGGCATCACATCTGCTGACGCATTCTGGACGAAGACCATCCAGGACGGTGTTTTCGAAACAGCCGTTGCCGCTGCTGTTTCCGTCAATGTAGGAAATGCCGCTGCAGCCGCCAGTGCTATCGGATCCCCAAAATCGGATGGCATGGATGTAATCATATATGAGAAGACCGGAATGGGTAATGGAGCTCAAGCAAACAATCCTTGGCTGCAAGAGCTGCCTGATCCTATTTCAAAAGTATGTTGGGACAACTATGTGGCCATGTCGCCAGCACTGGCAGCTGCCAAAGGTCTTCAACAAGGTAATGTGGTTGAAATTAAAGTTGGCAACAAGTCGGTTAAAGGGCCTGTTTATTTACAGCCTGGTGTTGCCGATAACACACTTGCCATTGCCGCCGGTTACGGTCGCACAGCAGCTGGTAAAGCCGCCGACAATGTAGGTTTCAATGCTTATACGCTTGCATCTGTTTCAGCTGCTGGAATCCAATATCTCGCTACCGGAGCAACAATCAACAAGACTGTTGACGAGGACCACATGTTGGCTGCTACACAAACCCACCACACTTTGATGGGTCGTAGCATCGTTAAAGAAACCAACCTTGACCAATATCTGAATGATCCAAAATCAGGCAATCCTGATGTGATGTTGGAGACCTATCAAGGCAAAAAGAAAGCTTCGGAAGTTGATTTGTGGGCTACCGAGAAGAATCCAGGTCATGACAAACCCAATCACTTCTGGGGTATGTCTATCGACCTCAACTCTTGTATCGGTTGTGGCTCTTGTGTGATCGCCTGTCAAGTTGAAAACAACGTACCGGTTGTTGGTAAGGAAGAGATTCACAACTCTCGTGAGATGCACTGGATTCGCATCGACCGTTATTACACATCGGATATGACCAAGGCCTCTGCCAAAGAGCAAGGCGTCGGCAAAATGGATATGTTGTCACAAATGGAAAACCCTTCCGAAAATCCGGAAGTCGTGTTCCAACCTATGTTGTGCCAACACTGCAACCACGCTCCTTGCGAAACGGTTTGCCCTGTTGCAGCTACTACCCACAGTTCGGAAGGTCTGAACATGATGGCTTACAACCGTTGCGTAGGTACCCGCTACTGCGCCAACAACTGTCCATACAAGGTTCGCCGTTTCAACTGGTTCAAGTACTCTGATAACGACCAGTTCGATTACAACATGAACAACGAGTTGGGCCGCATGGTATTGAATCCAGACGTAATCGTACGCTCTCGCGGAGTCATGGAAAAATGCACCATGTGCGTGCAGCGTATCCAATACGGAAAGCTTGAGGCCAAAAAAGCCGGTCGTCGCCCTGCCGATGGTGAAATCACCACTGCCTGTGCACAGTCTTGTCCTACCCAAGCCATCACGTTCGGTGACTACAACGATTCCAACAGCCGGTTGGCATCGCAGTCCAAAGACCCTCGTGCATATCACGTATTGGAAGAGCTCAACGTACAGCCTTCCATTTACTATCAGACCAAGGTGCGTAACAAGGAAACCGGCAAGGCCTGATTATTACCAATCAAAAGTTAATTCGACACAGACAAATAACCTATGCATCACGAATCAGAACTCAGGGAAGCGCTCATACTCGATGACAAGACTGCCCACGACATCACCGAGGATGTATGCAGACCTATAGAAGGCAAGGCCAATAAATATTGGAAGTGGGCCTTCGGTATTGCCTGCATGGCGCTCCTTTGGTGGATCATCGCGGTAAGCTATACCGTAGGAACCGGACTTGGTGTCTGGGGAATTAACAAGACCGTTGGTTGGGCTTGGGATATCACCAACTTCGTATGGTGGGTAGGTATCGGTCACGCTGGAACCTTGATTTCAGCAATCTTGCTTCTGTTCCGTCAGAAATGGAGACTTTCCATTAACCGCTCGGCAGAAGCCATGACCATCTTCGCCGTTATCTGCGCTGCCTCTTTCATCGTTTCTCACATGGGGCGTCCATGGGTAGCCTACTGGCCACTTCCACTTCCAAACCAATTCGGTTCGTTGTGGGTAAACTTCAATTCGCCACTGGTATGGGACGTTTTTGCGATCTCTACGTACTTCTCGGTATCCCTGGTGTTTTGGTACACCGGCTTGATTCCTGATTTCGCTGTAGTTCGTGATCGCGCCAAGACAAAAGCACGTAAGTTCTGGTATACCATTCTTTCTTTCGGTTGGACAGGTACCGCCAAAAACTGGCAGCGTTTTGAAGAGGTTTCACTCGTGTTGGCCGGTCTTTCCACTCCGCTGGTACTTTCGGTTCACTCGGTGGTATCCATGGACTTCGCCACTTCGGTGATTCCAGGATGGCACACCACCATCTTCCCTCCCTACTTCGTTGCAGGTGCGATCTTCTCCGGTTTCGCCATGGTGCAAACCCTGTTGATCATCACCCGTAAGGTGTTGAACCTCGAGAGCTATATCACCATATACCACATCGACATGATGAACCGCATCATCCTTTTGACCGGTTCCATCGTAGGTGTGGCGTACCTTACCGAGTTCTTCATCGCTTGGTATTCCGGTGTTGAATATGAACAATACGCTTTCATCAACCGTGCAACCGGACCATATTGGTGGGCTTATTGGAGTATGATGACATGTAACGTAATCACGCCCCAGCTATTCTGGTCGCACAAATTGCGCACCAGCCTGTTCGCAACGTTTTTCATTTCCATCTTCGTGAATATCGGTATGTGGTTTGAGCGTTTCGTTATCATCGTTACTTCGCTTCACCGCGATTATATTCCATCCAGCTGGACCATGTATTCACCTACTTGGGTAGAGGCTGGAATCTTCATCGGCTCGTTGGGACTGTTCTTCGTTCCCTTCTTGCTATTCACCCGATTCTTCCCGGTTATCGCCATGAGCGAATTGAAAACCATCATTAAGTCATCCAGTTCTCAGGCAAAAAAGAAAGGAGCGCACAACCATGGACACTAAAATGGCTTATGGCGTATTCGACGACGACGATGTAGTCCTCGCCGCCATCCCAAAATTGAAAGAAAAGAATTTCAGCGTGAAGGACGTTATTTCGCCCTTCCCCATCCATGGTCTTGACCATGCTCTGGGACTCAAGCGCACCCGCATATCCATGGCTGCATTCATGTACGGCATCACAGGAACGTCTTTGGCGTTATTGATGATGTGGTATATGAACATTTTCGATTGGCCGATGGACATTGGCGGCAAGCCGAATTTCGCGCTTTACAAAAATCTTCCGGCATTCATTCCCGTGACCTTCGAGATGACGGTACTATGTGCGGCGCACGGTATGGCAATAACCTTCTTCCTGCGCAGTAAACTGCTACCAGGAGTGGAACCACACGTGATTGATGATCGCATGGCTGATGACCGTTTTGTAATGTGCATCGAAGTGAAAGACGATGCTGGCAAGGCTGCCGCTCATGCCGCCATGAAAGAGGCTGGTGCCATCTATGTTAAAGACTAAGCGTAAAACAACAACCGAACACACCGAGATGAAACTCACCAACACAAGGTTGATCACAGGAATCCTGATTGCAGGCGCCACCATGATGGCCTCTTGCACCAAGGACCCGTCGAAGCCCGGTTACGAATTCATGCCCGACATGTATCGCACTCCGGCATTCAAAGCCTATTCAGTGAATCCTTTGAACAAAGACTCGATGTCTGCCATGATTCCTGTTAAAGGTAGCGTTCCGCGCAACTACACCTTCTTCACCTATCCAGATGGTCGTGAAGGATACGATGCTGCCGGTCGCGATTTGAAGAATCCTTTTGAGGCCGATGAAAAAAACCTGGCTGAGGGAAAGCGTTTGTACACCAACTTCTGTATGCATTGTCATGGTGAAACCGGACAAGGTGACGGATCCTTGATTGCCACTGGTAAGTTCCCTCCCCCGCCCTCATACTCCGCAGGAGTTTCCTCCCGCGGTGGAAACATGCGCGACCTTACCGATGGAAAGATCTATCACACCATCACCTACGGTGTGAACCTGATGGGACCACACGCTACCATCGTAAATCCTGATGAGCGCTGGAAGATCACCATGTATGTTCATGAATTGGCAAAGAAGGGTCCACAACCTGCCAATGCCGCGGCACCTGCCGACACCACTAAGTAAAATTTCAAACGGTCAACGATACCACATCAACCGAAGCTGATATGAATTACAATTTCACCCAGAAGAACAAGACCATTACATTCGTGATGATGGCCGTGGGTCTTATTTCGGTAATTGCCGCCTTCGCCACCCATAGCCACCAGGCTTGGTCGAATCTGCTGCATAACACCTTTTACTTCATGGCCATCGCCTTGGCCGCAACTTTCTTCCTCTCCGTGCAGTATGCAGCGGAGGTTGGTTGGTCTGTGGTGCTTAAGCGCATACTTGAGGCCATGACTACTTTCCTTCCTTTTGCCGCAGCGTTGATGTTGGTGGTTTTCTTCGGAAACTATATTGCCGCCCATAACGGTGGCCATTACTTATACCACTGGTTGCATGAGGAGTTGTTCGATCCCGCTTCGGCGGAATACGATGCCATCATCGCCGGTAAAGCAGGATACCTCAACCTTCCATTCTTCACCATCCGTATGCTGGCTTATTTCGCCATCTGGATCGGTTGCGCACACATGCTTCGCAAATACTCGCGTCAAGAAGACATTGAAGGCGGCACCCACAATTATTTCAAGGCGAAAAAGCTCGCAATATACTTCCTCGTCGCTTTCGCCGTAACCTCATCCACTTCCGCTTGGGACTTCATCATGTCAATCGATACCCACTGGTTCTCGACCTTGTTCGGATGGTACACCTTTGCCGGCATGTTCATCAGCGCCATTGCTGTTATGAACTTCATCTTGGCATACAATGTGAAAAAAGGCAATATGCCATTCATCACCGAACACCATTTGCATGATGCGGGCAAATTCATGTTCGCTTTCAGTATTTTCTGGACTTACCTCTGGTTCGCCCAGTTCATGCTGATCTGGTATGCGAACATCCCTGAGGAAGTGACTTACTTCATGGTACGTTTCGACCACTATCGTGAACTATTCATCGCCAACTTCCTGATCAACTTCATCGCTCCATTCCTGGTGTTGATGACCCGCGATGCCAAGCGAAAGCTCAACCTACTCATGACCATTTCGGTGGTCTTGTTCATCGGCCACTGGCTCGACGTGTTCTTGATGGTTACCCCAGGTGTTGTAAAAGAACATTGGCATATCGGTTGGATGGAAATCGGAACCACCATCGGTTTCCTAGGCATGTTCATGTACGTAGTGCAGAACGCACTCTCAAAAGCTCCATTGTTGCGCGAGAAACACCCATTCTTGCAAGAGAGCTTGCATCACAACATTTGATTTAGCTGACCCATTTAGCAATAACACATCCTTAGAAACCCTAGCAAACACAACATACATGAACACGCTGATGATAATAGCCATCATTCTAAGCATCCTAGTAGTGGTAAGGCTTATGAATGTTGCACAGCTGGCATCCGTACTTTCCGGAGAGAACGAAGAAGAAGAACAGAAACGAGCCGACCGCGGAAACGCTTTAGGCATGATGGCCTTCATGGCTATCGGTTTGGTGTTGATGGTCTACATGACAATCAAATACCAACCGTTCATGTTGCCTGAGTCTGCCTCTGAGCATGGAAAGAAAACCGACTTCCTGTTGAACATCAACTTCGCAGTGATTGGAATCGTGTTCATCATCACGCAAATCGCACTCTTCTGGTTCGTTTACAAATACAAGAACAACTCCAACCGTCGCGCCCTGTTTTATCCTGACAACCACAAGTTGGAAATCATATGGACCGTTGTTCCTACCATCGTTCTCTCGGCCTTGATTGTAACAGGTTTGAAAGAATGGAACAAAATAACCCAAGGCCATCCTACAGATGGCATGAAAGTCCAGGTTTACGGTTATCAGTTCAATTGGATCGCTCGTTACTCCGGCCCTGACAACACACTTGGTCGCAGTTTCTACAAACTGATTTCAGATGACAACCCACTTGGACTTGATTATAGTGATCCTGCAACTGCAGATGATATAATTACCAGCGGAAACGAAATGCGTTTACCCAAGGATGTTCCGGTTCTTTTCCAATTTAACTCACGTGATGTAATCCACTCGGCTTACTTCCCGCACTTCCGTACCCAAATGAACTGCGTTCCCGGTATGAGCACCTCTTTCTACATGGTTCCTACTATCAGTACCGAGGAAATGCGCAAAAAGACCAACAACGACAAATTCAATTACGTGTTGTTGTGTAACAAGATCTGTGGTGTGGCACATTACAACATGAAAATGAATTTGGTGGTTGAGAACGACCGAGCCGGTTTCGACGCTTGGCTCAAAACGCAGAAGCCTGCCATTCCTGTTCAGACAGGGGAGGCGGCCGCACCAGCCACTGCCGAAAATGCAACAGCGACCGATTCCACACAAGTAAATAATGTTACAGCAAACAAAATGTAATGTGTTGTTTGTTATAAATTGGAAGAATTCGCAACAAAATCAGCAATAACACCCGAATAACTATACTTCAAGATGGAAGTCAAAGAAACGACCCACGCGCACGCCACTGAGCACCATGATCATGGTCACCACGACCATCATCATAAAGAGACGTTCTGGACCAAATATGTGTTCAGTACCGATCACAAGATGATTTCCAAGCAGTTCCTAATCACGGCTATTTTCATGGCGTTTCTTGCCATGGGTATGTCCATGATTTTCCGTTTGCAATTGGCTTGGCCTAATGAGACCTTCCCGTTTTTGGAAGGAATCATCGGCAAATGGGGTAAGGATGGCAAGTTGGACCCAGGCTTCTACCTCGCCTTGGTTACTATCCACGGAACCATCATGGTATTTATGGTTCTCACCGGTGGTTTGTCGGGAACCTTCAGTAACCTTCTTATTCCATTGCAGGTGGGTGCCCGCGATATGGCATCCGGGTTCTTGAACATGCTTTCTTTCTGGTTCTTTGCTGCTTCATCTTTAGTGATGTTCGGCTCCATCTTCATCGAGGCAGGTCCTGCATCCGCTGGTTGGACGGTTTATCCTCCATTATCGGCACTTCCGCAAGCCATTCCCGGCTCTGGATTGGGTATGACCATGTGGTTGGTTTCTATGGTGCTGTTCATCGTTTCAGCATTGCTTGGCGGTATCAACTATGTGGCAACAGTAATCAACCTTCGTACCAAAGGAATGTCGATGACCCGCTTGCCTTTAACTGTATGGGCATTCTTCATCACTGCAATCCTAGGTATCCTTTCGTTCCCTGTTTTGGTAGCAGCAGCTCTGTTGTTGGTGTTCGACCGCAGTATGGGAACCAGCTTCTATCTGTCTGACATTTTCATCGGTGGCGTTCCATTGGAACACTCGGGTGGAAGTCCAATCCTATACCAGCACTTGTTCTGGTTCCTTGGTCACCCTGAGGTTTATATCGTATTGCTTCCCGCTTTAGGTCTTGCTTCCGAAGTTATCTCTACCATGTCGCGCAAGCCGATCTTCGGATATAAAGCAATGGTTGGATCCATGTTAGTGATTGCGTTCCTGTCGTTCATCGTTTGGGGTCACCACATGTTCGTGACCGGTATGAATCCATTCCTTGGCTCGGTCTTCGTATTCACCACATTGTTAGTGGCAATTCCATCTGCGGTTAAAGTGTTCAACTACATAGCCACCGTCTGGAAGGCGAATATTATTCTATCGCCCGCCATGATGTTTGCTATTGGTCTGGTGTCGTTCTTCATCACTGGTGGACTTACCGGTATCATTCTCGGAGACTCTGCATTGGACATCAACTTGCACGATACGTATTTCGTTGTGGCACACTTCCACATCGTAATGGGTAGCTCAGCCATCTTCGGGATGTTTGCTGGGGTATATCACTGGTTCCCCCGCATGTTCGGTCGCATGATGAACAAGACCTTGGGTTATGTACACTTCTGGTTGACCATCATCTGCGTATACGCTGTGTTCTTCCCAATGCACTTCATCGGATTGGCTGGTGTTCCTCGTCGTTACTATGCTAACACCGCTTATGAAGGTTTCGACCAATTGGTCAACATCAACGAATTGATTACCGTTTTCGCTTTGATAGCAGGTGTAGCACAGTTGATTTTCGCCATCAACTTTTTCTACAGTATCTTCAAAGGAAAGCCTGCTGAGCAGAATCCTTGGAAATCGAATACCTTGGAGTGGACAGCCCCTGTGGAGCATGTGCATGGCAACTGGCCTGGTCCGATTCCTACCGTACATCGTTGGGCTTATGATTACTCAAAGCCTGGCGCTAAAGACGACTATATCCCACAAACGGTTCCATACTCCGAAACACCGGAGTCGAATCGTCCCGAAGACGATAAGAGTAGCATCTAATTGCTCCAATCTTCGATTATCAAATTAAGATGAGGCCCCGATGGTTCAACTATCGGGGCTTTCGCATTAAATGAAACCCAACCTGCTTCAATTTAACTTGAATTTCTACCTTAGGGGTATGAGGTGTCTGTGCAGTATTATTCTCCTACTCTTTTCATCCTATGCAAGGGCATTTGATGTGATCGAGCAACCTACGGATACACCTTTGGTAGGCTTCAAAGGCAAGCCATCCTTTTTTTTCACGCTTGATAATACGGCATCCTTTGTAGGAGGCAAATCTGCTACCACCAATGAGCTTCGCTTCGGTTTGGATTTCAAGAAAAAGCTGAAACTGGGTTTGGGTTACGGTCAGCTGGTATCGGATATAGTAGTGAACAAGGATATCGTTACCGAACGTACGGGCAACGATTCGATTGTTCCCGCAAACCTTTCCTTGTCTTTTTTTTCCGCGAACGCCGAATATGTTTTTTTCAACTCCAAGAGATGGCAGATTTCCACACCCTTTCAGATAGGTCTCGGTTCAACATATTTCCTCTACTATGAAACCGACAAAAGCGGAAAATCTATTCAGAAGCGGACCGATGAAGGTACGGTCTTGGTATCTGGATTAAGTGCTGTTGCCACTTATCGCATCTTGAGGTGGTTTGGCCTCAGTGCGGGATTAGGATACAGGGTTGGCATTCTCAACAATGATAAGGTGGAGGAGTCGTTCAACTCTCCTGTATATACATTCAAATTCCGCATCTTCTTCGGCGAGATCTACAAATCTGTTTTCCCACGTGGTATTTCAGGCAAACGAGACCCGCCTTATTCCAACGAGGAATGGGATTAAACAATTACAACAACCATATCGATATGCGAAAATCAATCAGCTTTAAGCGTCCTTTGCTCAGTTTCCTGTTTGTGTTTATTTTTTGCGCTTGCGCGGATGCCCAATCCTACAGCAGTCCGGAGAGTGTTGAATTCGACTACGCCAATAACCGTTGGTTCATCGCCAACAATGGCAACGGGCAAATCCTCACACGAAACAGTGCAACGGGGGCATTGGCGGTTTTCGCAACCGGAATTCCATCCGGACCTCATGGTTTGGAAATCGTAGGTGATACACTCTACGCTTGCGATGGAGGCACCTTGAAGGCATACGACATCAACACGGCAACCCAAGTCTTCAACATCAGCCTGGGCGCATCATTCTTAAACGGCATCACACATGATAACAACGGTTATTTGTACATCACCGATTTTTCGGGATACAAAATCTACCGGTTCAACACCGCCGACCGGACATTCTCGGTTTATGTTTCCAATACCGGCACGTCCTCACCAAACGGCATCATTTTCGATGCCGCCAACAACCGTTGCATCTATGTGAACTGGGGTTCAAATGCACCTATCAAGGCGGTAGATCTTACAAATGGTGCAGTCAGCACCATAACCTCAACCACATTGGGAAGCTGCGACGGCATCGCTAGCGATCTCAATGGCAACTACTATGTTTCTTCATGGTCCGGAGGAAACAAGATCACTCGGTTCAGCAACAATTTCACCACATCAACGGCTGTTGTTACGACAGGGCTGAGTAGTCCCGCGGATATTTTCTATAACGTTCTCACCGATACATTAGGAGTGCCTAATTCAGGATCGGGTAATAATACGGCGTATTACTATTTCGGAAACTCCACCGGGATCACAGAATCAAATGCGGAAATTGTCGAGATGGATTTAATCTTCAATGCCGATGAACTGATTGTTGTTTTCGATGAAAATTGTAACGCAACTTGGAGATTGATAGACCTCAATGGCCGCATTGTTCATGCTGACAGGATTGAATCGGCAAGAAGTTTTAATGTTTCCATGAAGGATGTTCCTACAGCAAACTACACGATTCAAATTCAAATCGGTAGCAGGGTCGTCAACCGAACATTCTCATGGATTCGTTGATGTGATTTACTTCACAATCTTCATCTCCTCAACCAACCTCTTGCATCCGGCGAATTTGTCGATTACGAACAAGGTAAATCTAACGTCTAACGAAATGTTGCGACACTTATCAGGATCGAAATCGATATCACTCATGGTGCCTTCCCATACACGGTCGAAATTGGTGCCAATGAGTTCACCATTCGCATTTAAAACCGGACTGCCTGAATTGCCTCCTGTCGTATGGTTGGACGCTACAAATGCCACAGGAAGCGTTCCGTTAACGGCATAATCTCCGAAGTCGCGGGATGCATATAGCTCTTTAAGTTTTTTCGGCACCTCGAATTCCTCTACGGCAGGATTTTCTTTTTGCATGATTCCCTCAATTGTAGTCATATGGTTATAATAGGTGGCATCAGCGGCCTCATAACCTTCTACTTGTCCATAGGCAACACGCAGCGTTGAATTCGCATCCGGATAGAAACGCTTGGTAGGCTCCATCTCCATCTGAGCCACCATGTATTTGCGATTCAAAATGGCGAGGTCTGCGTTGATGGCTCCGGCAGGGGCTTCCAATTTCGACTTGAAAATGTTGCGCAACGACATAGCCAGCTTGTATGCTGGATCGGCCTGTAGTTGTTTGAGTTTTTTTACGGAAAACCCTTTCAGGAAGGCTTGTAGTTTCAGCGAGTCGGCAAACAAGCTTTTGGAGTACAAATACGAACCACCTGCGGCAAAATCCCCTTTGTATTTCGCTTGTATGTTGATTAGCTCGGACGGATGGTATGCGGCATCCACTTCTGTGAAGTACATGTTCATCATAGCCACGAACAACTTCCGGTCGGTAGTCGCGTCGAAGTCTTTGTAAAACCCTCCGGAGGTGTTCAGCAAACGGTTTGCCTCCTCTAGCATGGCCTTTTCATCCAACGGATTTGCCGATGCAAGTGACTCCAGTTTGTTGAATGCCGCAGCATAGCGGAGCATCTCCACACCATAAGCCGCTTCGTTGATGTAATCAATCGCTTTGGAGAACGGTGCCAATTCCTCATATTGCCTGCGCATCTGATCCAGCAGGTTGATGTACTCCTTGTTACCGTTTAGCTTGGCCCATTCGTTAAATGATTTCTCAAACGCTTGTTTGTTTTGGATGGTGTTCAATCGTGTTAACCCTTTTTGTTCGCCCTGCCATTTTTTCCAAGCATTGGCGATGCTCGCCTGTTTTGCCGCGTATTGGATGCGGAGCTTGTCACTCGAGCGCATGGCGTCGTCAATGATTTCCAATCGTGCAGTGCGGATAGCGATTCGAGCAGGATTGTTCACCTCCATAGTATTCTTCACTGCATAGGAAGAAATGTATTGTGTGGTGCGCCCAGGAAATCCATATACCATGGTGAAATCGCCAGGTTGCACACCCTTCAAAGAGATAGGGAAGAAGTGGCGCGGCTTGAATGGCACATTGTCTTTCGAATATTCTGCAGGCTTGTTGTCGGGACCAGCATATACGCGGAACAGCGAGAAGTCACCCGTATGACGGGGCCACATCCAATTGTCGGTATCGCCGCCGAATTTTCCAATGGAGGAGGGCGGAGCGCCAACCATGCGCACATCCTTGAACGTTTCCGTTACAAAAAGGTAAAACTGATTGCCATTGAAGAATGGCCTGACATTGGCACCATAGTGAGTGCCTTCAATTGCTTTTTTTTCTAATAGCCCCGACATGTCCTTGATGGTTTTCTCGCGGTCAGACTCAGACATATCAGGCGAAATCTTTCCGATGATTTGTGCGGTAACGTCTTCGATGCGGATGATGAAGGTGACAGACAAACCCGGACAGGCCAACTCTTGATCCTGTGTCATGGCCCAGAACCCATATTTCAGGTAATCGTTCTCCAAAGAGCTATGCGATTGGATTTGTGAGAATCCGCAATGGTGATTGGTAAGCAGCAAGCCTTTGTCGGAAATGATTTCACCGGTGCATCCGCCACCGAATAATACCACCGCATCCTTCATGCTCGATTGATTAACGCTGTAGATATCTTCAGCAGAAATACGCATGCCTTTCGCTTTCATATCAGGCTCATTCAGTTGCTTGAGGAATATGGGCAACCACATGCCTTCATCAGCGAAAGCAACTGAGCGGACTAACAGTAGGAGCGAGAGTAAAATGGATTTTTTCATATCGGGTTTTAAATTATGATAAAGCAAAAGGGACGGCTTTCGCCATCCCTTTCAAAATTAGTTAAAACGGAATAAAATCCCTTAGAACGGGAGGTCGTTGTTGGTGCCAGCGTTTCCACCGTCAAAAGTACCTGATGCCATTTCTGGCTCTTGGTGGCGGGGTGCCGAAGATCCGCTGCCAGCGCTCTCCACTCTCCAAGCTTTGATATCGGTGTACCAACGTCCGTTGTATTCACGTGATTCTACGTTGAACGACACTTTCACATCGGATCCTGGTTGAATCGATTTGAGGATGTCGGTTTTGTCGCCCCAAAGCATGATGCATACTTTCTTGGGGTAGTTTCCGTCCATGTACTCAATGACGAAATACTGCTTTTTCCACTGTTGACCGGTCCTTCCCTCACCGGATTCCATTGGAAGGATCTGGATTACTTTTCCAGAGAGCTCTAATGATTTGTTTTCTAACGACATGTTTTTTAATTATTTATGACTTCAATTAAATTTTCATAAAGATACAAAAAAGGCAAAAGAATGGCGATATCAACCATATTTTAAACGTTTAATTTCTTTGAAATTATTTAAGCCCAAGCATAACCATTGCTTTTGTTGGGAGGCCCGCCTTTGGTTGTTTTTGGAAATGGAGTCTAAGCTTACACTTTCATATTCACTATTTTAGTCGGATGATAAGCGGAACACATATTTCCGAGGATGACCCTCGTAACAAGAATATTCTAATCCATATAAATGGCGAGTTGTTTCCTCGGGACCAGGCTAAGATTTCGGTATTCGACAGCGGCTATCTCATTGGCGATGGTATTTGGGAGGCCGTACGATTGAAAAACGGGGTTCTGGTTTTTCTCGACGAACATTTGAACCGGCTTTGGAATGCCGCTGCTGCAGTGGGCATGACAATGGGTATGACGAAGTCGGATCTTTATGAACAAATCCGACAAACACTAGCTGCCAATCAAATGCATGATGGTGTTCATGTTAGGATAATGATTACCCGCGGGTTTAAGAAAACACCGTCACAAGACCCACGCTTGCTGTTGAGCGGTCCGAACCTGGTTATCATTCCCGAGTACAAGAAAGCATCCGCGCAGGTCAAGGAAAATGGAATCAATTTGTTTACATCAACTATTCGAAGAGGCGCTCCCGATTATCTCGACCCACGTTTGAATTGCCATAGCAAACTGCATGAAGTGCAAGCGCTCATACAAGCCATCGAAGCTGGTGCCGATGAGGCGCTCATGTTGGATGTGCACGGGTTTGTGGCCACCTGCAACTCCACGAATTTTTTCATTTGTAAGAATGGAGAACTGTGGACGTCCACTGGCAAGTACTGCATGAACGGCATCACGCGAGGCAAGGTCATCCAATGCGCTCAACAAAATGCAATTATTTGTCGAGAAAAGGATTTTTCACTTTTCGATGTCTACGGCGCTGACGAGGCCTTCGTTACTGGAACTTTCGGAGCTCTAACGCCTGTGGTGAAAATCGATGGCCGTATAATAGGAAATGGCCAGCCTGGGAAGTTGACCCAAATTCTAAGTACTCTGTACAACGAAGCCGTGGAAAACGAGATCGAAAGTGTTATCACTGGAAGTAAAAGCCCGTTTTGAAAATGACCGATACATCATGCAAAAGGATATGCCTCTGGTCGGGGCCGCGAAATATTTCAACGGCTCTCATGTATTCCTTTGCCCAACGACCCGACACCCAGGTTTATGACGAACCTTTGTACGGTTATTATTTGAAAACCACGAATGCCAAAGAATACCATCCCGGTGCCGAAGAGGTTATGGCCGATATGGAGTGTGATGGCTTAAAGGTGATTGAGATGATGATGGGAGCTCACGAAAAACCGGTCGTCTTTTTCAAGAACATGGGTCATCATTTAGGTGATCTTGATCGGAGTTTCATGTTAAACGCAGTCAATCTAATCCTGACGAGGCATCCTGCTCAAGTCATCACATCGTTTGCAAAGGAAATCCCCAACCCTTCATTGCTGGACGTCGGTTTTCGTGCACAGGCAGAACTGTTGGATGAGTTGAATGAAATGGGTGCTGAAACATTGGTGGCCGATTCAAATGCCATTGTTCAGAATCCGGAATCCTATTTAATGCGGCTATGCCAGCGAATCGGAATCCCCTTTTACAAGGAGATGTTGCATTGGAATGCGGGGCCCAGGCCGGAGGATGGAATTTGGGCCAAACATTGGTATAAAAACGTTCATGCCTCAACTGGCTTTGGAGCTTATGTGGATAAGCCTTTAACGGTTGAGCCAAGATTGGAAGCATTACTCAACGAGTGTATACCGTATTACAATAAGCTTATCCGCGCAAGCGTTTTATGATTGGATGTATTTCAAAACCTTTCCCGCTATGAGAAGAATGTCTTTCCAATGGAGAATAGCCTTCATGTTTTTTGTGCTGCTGTCAAATACAATTGAAATTGTATCGGCGCAAAATCCCACTCCACAGAGGAAAGGTTCCATGAAAATCCCGTTTGTATGGAGTCAGCAAATCAAACATTCGGCTGGAGCTGCTGCTGCGTTTTATGTGATCGATAAAAGCAGCGAGCCAGTTTTCGGTTTGGCTTACAATCCTTCGTTAAGCCTTACCAAGTCCAAATCCGATTTTTCTTTTTCCATCGGTTCGCAGCTTGTAGGAGGTTATCATACTGCCACTTCCGTGGATGACAGTGCGTTCATTTATGCCGACCTTCCACTGTTGGCAGAACTGAATTTCGGACATAATGCCTCCAAGGATTTTTACAGCGACTTGGGA
Source organism: Bacteroidia bacterium (assembly GCA_023262505.1). Lineage (GTDB taxonomy): Bacteria > Bacteroidota > Bacteroidia > AKYH767-A > OLB10 > JALRAP01. The sequence continues at coordinate 30,205 of JALRAP010000024.1, forward strand.
TGGTTTATCGGAGGCGGATACACTTATCGATTATTCAAAAACGATTGGAACAGTGGACCCGTTGGAACAATTGGCGTGCGCGGATTTGTCTTCGGCCCTTCTTTCACCATTCGCTACAGCCGTTTTTTCGCTGGCGCGGATGCCGGTCCGTCCACTCAAACCATAAGCTTGCTATTAAACCTCGGCCGCTACTTCGACCAAGTAAAGCTGAACAACAAGGTGAGTAGGTTTTCGAACGGATTCAGAAAGTAATAGTTACAAGTGACATGTTACAAGTTACAAGTGACATGTGGCAAGTTACAAGTGACAAGTGGAAAGTTACACGCGGAGGCTATTATATCTAATAAAACAATCCCCTTGTCACTTTCCACTTGTTACTTGTCACTTTCCACTTCATAGCATTTCTACCGACTTCTTGATAAACTTCGACAACTCCTCTCCCTTCAAAAGTCCTTGAGAAAGCAAGGCCAGATCTACTGCCTGCTTCATTTTGGTGGCTTGATTGTTTTCGTCGGTTTCAGAAAGGATGCGAGACATCAACGGGTGGTTGGTATTAACCACAACATTGAAATTTTCTTTCATGCCTCCCATGAAATCGTATCCTCCACCAACTGCAGCCATTTCTTTCATGCGACGCATGAATTCGGGACGCGTGATGGTTACCGGCGCATCGTCTGCTTGCATGGGTTCCAGCATTACGGCATATTGCTCGGCAGGAACAGATTTCTCTGCAATCACTTTCAGTTTATCTTCCTGCTCGGATGACAACAGGGAAACAGGCTTCTCGTCTTTGTTGATGAGTTTGTCTGCGGTATCCGAATCCACGCGAACAAATGCGGTATTCTCCAATTTCATCTCCATGGTGTTCAGGAAATGAGAATCGAGCGGACCTTCAAACAGCAACACATCATAGCCGCGGCTCTTGGCCGATTCGATAAATGCATGTTGCTCCAGTTCACTTGACGCATAAATGTAAACCACCTTGTTGTCTTTGTCGGTTTGTAGCGCCGAAACCTTGTTGCGGTACTCCTCCAAAGTGAAACAGTTGCCCTCGGTATTTTTCAGCAAACAAAACTTCTGCGCGCGGTCATAAAATTTGTCTTCAGACATCATGCCGTATTTGATGAATACGCCTATGTCGTCCCACTTCGCTTCGAAATCAGTACGGTTATCTTTGAAAATCTCTTCAAGTTTATCGGCTACTTTCTTAGTGATGTGCGAGCTGATCTTTTTAACATTCGCATCGCTTTGCAGGTAGCTGCGCGATACGTTCAGCGGAATATCTGGCGAGTCAATCACGCCGTGCATCAACATCAAAAACTCAGGCACGATGCCTTCCACCGAATCCGTAACAAACACCTGGTTGCAGTAAAGGTTGATTTTGTTTTTCTGTACTTCGATATTCTTCTTCAACTTCGGGAAGTACAGGATACCGGTCAGGTTGAACGGATAATCCACATTCAAATGGATGTGGAACAACGGATCTTCAGAGAAAGGATAGAGTTCTTTGTAAAACGACTTGTAGTCTTCTTCATTCAAATCTGCCGGCTTACGAGTCCAGGCAGGTTTGGTGTTGTTGATGGATTTTCCGTCGAAGCGGATATCAACGGGAAGGAAGCGGCAATATTTTTTAAGCAGGTTATCGATACGCAAGTTGTCGAGGAACTCCAATGAATCATCTGCAATGTGCATGATGATATCGGTGCCGCGGTCTTCACGGGTGGCTTCGGAGATTGTGTAGTTTGGACTACCATCGCATTCCCATTTTACTGCCTTGTTGGCGTCGCTTTCGCGGAAGGAGCGGGTAACGATTTCCACTTTCGAGGATACCATGAAGGAGGAATAGAAACCCAAACCGAAGTGGCCGATGATGCCGGCGTTGTCCATTTTGTCCTTGTACTTGGATACGAACTCCTCGGCTCCTGAAAAGGCGATCTGGTTAATGTACTTGTCTATTTCCTCGGCGGTCATGCCGATACCGCGGTCTGAGATGGTTATGGTCTTGGAGTCCTTGTCCACTTTCACTTCCACAAACATTTCTCCGACTTCTCCCTGGAACTCGCCAGCGGTAGCCAATGTTTTGAGTTTTTGCGAAGCGTCCACCGCATTCGACACCAATTCCCTTAGGAAAATCTCATGATCTGAGTAAAGGAACTTCTTGATAATCGGAAAGATGTTTTCCGTTTGTACGTTTATTTTTCCGGTTGACATGGTAACAGGTATTTGAATTTTCGGACTGCAAAAATAATACAGGAATCGGCTAAATGTTGGAATGAAGGGAAATGGATCAGGTGTTTCCCTAATCAGGAAAGGGAACGCAGATTTAACAGATTTTGCTGATTTGCGCGGATTCATTTCCCTTTGGAAACCACCGCCTCCTGCAACCGCCTCCCGCTACTGGTACTGCTACTGGTACTGCTACTGGTACTGCTACTGGTACTGCTACTGGTACTGCCAATTTTCCGCCATCCGCCACCGCCACCGCCACCGCCTCCCGCCTCCTGCAACTGCTCTCGCCTCCCGCTACCGTCTCCTTCACTAATCAATACTCACCCGCAATTTCATATTCAACCCCGCCTCAATCAGTTTTTTCAAGGTCATCAATTCAATGTCTTGCTTGTCACTTTCCAATCGTGTGATGTATGTGCGCGAGGTGCCTGACAAAACCGCCACCTCTTCTTGAGTCTTGCCAGCTTTTAAACGGGCTTCTTTGAACATCTTGCCGATCATTAGATTGCGGTTATGGTCGGGCTCGCTGAGTTCGTATAGCGTATCCGGACCAACACCGAACTCGATTTCTTTTTTGGATTTTGCCAAAGGATTCGTGTACTTCCAAAGCAGGGTATAACCCTCCAATTCCATTTTTGCAAAAACTTCCGGATTCAAAAGGGGGTATTCCAGATCGGATATTTTCAATTTCCAAACGGATTTGAATATGTGGTTGAAATCCAACAATCGGTTTTCTCCTGAGCTGAATAAAACCGACACTTTCAGGTTTTTCTTATCGATGCGGTTGATCCTCAAAATCCTAGGGATAGACCTTGATGATTTGGCGCCGCTTTTTTTCATGAGAGGCATGATCTTTTTTTTAATTCCTGGTGCGGGATAGGTTTTGTGGCTTAGTTCGAAGTTTCTTTTTTGATTCTGTTTTCAGATGCGGGTTCAGTTCATGGAACTTTCTCAAACATAGTTTCCTGTTTTTTGGATTCTTTAACCATTTAAGTGTCCGCTTCAGGACTTCGGTCGGAAGGGTACCAACCAGGATTTCCCCCCCGCACTATGTCAATAAC
>JALRAP010000025.1:0-286 GCA_023262505.1 Bacteroidia bacterium
AAACAGAGAAGTATCCGCATGTTACTTTTTTCTTTTCCGGAGGGCGGGAGGATGTTTTCCCAGGCGAAGAACGTATTATGATTCCTTCTCCAAAGGTGCCTACCTACGACCTTAAACCGTCCATGAGTGCCCGCGAACTAACAGACGCACTATTGCCCGCAATACGTGTAGGCAAGTATGATTTCATTTGTGTGAACTTCGCCAACGCCGACATGGTAGGACATACCGGTGTGTTTAAAGCAGCGGTTGAGGCTGTAGAAACCGTTGATCAATGTGTGGGTGAGAT
>JALRAP010000025.1:296-33299 GCA_023262505.1 Bacteroidia bacterium
CGCGAAGGGCTGGAGCAAGGTTATGATTTTTTGATCACAGCCGATCATGGTAATGCCGATATGATGATCAATCCGGACGGCACGCCTAACACCGCCCATACCACCAACCCCGTTCCCTGTTTCTACATTTCAGCGCGCAACCCTGATTTAAAAATTTCGGATGGCCGTTTAGCCGATCTGGCTCCAACTGTATTGCGGCTGATGGGTATTGAACAGCCTGTAACCATGACAGGCAAGGTCTTGTTGACATAAGGCTGTTGATGAATTGGGTTTCCTGCAAGCCAGACCATTTTTCTTCCAAAGTAATTTTGCGAATAATGATAACAGCGTATCCTGATCACGCCATGAAACTTTTTAAATTTCCGATTACCGTTTTGCTCGTATCGCTTTTCGCTATTGGCCAAGTCCAGGCGCAATCTGATTTTTCCTTGACTATTGGTGGTGGTCCTGTTTTTTACAATGGTGACCTTAGTGACAGCCGTTTGATACCTCCTACAAAGTTGATGAGCATCCATTATGGATTGGAGGGCACCGCCATGCTTACCGACCGCGTGGAAATGAGCTTGGGTTTTTTAGGTGGCACGTTGAAAGGCGATGACGCATTGAGTAACGACAAATACAAACGGATTCGGAACCTTTCATTTTCCACTAGCCTGTCGGAGTTCTCACTCAAAATGCGCTTGGAATTTTTCAAGACAGTCGATTTCAGACCAGTGAACACTGCTTTGATTGTCGGATTTGGATTGATTCGTTTCAACCCAACCGCTGATATCAATGGCAATGAAGTGGATTTGCAACCGCTCGGCACCGAAGGGCAATACATCAACAACGCGGACTATCCGGTCCCATACAAGCTTACGAGTACTGTTTTCATGGCAGGGATTGGAGCCCGCATCACCTTGAACTCGCGCTGGGCTTTGTTGTTGGATTTTACGCCTCGGATTACTTTCACGGATTACATCGACGATGTAAGTGGGGTTTATCCTGATTCGGCTGCATTGGCTACATCGCCGGGAGGCTCTTTGGCTGTACAAGCATCTTATCAAGGGTTGAACAGTTCCTTCCCCGCTAAGGGTCGTCAGAGAGGAAGTCCCGATAATAATGATGTGTACGTGGTGGGAGGAATATCCTTACGCTATTACTTTGGAGAGCCTTACCACTCTGGTTCAAAACCGGGTGTTTTGCGACGAATCAAAAACGCCAAAGGCGGGTGGTGGGGCGACCGCCATTGAGTCTATCATTTATTTGGCCATCAAGGCTTCTATCTCGTCGACTTCGATAGGGATGGAAGCCATGAGATCAATCTGGCCTTTTTCAGTGATGAGGATGTCGTTTTCGATTCGGATGCCTAAGCCCTCTTCCGGGATGTAAATGCCTGGTTCGCAAGTGAACACCATGCCTGCTTGCATGGGCGCATAACGGTCGCCGATATCATGCACATCCAAGCCTAAAAAGTGTGAAGTGCCGTGCATGAAGTACTTCTTATATGCAGGTGCTGCAGGGTTCTGGTTCTTGACTTCCGTTTCAGTGAGCAACCCTAGTGATATCAATTCACGCTCCATTACATAGCCCACTTCCTTATGGTAGTTTTCGATGGTGTTACCCGGAACCAGCATAGCAGTGGCGGCACGCATAACACGTAGCACGGCGTTGTAAACATCTTTTTGGCGCTGGGTGAATTTTCCGTTTACCGGGATGCAGCGGGTAAGATCCGCCGCATAATTGGCGTACTCGGCGCCGAAGTCCATCAGAATTACATCTCCATCGTTACACACTCGGTTATTCTCGGTGTAATGCAATACACAGGCAGATGGTCCTGAGGCGATAATGGGCGTGTATGCGTGACCAGTGGCCCGGTTCCGCAAAAACTCGTGCGTGATTTCCGCCTCAATCTCGTACTCGGTTACACCGGGCTTGGTGAAAGCCAATACCCTGCGAAACGCCATCTCGGTGATGCGCATGGCTTCCTTCATTACAGCTACTTCGGTATCCGACTTGATGCTACGCAATTCGGCCATAATGGGCGCGCATCGTCCAATAGTGTGCGAAGCGTATTTTTCCTTGATTTCATGGGCAAAGCGCAGGTCGCGGTAAGGTACTGGCGACGAGTAGCGGTCGTTCTCGTTGAGGTTGAGAAAAATGGAGCTGCTATGGTTCAGTATTACCGTTAGTACGGAATCCATTTCCTCCAACCAGAATATCGTTTGGATACCGGAAGCTTGTTTGGCTTCCTCTTTGGTGTATTTATGGCCTTCCCAAATGGCAATATGCTCGTTGGTCTTGCGTAGGAAAAGCACCTCACGGTATTGGGGCAGGGGGCAGTCGGGGCTTATAACCAGAACGGTTTGCTCCTGGTCGATGCCGGACAAATAGAAGATATCAGACTGTTGGCGGAACGGAAAATGGGCGTCGCCACACCTTGGCATCTCGTCGTTTGAGTTGAAAATGGCCGATGCGCCTTGGTCGAGACGGGCTTTGAATCTTTTGCGGTTTTCTATAAACAGCTCTTTAGCAATGGGATGGTATTTCATAAGGTCCCTTATTAATCGGTTAAAACAATTGGTTGCTTTGAATAGTTGTAAAAATAGGGCACTCGCTCCATATCTATTCACAGGCGGTTAACAAAATTGTCACAACATCTTGAAAGGGAAGGCTGTCCCTTTTAAATTTGCGACCTTCAAAAGCACCAACAAACCATGGGTTCTGTAACTCGATTCTTAGATTCCTCCATCGGCCGTAAGGTCCTAATGTCATTAACGGGGTTGTTCCTGTGCACGTTCCTGATCGTGCACGCATCAGGTAACCTGCAGCTTTTTAAAAACGATATGGGATTGGCCTTCAACCAATATTCGGTTTTCATGACCACCTTTACGCCTATTAAGATTGTGTCGTACCTGTTGTATGCCACCATCCTTTTGCACGTTATTAGCGGTGTGAGGCTCGCATTGGCTAATAAGGCTGCCAGACCGGTAAGTTATGGCGCATCCAAGATGCCCGGCTCTTCCTCTTGGGCTTCATCCAACATGATGGTACTTGGATTCATCATCCTCATTTTTTTGGTCACGCACATGGCCAACTTCTGGTACAAGTACAAGTTCGGTGATGTGGAGTGGGTAAAGTATGAAGTGAGTGTTATGGACGGTAGTGTTATAGGCAAGACGACTATGCCATCCGCTCCTCACATGCAGCCGCATGAATATGTGGTTAATGATGGCGTTTCGGCTCCCATCAAATACGTGATCGTAAAAGACCTTTACTCGGTAGTACAATTGGCCTTCCAGGAAGTGTGGATCGTCGCCCTCTACCTCTTAGGTATGCTGGCCATCGCCTATCACCTGGTGCATGGCTTCCAAAGCTCCTTCCAAACCCTAGGTTTGCGTCATCCCGCCATAGCGGGCATCATCCGCAACTTAGGTATATGGGTGTTTGGCATCATCATTCCAATCGCCTTTGCCTCCATGCCAGTTTATTTCTTCTTCTTCGCCTGATCATTTCCAAACCATAACATCTCCCCATGGCACTCAATTCCAATACCCCTTCAGGACCTTTATCGGAAAAATGGGACAACCATAAGTTCAACCTCAAGCTGGTGAACCCCGCCAACAAGCGTAAGTACGATGTGATCATCGTAGGCACCGGTTTGGCAGGTGCTTCGGCTGCAGCATCCTTAGCTGAGTTGGGCTACAATGTGAAGACATTCTGTTTCCAGGATAGTCCGCGTCGCGCGCACAGTATCGCGGCGCAAGGTGGTGTGAACGCCGCCAAGAACTACCGTAACGACGGCGACAGTGTACACCGCTTGTTCTATGATACTATTAAAGGTGGCGATTACCGTGCACGTGAAGCCAACGTATATCGATTGGCACAGGTGAGCGTGAACATCATCGACCAATGCGTGGCGCAAGGTGTTCCGTTCGCGCGTGAATACGGCGGACTGCTTGATAACCGTTCTTTCGGTGGAGCTCAAGTGTCGCGTACGTTCTATGCTAAGGGTCAAACCGGACAGCAGTTGTTACTCGGCGCCTACAGTGCCATGAACCGTCAGATAGGTGCTGGCAAGATCCAAAGCTACACGCGTCACGAGATGTTGGATTTGGTAGTGGTTGACGGCAAGGCACGAGGTATCATAGCCCGTGACATGGTTACCGGAAAAATAGAGCGCCATGCGGCACACGCTGTGGTGTTGTGTACCGGTGGTTACGGAAACGTGTTTTATTTGACTACTTACGCCCGTGGTTCAAACGCCACTGCCATTTGGAGGGCTCACAAGAAAGGTGCTTATTTCGGAAACCCCTGCTTCACACAGATTCACCCCACTTGTATTCCCGTGTCAGGTGATCATCAGAGCAAGCTTACGCTGATGAGTGAGAGCTTGCGTAACGACGGTCGTATCTGGGTTCCGATGAAGAAAGGAGATAACCGTCGTCCTGAAGATATTCCGGAGAACGAGCGAGACTATTATTTGGAGCGTATTTATCCTTCGTTCGGAAACCTGGTTCCTCGCGACATCGCATCGCGCAAAGCGAAAGAAATGTGCGACGAAGGTAGGGGGGTAGGAGCAAGCGGATTGGCCGTTTACCTGGATTTCTCCGAAGCCATCAACCGTTTGGGACAAAAAGCCGTTGAGGCTCGTTACGGCAACCTCTTCGACATGTACAAGCAGATTACCGGAGAAGATCCATACAAGACACCGATGCGTATTTATCCTGCGGTGCACTATACCATGGGCGGACTTTGGGTGGATTATAATTTGATGACTACCGTTCCAGGTTTGTATGCTTGCGGCGAGGCCAACTTCTCAGACCACGGCGCAAACCGTTTGGGTGCAAGTGCGCTCATGCAAGGTCTGGCTGATGGTTACTTCGTGTTGCCTTACACCATAGGCGATTATTTGGCCGGTGAAGAACGCAAGCCCATCACCACAGACCATCCAGAATTTGAAGCAGCCGAGAAGAATGTGAAAGGCATGATTGAAAAGCTGCTTTCCGTCAAAGGAACCAAGACATCCCACGACTTCCAACGCGAGCTCGGTCTCATCATGTGGAACCATTGTGGTATGGCCCGCAATGAAAAAGGATTGATAGAAGGGATCGAAAAGATCAAAGCGCTTCGACAGGATTTCTGGAGTAACATCATGGTTCCAGGTAGCGGCGAAGAGTTGAACCAGAATCTGGAGAAGGCTTCACGTGTTGCCGACCTCATTGAGTTGGGCGAATTGATGATGCACGATGCATTGCACCGCCGCGAGTCATGCGGTGGTCACTTCCGTGAGGAATACCAAACTCCGGAGGGTGAGGCTTTGCGTGATGACGACAACTTCGCCTATGTGGCAGCTTGGGAGTTCATGGGCGTTGATTCCCCTGCCAAGCTTCACAAGGAGGAATTGAATTATGAAACCGTTAAGCGTTCACAGCGCTCTTACAAATAACATTTAGAAACAACTACCAACATGAGTGGAAATATGAACTTAACGCTTAAGGTTTGGAGGCAAAAAAACACCTCTGCATCAGGCACGTTCGAAACCTATCAAGCCAGTGGCATTTCTCCTGATATGTCGTTTTTGGAGATGATGGACGTAGTAAACGAAGACCTCATCAAGCAAGGAAAAGACCCGATCGCATTCGACCACGATTGCCGCGAAGGTATTTGTGGAATGTGCAGCATGTATATCAATGGCAGGGCGCATGGTCCGCTCAAAGGTGTTACCACATGCCAGTTGCATATGCGTACTTTCAAAGACGGCGACACCATCACCATTGAGCCATGGAGGTCTTCTGCATTCCCAGTATTGAAGGACCTAGTCGTTGATCGTTCCGCTTTCGACCGCATTCAACAGGCGGGCGGTTTCGTTTCTGTAAACACCGGCAGCGTTCAAGATGCCAACAGCATTCCGGTTCCAAAGGAAAATGCGGATGAAGCCTTTTTGTCGGCTGCCTGCATCGGTTGCGGTGCTTGTGTGGCTGCGTGTAAGAACTCTTCTGCCATGTTGTTTGTATCCGCCAAGGTTTCACAATATGCTTTGTTGCCTCAAGGACAAGTTGAGCGTGCCAAGCGCGTAGTGAATATGGTGGAACAGATGGATCAGGAAGGTTTTGGTAACTGCACCAACACGGAGGCCTGCGAGGCGGAGTGTCCGAAACAAATCAGTGTTTCCAACATCGCCCGTATGAACCGCGAATACATCAAGGCCAAACTCTTCTCTTAAGAGTCGATTCCAATTGCAAATAAAAAACGCCCGAGGATTTATCTTCGGGCGTTTTCATTATAGCGGTAATCCTCTCAGTCTTCCCACTTTATTCCCACAGATACGCTGTATCCGTTTTTGGTCTGGGTAATGGAAGAAGGGTAGGGATTGGCGGGATCTGGGTATTCGCCGATGAAAAAGTCCAAGCTTTCCATGAAAGTGGAATCGGGCAGCTCATAATCATACAGGTTCAAGGTGATGGTGGAGCCGAAGGGCTCAACGGCGTATGGCGTTAGCAGATAATATGGAATGGTATCGTTCGGGCCACAATTCAGAAAGTGAGAGTTTTGGCTCCAAAGCACAGGGGTGGTGGTTCCTTGGGCTGTGATGTTAAAGAATATATCGGGGCGGCCCAGGGTGTCGAATGTGGTGGAATCGATCGTGTCCCACAATCCTCCCGAAAGATCAAACTCAGGATGGGTATTGATTTGAATGGCGGTAATGGAGGCTTTGGTCTTAGGAGTGATTACAGGCACCCCGTTTTCTAGTGGCTGTAGGATGGGATCTTCCTGGCATCCTGCCAAGCTCAATACCAAAAGGCCCGTTAAAAGCAGGAAAAATGGGGAGAAATTGGATTTGTTTGGGGTGACACCCATGGTCTTTAGGTTTTCGGCACCAAGTTACGACTTTTATAAGTGGTTGAATGCTAGCTGTTGGAATCCAGTTTGAAAAAATATCGGTTTTTTTTTGTGGTAAGTGTTGTTTGATACTGAATTATTTATTTTTACTCCGAAAAATCTATTGAAAATCAACCGAACCATGGCAACCCGTGCTTCTAACAAACTGAAGGCCAAGAAGCCTGCTAAAAAGGCTAAGCCTGCTAAAAAAGCTGCGAAAAAGGCAGCCCCTAAGAAAGTAGCTAAAAAGAAACCAGCTCTCAAGAAAGCCAAGCCTGCTAAAAAGGTCGCGAAAAAGGCGGCTCCAAAGAAAAAGGCAGTTAAGAAAGCGGTCAAGAAGGCTGCACCTAAAAAGAAGGCTGCGCCAAAGAAAAAGGTTGCTAAAAAAGCGGTCAAGAAGGCTGCACCTAAAAAGAAAGCTGCGCCAAAGAAAAAGGTTGCTAAAAAAGCGGTCAAGAAGGCTGCACCTAAAAAGAAGGTAGCACCCCAAAAAGCAGCCAAACCGGTTAAGAAGGCCGCTCCTAAAAAAGTGACCAAGCCTGCTCCTAAAAAGGTTGCCAAGGTTGCTCCAGCCAAACCCGCTCCAAAAGCGAAACCAACTCCGGTTGCAAAGCCTGTTGTAGCACCTAAGCCAACACCTGCTCCTAAGCCGGTTGCTTCAGTGCCTAAACCCGCTCCTGCTCCAAAACCGGTGGAGGTTCCAAAGCCTGCTCCCTCACCAACACCAGTTGCAAAGAAGGAGCCTGAGGCTCCCAAAATGCCACCACCACCACCTCCTCGTCCACCTATGCCTTTCAAAAGGGATGATTTCAAAGCACCGCCCAAGCCTCCGGTAACATCCGATTTGGACGATGATGACGATGATGATGACGACTTCAAAATCCCATCTGCCAAAATCCATAACTGGGGTGAGCTCTTGTCTGGTAGCGATGATGACGATGATGATCAGGATTCCGGCGACGATGATGACATGGATGACGATTATATCTAAAATGTGATAAACTTTACGAAGCCTGTCCAACTCGGACAGGCTTTTTTGCTTGCACGAATTCCATAATTTAGAAACCAAAATCAAGTTTATGAGAATAACCCTCTCAACCACCTTATTAATGGTGGTGTTCAATATGTCGGCATCTTTATCGCAGGACATTCATTTTTCTCAATTTCACTTCACGCCGGTAATCAACAATCCTGCAAACGCGGGAAATCAAAATACTTATCGCGCGATTTTGAATTACCGCAACCAATGGAAAAGCGTAGCCGCTCCCTATAAAACCGGAAGCGCCACCGTTGATGGTCCCTTTGGTGAATCGTTGGCAAGTGAATCGGGCCGATTGGCATGGGGATTCAATGTCTTTTCCGATAAGGCCGGACAGTCTGAAATGGCTACTTTGCAAACTGCTGGTTCGCTTGCTTACCATTTGAATACCGGTGAAAATGCTGTTTTGTCTACGGGATTGATGGTGGGATATGTATCGCGCTCCATGAATATGGCCAACCTCACATGGGGTAACCAGTTCGATGGGTACTCCTATAATTCATCGTTGCCCAATGGTGAAGCTGCCACTAGCGAAAAGGTTTCCTATGTTGACCTAGGAGCAGGGCTTTCGTATTCATACAAAAAAGGCGAACGCTACATGACTGGTAACGACCAGCTGCAAATCAATGGCGGCTTGGCGTACTTCCATCCACACCAACCAAATTATTCCTTTACAGGAACCGAAGAGAAGCTTAATGCAAAATTGGTCATGCATGGCGAGGCCTTGGTGGGACTTCCCAACACCAGTCTGTCTTTAGCTCCATCGTTCATTGTGTTGAGTCAAGGTTCGCAAAGTGAAATCAATGTCGGCACCATGCTTCGATTTGTAATGAAAACCGAATCCAATTATACGGGCTTCGAGAAGGGCAGAGCATTGTCACTCGGCCTTCATACGAGAATTGGTGATGCCGTAATTCCATCGGTGATGGCTGAGTTCGGAGCCTATGCCTTGGGTGTTAGTTACGACATCAATTTGTCTGACTTGGATGCCGCGTCCTCCAAGCGCGGAGGTATGGAGGTGGCATTCCGTTATTTGGCTGCACCTAAAAAGAAATCAGGAGGAGGGTCACGTAGATATTGATGATTATGAAAAGAAGATATTTTGTTATTTGGTCTTGCATGCTTCTTTGCATGGCTCCTATTGCGAATTGCTTTTCGCAGAATGACAGTGTTGAGGTGGTGTTGACCAATCTCGGTTCAAGTGTCAATTCAAAATGGAAGGATTTTTGCCCGGTAATCAACGCCGATGGAAGTGTGCTTATGTTTACATCACGAAGGCCGGTTACTTCCAAAGAGTTGAAGGCTAAAGAAGATGGTTTGGAGCGCATCTATGTCGCCAAATTCAATCAGGCAACCAAGTCGTATGAAAACGCCACGCTGCTAGGCGAAGAAGTAAACGCTCCCGGAAGGAATAATTCGGCCATCGCTTTATCAAATGACGGTCAATCATTGCTAGTTTATCGCGACGAGGACGACGGCAATGGTGAAATCTGGGAGTCGCGTTTGAAAGGCGATGCATGGACCATTGCCAGAAAACTGCCTGCTCCTATCAACAGCAAATTTCATGAATCTACAGCTTGTTACGCTCCCGATGGGAATACCATTTATTTCATCAGCCAGCGTGAGGGCGGAATCGGTGGTCGCGATATCTGGTATTGCAAACGTCAATCTGGTGGTGCTTGGGGTGAAGCCATCAACATGGGTAAAACTTTGAACACCTCCGATGATGAGGAAGGTATTTACTTGCATCCTGATGGTGTTACCATGTATTTCAGCAGCAAAGCGCATGGCAGCATGGGTGGCTATGATTTGTTCTTCTCCAAATTGGAAAACGGAATTTGGTCAGCTCCCAAGAGCATGGGCGCTCCATTCAACAGTTCGGGGCACGATGTGTTTTTGGTTTTGGATGCCTCTGCAAACAAAGGGTATTACACATCAGCCATGAAAGGTGGTGTAGGAGATGAGGATATTTACCTGGTTTCGTTCAATCGCAAAGTGAAAGAAGCGGGTCCGCGACTCACCTTGCTAAAAGGAAAAGTGTACGATGAAAAGTCGGGCCAGGTACTCGAAGCTGCACTCGAAATCATCAACAATACTACAGGCGAAGTGGTCAAAAACATTGCCACCAACTCGGCAACTGGCAGGTACATGGTTTCGCTTCCTGGAGGTATCAATTACGGGATCAGTGTCAACGCCAAAGGATACTTGTTCAATTCCGTCAATGTGAACATGCCCGATTCGGCAGGATATGTGGAAGTGGAGAAGGACATACCGATGAAACGCATTGAAGTGGGCACCACCATCGTGCTTAATAATATTTTCTATGATTTCGACAAAGCCTCCTTGCGTAAGGAATCCATATCGGAGTTGGATCGTCTAACCGCGCTCCTGAAGGAGAACGCTTCCATGCGTATTGAACTGTCGAGCCATACCGATTCCAAAGGCACCGATGAATACAATGACAAGCTTTCGCAGATGCGCGCCCAGTCGGTTGTGGATTATCTGAAATACAGGGGCATCAACGCCGACCGTTTGGTCGCAAAAGGCTATGGCGAGTCGAAGCCAGTAGCTACAAACGAAACCGACGAGGGTCGCCAGTTGAACCGTCGTACTGAATTCAAGATTTTGAGTAAATAAAACAACCATACTGTAATCACAACCATAAAGCATATGTTTCGCAAGTCTATACTTATCATTACCACGATTTTGCTGTGTTCACATGCGTTCGCATTCGAAGCGAAATACGAATACCCGAAGGCATTTATCGAAAACAAGGCGCAATTCGATGGTCGAAACAAATTGGTCGGATCGAAGATCCTATACGCCATTGATCATGGTCCTTTCCAAGTTTATTTTACCACAACCGGAATGACATACCGTTTCGACAAGAAGCTTCCAAAGCAGAAATGGGACAAGACCAAGCCTATCAATAGTCAGGAAGAGTGGGAGGCGATACTGGCCAAACGCAAAGCAGTGCGTATGGAATCCACTTTGTATCACATTGACTTTGCCAATGCAAATCCTGATGTGCAACTTGTGGCTTCAGACCCATTGCAAGAGTATTTTAGCTATGGCATGGGCTCGAATAACCTGCATTACAATTTCATCAAGGGATATAAGCAGCTTACGTATAAGAATCTCTATCCGGGAATCGATTTAGAATTCACCTTCCATCCAGAGAAAGGTTTCAAATACCAATTTGTGGTTAAGCCAGGTGCTGATCCGAATATGATAGCCTTGGTCTACAATGGAGATGCACCTCCTCGAATGGATGAGCAAGGAAATGTTTTATTGACCACCCCTTACGGGGATGCCGTAGACCATGCACCCATTTCATTCCTAGGCAAGGAGAAGAAAAGCATTGCCACTTCTTTTCAGATGATAGGAAACAAAATCAAATTTACCTTAAGTCCATATGATAGTAAGAAGCAATTGGTAATCGATCCTTGGGTTGTTTTTCCGCCATCACCGAACTCCAACAAGGTTTGGGAAGTGGAAACCGACAACTCCGGTAATGTGTATGCTTACATGGGTGATTCGCCTTTTTACCTTCGTAAATACAACTCCGCTGGAAGTTTGCAATGGAGTTACTCCTCCTCATGGGACTCGAGCGGTTTCTGGGTAGGAGGGATGGTTACGCATCCTAATGGCGACACCTACATCACCACAGGTTCCAACGGAGAGATTCGTAAAATAAGTCCGAACGGGTCTTTGGTTTGGTATAACAATCCCAATGGTTTGACTTCATACGAATATTGGAGTCTGGCATTTAACTGTGACCTTACTAAATTGGTAGTCGGCGGATCACGACTCGCTTTCAGTTTTCCTTTCCCCATCTTGCGTGGCACAATGATGGAAATCAATTTAGCCAATGGAGGCCTTAGCAATACAACTGTGGTAGGATTTGGTAACCTGCAAGCAATACCTCCCAAGGTACAAGAAGCCAGTTCAATCTGCTCGGCACCCAATGGCAACTTTTATTTTCTCACACTCGACACGGTTGGTTCTATCAACAACCAACTAAACACGATTGGATTCAAAGTGCCAACAGCCTATAATTTCGACTATTATATTCCGGGTTATGGCTTCGGTACCAAGCAGCCTATTAGCGCTACTCGAGCCAATGGCAGTGCCTTGTATACACACGACGGACAAACCTTGCACAAGCGTGATTTGCTAACTGGCGCTGTTTTGGCAACGGCTTCAATCCCTAGCGGAATTATCAACACCAATCCATTATTCGGTTCAAAAACACAAGGTAACGGCGGCTTGGATCTCGATAATTGTGGTAACGTATATGTTGGTTCCGGCAATGGTGTGTACAAGTTTGATGCTTCTTTAAACTTAATTGCAAGTGCCTCAACATCCGGACCGGTTTATGACGTGGATGTTTCCAGTAATGGTGAAGTGGCTGCATCCGGAGTGAATTTTGTTGCCACGGTTGCACTGACTGCATGTCCACAAGTGACCTATGTGTGTGGTAATCCTGTTTTAGCTACGGCAACTTCAACAGCTGTTTCCTGTGTAGGAACCTGCGATGGTACAGCAACGGTGAATCCTATTGGTGGAACAACGCCATACTCGTATGCATGGAGTACTGGTGCTACTGCTGCAACAATTAGTGGTCTTTGCGCAGGCAGTTACACGGTAACGGTTACGGATGCGGCGGGAACCAGCGCGGTTCAAACAGTAGCTGTTGGAACTCCGACGCCTTTAGTGGCTAATGCTTCCGCTGTAAATCAAATTACTTGTACAGGTGCCAACAATGGCAGTGTGGTTGTTTCAGTAACTGGTGGGGCAGGACAGGTCACTTATTCTTGGAATACCACGCCTCCGCAAAGCGGAACATCCATCAACAATTTGTCGCCTGGTACTTATGTACTCACCGTAACCGACACTTCCGGTTGTCAAGATACATTGTCGGTTACCATTGTCGATCCTGCACCTATTGCATTGCAATCAACCTCCACGCCTTCCACATGCAATCAATCAAGCGGCACGGCTACAGTGGTTGCATCAGGCGGAACAGGAGCATACACGTACAATTGGAATTCAATACCTGCGCAATCAGCGGCAACTGCCATTGGTTTGGCTGCGGGAAGTTATTCGGTCACTGTTACCGATGCAAACGGATGCACTTCACAGACGCAAGTTACGGTGCAAGGATTGAACGCTCCTGCGGCTGTTGCAAATAGTCAACCTGCCTGTGGTAGCAATAGTGGTTCTGCTTCAGTCACAGTAAACGGTGGTGCTTCGCCTTACTCATATTCATGGTCTCCAGGTGGAGCTAACACATCATCTATTAATGGCGTTGCAGCTGGAGCTTATCAGTGCATTGTAACGGATGCGAATGGATGCAGTGTGACTGTATTAATAAATATCCTTGCCAACCCGCTTCCAATATTACTAGCGAGCACGCAGCCTGCCTGTGGTGATGGAAATGGCAATGCCACTATTGCGGCATCTGGTGGTACAGCGCCATACGCATACCAATGGAATCCTGGAGGATCAACCACAGCTTCTATCAGCAACATTACTGCTGGCTCATACCAGTGTACCGTTACCGATGCCAATGGTTGCAGTCAAACAGCATCAGTGAATGTGGTTACATATGCGTTGCCTGTGGCCAATGCGGGTTCTGATGCTTCTGTTTTATCTGGGCAATCGATTACATTAACGGCATCAGGTGGCGTATCATACAATTGGACTCCGGCAGCAGGTTTGTCGTGCGATACTTGCCAGGTTACGATTGCCTCTCCTTTTGTCACCACTACCTACTGTGTTACCGTAACCGATGCCAATGGTTGTACGGGCAGTGATTGTCTGACACTTACCGTGGATGAGCCTTGCGGCGATGTGTTCATTCCTTCAGCATTTTCTCCTGATGCGGTGAATGATCCCGAGAACGACCGCTTCTGTGTGTATGGCAGATGCATCGCTACCCTTTCACTCTCGGTGTTTGATCGTTGGGGTAAATTGGTTTTCGAAACCAGTGATAAACTGGGTTGTTGGGATGGAACCTACAAAGGCAAAGCGCTCAATACCGGGGTTTATATGTATGTGGCCAAAGTATCGCTGAGTAACGGCGAGAATAAGGTGTTGAAGGGGGATGTAAGTTTGGTCAGATAGAAAAGGCGGATGGCGGCAGCGGTAAGCAGTTGACGACCGCATTTTTGTGGCTTATTAACTCATTTGAAAAAGGGGTTTCTCACAATGGAATCGCAAAGAGATATTCCTTCATGTCGGAATCCTTTGCGTTCTTAGCGCCAACCTTCGCGGGCTTCGCGTGAAATTGAGTGAAGTGGTTTCTCGCAAAGGAACGCAAAGGGATTTCGCAAAGGAAACGCAAAGAACTATGATTGCATTTCAAAATCCTTCGCGGACATAGCGCCAACCTTCGCGGCCTTCGCGTGAAATTGTGTGAAGTGGTTTCTCGCAAAGGAACGCAAAGGGTTTTCGCAAAGGAAACGCAAAGAACTATGTTTTCATTTCAAAATCCTTCGCGGACTTAGCGCCAACCTTCGCGGCCTACGCGTGAAATTGTGTGAAGTGGTTTCTCGCAAAGGAACGCAAAGGGTTTTCGCAAATTAAACGCAAAGAGCCATGCTTTCATCTCAAAACCCTTCGCGTTCTTAGCGTAAACCTTCGCGGCCTTCGCGTGAAATCAATTGCGTTGTTTGTTTCAAAAAGTTTCCCGCCTCCCGCTACCGCCGCCGCTACTGCCTTCCGCCGCCTACTACTACTTATTCTCCGTTCTTTTTCTCCTTATGCTTCGCAATCTGCTTGCGCAACGCATCCACAGCGGAGTCGGTGGCTTCTTCGAACGTTTTGCATTGTTCCTTGGCGAAAAGCGTTTTGCCAGGCGTGTGTATTTTGATCTCAGCGATTTTGTTCTCGTGGGTGTCGGATTTATCTAAGCGCAGAAACACCTCGCTGTCGATGATCTGGTCGTAAAAATGAGTGAGCTTGTCGACTTTGGTTTCTACGAAGTTGATGAGTTTGGAGTCTGCATCAAAATGGATGGATTGCACTTTTACTTTCATGGCGTTGTGGTTTTATCAGGCTTTTGGATGCGCCTGTTTGTATATGTTTTTCAGTTTTTCGATGGTGTTGTGTGTGTACACCTGTGTGGCTGCCAAGCTGGAATGTCCAAGTATTTCTTTCACTGCATTTATTTCTGCTCCGTTGTTCAGCATGTGTGTGGCAAAGGTGTGACGTAATACATGGGGATTCCTTTTGTCGCCGGTTGTAACCATTCCGAGATACTTCCTCGTTAACCTATAAACGAACTTACCATAGAGCATGTTACATTTCGTGTCGAAAAAAAGATGAACGGCATCCTGGCCTTTTTCAGCCAAGTGTGAGCGCCTGCTTTCCAAGTAACTACGAAGTGTATTCGTCAAACTATTACTCAGGGGGATGATGCGTTCTTTACTACGCTTGCCTAAAACTTTTACCGTTTGGTTACCAAGTTGCAGGTCTGAGGTCTTGATGCCCGTCAACTCCGACAAACGCATGCCGGTTCCATAAAACAACTCCAAAATGGCGCGGTCGCGGATACCTGCAAATCCTTCGGGGAACTCGATGTTGGAAAACAGGTCATCCATTTTCTTCTCGTCGATGAAAGCGGGCAATTTTTTTCCCGTTTTCGGCGACTGTATTTTCACCATAGGGTTCTGTGTAACCAGCTTTTCCCGTAAAAGGAAACGAAAAAAAGATTTGAGGGCTGTAATCTTACGGTTTACTGAACGGGGGGCAATGCCTGATTCAATCAGATTTACCACCCAGGAACGGATTTGAAAATGGTTGGCAGCAGATAGGTCGGCCGATTCCTCGCCATATTCACGAGTCAAATAATCGCCAAAGCCACCCAAGTCGTTTTCATACGCCTTGAGGGTGTGGGCCGAATATCTTTTTTCGTATTGGAGGTGGGATAAAAACCTTCTTACAAGCATGCACTTGGGCTTTGCCCAAATATAAGCATACAGGGAAGGGTAAAAGGGAGAGTTTTGAAAAGTTACTTACCGATTGACTCGGAAGCACGAAGAGCGTCGCGATAAATAGCCTTCTTAATCACGGTTCTACGTGTAATTGAGGGCTTTTCAAACGCGGCACGGGCACGTAATGCGCGAACAACACCGGTTTTTTCGAACTTCTTCTTGAACTTCTTAAGCGCCTTGTCGATCGCTTCGTTTTCCTTGATGGGTACTATGATCATTTGATCTGATGTGATTTTTAAGGATGGCAAAGGTAATCAATTAATTGGTTCAAATGCAAGTACTGACGCATTTTGATTGTCGGGTTTATGGATTTTCAAAAAGATGCTGAATACCAATGAAATATAAAATCAAACAAGTCGATTTTTTGAGCCTCAAATGGTGGTTGGGGTGCGGCATTCTTGCTAAATTTGAGGCCTCAAAACAGTACCAACATGGGACGCATATTTGAAAAGCGTAAGCATAAGATGTTTGCCCGCTACGCCAAAATGGCTAAGCAGTTTACCCGTATCGGCAAGGAAATCGCCATCGCTGTAAAGCAAAGCGGTCCTGACCCAGCCAACAATCCCCGATTGCGCATGGCCATCCAGAACTCTAAGGCTGTGAATATGCCCAAAGACCGGGTGGAGTCGGCCATCAAACGCGCCGTTTCCAAAGACACCGAAAATTACGATGAGGTTGTATATGAAGGATATGGTCCACACGGAATCGCTATCCTGGTAGAGTGCGCTACTGATAATAATACGCGCACTGTTGCCAATATACGCATGTATTTCTCCCGTGCAGAAGGGGCCCTGGGTAAAACCGGCTCTTTGGATTTCCTTTTTGAACGCAAGGGCATCTTCAAACTGCCTAAGAACGATTTGAACATCGAAGATTTGGAATTGGAGCTTATCGATTTTGGAGCTGAGGAGGTTTTTGAGGAGGATGGCGAGATTTATATCTACACATCCTTCCAGAACTATGGAGGTATGCAAAAAGCCCTGGAGGAGAAAAAGCTGGAGGTAACCAGTACTGAGCTGCAGCGCATCCCTACTAATACTGTGCAACTCAACGAAGCTCAGGCAGCCGAAGTGGAAGCATTGATCGAGAAAATCGAGGATGATGAGGATGTGCAAGCGGTTTATTCGAACATGGCATAACCCTACGAACATTTAAAACCCTACTTTTGACCGTACACAAATGGTAGATCACAAAAGCTCCCAAGTCAAATACGTTTTCGTAACGGGAGGCGTGTCTTCATCTCTCGGCAAAGGCATTATCTCTGCCTCGCTAGCCAAACTTTTACAGGCGCGTGGCTATTCGGTCACCATCCAAAAACTGGATCCCTATATCAATGTGGATCCAGGCACACTGAATCCTTACGAACACGGCGAGTGTTTTGTGACAGACGACGGCGCCGAAACCGATCTTGACCTCGGGCATTACGAACGTTTCTTGAATGTTCCAACGTCGCAGTCGAACAACGTTACAACGGGCCGGATTTATCAAACCGTAATCAACAAAGAGCGCGAAGGCGCTTATCTGGGAAAAACCGTTCAGGTTATTCCGCATATCACCGATGAGATTAAGCGACGTATCCAACTGCTTGGTGATACCGGTAAGTTTGAAATCGTAATCACCGAAATCGGTGGAACGGTAGGTGATATTGAGTCGCTGCCTTTCATCGAAGCGGTGAGGCAAATGATTTGGGAACACGGTTCAAGCTGTGCGGTAATACACCTCACTTTGTTGCCATACCTCACCGTTACCGGAGAGCTGAAAACAAAACCTACACAACACTCAGTCAAAACCCTACTCGAATATGGCGTGCAGCCTGATATCCTCGTTTGCCGCTCCGAAAAACCGGTGAATGCCGAAATCCGACGCAAACTGGCACTGTTTTGCAACGTGAATGTGAATGCGGTTATTGAGTCGCTCGATGCTTCCACCATATACGATGTGCCTTTGATGATGCTGAAGGAGCAACTCGACAAAGTGGTGTTAGCGAAGTTGAAGCTTCCGCTGCGTCATGAGCCTGATATGGAAAGTTGGAAAAACTTCCTGGGCAAGTTGAAGAATCCCACTTCCGAGGTTCGCATTGGCCTCATCGGAAAATACATAGAACTAAAGGACGCTTACAAGTCCATCGCGGAAGCGCTGATCCATGCCGGTGTTTCAAATGAAACCAAAGTTGTGGTTGATTGGATTCACTCCTCCAAGGTTGATGAAGGCAATGTCGCAGACAAAATGCGGAATCTACATGGTATATTGGTGGCTCCCGGCTTCGGCGACCGCGGCATTGAGGGGAAGATCAGGGCCATCCGCTATGCGCGCGAAAACAAAATTCCCTTCTTGGGAATCTGTTTGGGTATGCAATGCGCCGTGATCGAGTTCAGCAGAAACGTACTCGGCATGACCGATGCGCACTCCACTGAAATGAATGCCGATACCAAGTATCCTGTCATTGACATCATGGAGGATCAGAAGAAAGTCACTCGAAAGGGCGGCACCATGCGCTTGGGTGAATATCCTTGTCAGGTAGTAAAGAACACCAAAGCTGCCGGCGTTTATGGTAAGCAGCGCATCATGGAGCGTCACCGCCATCGCTACGAATTCAACAACAAATACTTGAAGAAATTCGAAGATGCAGGCATGGTCCCATCCGGTATCAATCCTGATAGCAACCTCGTTGAAATCGTTGAAATCAAAAACCATCCTTGGTTCATTGGCGTGCAGTTTCATCCCGAATACAAAAGCACTGTCGAGAACCCTCACCCTCTCTTTGTGAAATTCATCAAAGCCGCATTAGACCACTCCCGTTAAGCGGTTTCATAGTTTAATCTTTCGCCCATCACACAAAAAATATGGATCGTAATTCCATCATAGGACTTTTATTGATTGGAGCAGTGCTGATCACATTCAGCATTTGGAATGCTCCCTCTAAAGAAGAACAAGCTCGACAACAACAAGTGCGTGATTCCATCGCTGCTGTCGAAAAAGCCAAGAAGCCGGTCGTCGCGCCTGTGCAGGTAAACAATGAAGCCTCCGCTATTGCCTCAACAACAGCTGCTGCAGACTCAACCTTGTCTATCGATTCGTTGAAGAATGTGGAGATGGCTAACCGTTATGGTCTCTTTGCCGCTGCCGCAACTGGCCAAGAAGAATTCTCTTATTTGGAGAACGACGACATCAAGGTCAAGTTTACCAACAAAGGTGGCCGTGTGTATGCAGTGGAGCTAAAGAAATACAAGACCTACAACGGTAAGCCATTGGTATTGTTTGAAAGCGACAGTACACGCTTCAATTTCGCATTTTTCTCACAGAACAAAAACATAAACACATCCGATTTCCATTTCACCAAGCACAAGGAATCGGCTGGAACCATAGTCTACCGTTTGTATGCGGGTGATTCCTATCAGGAACACACCTATAAGCTTCCAAAGTCCGGTTTCAAGATGGACTTCAACATCGCTTTTTCTGGTATGGAGAAGGTGATTGCACCCAACTTGAATTACGTGGCGTTGGATTGGCAGCAGAATATCTACAAGAAGGAGAAGTCTCAACATGCTGAGGCCAACAACTCCACTGTTTATTTTAAGTACCCCGACGAGCAAGCGGAGTATCTTTCAGAAACATCCGATGATGAAAAGGACCTGACTACGCGTGTTCAGTGGGTTTCTTTCAAGCAACAGTATTTCAATACAACATTGATTGCCAAGAATGGATTCGACAAACCTACCAAGTTGGCCGTGGTACACTACCAGGATTTCGATTCACTCGCTAAATTCATGAAGGCGGGCATTACGATTCCATTCAGCCACAAGCCTTATGAGTCGTTCGACATGTCGTTCTATTTCGGCCCCAACCATTATCAAACGCTCAAGTCATATGAGCTTGGCATGGAGAAGTTGGTTCCACTCGGATGGGGAATATTCGGTTGGGTGAACAAGTTCTTGGTAATACCCATTTTCAACTTCCTCAACAATTTCAATCTCAATTACGGCATCATCATTCTCATTCTGACGATTGTAATCAAGTTGATGCTGCTGCCTCTTACCTACAAGGCATACATCTCTACGGCCAAGATGAAGGTTTTGAAACCTGAGATGGAGGAGATCCAGGCCAAGCACAAGGATGACCCCATGAAGTCTCAGCAGGAATTGATGAGCATGTACCGCAAAGCCGGTGTGAATCCTTTGGGCGGCTGTTTGCCGATGTTGCTGCAGATGCCGATCCTGATTGCGATGTTCCGTTTCTTCCCGGCATCCATCGAACTCCGTCAAGAGAGCTTCTTGTGGGCGGATGATTTGTCTACCTATGATTCCATTTTGAATCTACCATTCAATATCCCATTCTATGGCGATCACGTAAGTTTGTTCACTATCCTGATGACGGTATCTACCATCATCTATACCCACATGAATATGCAGCTTACAGGACAAAATGCCCAAATGAAATGGGTGATGTACCTCATGCCTATCATGTTCTTGGGGATCTTCAATAACTACTCGGCCGGTTTGAGTTATTACTATTTCCTCGCCAACGTGATTTCTTTCGGACAGCAATACATGTTCAAGTTAGCGGTTAATGAGGATGCTATTCACGCCAAAATTCAGGAGAACAAAAAGAAGCCTCAAACGAAATCCAAGTTCCAGCAGAAGTTGGAGCAGATGGCTAAGGATCGTGGCATTAAGCCTCCAAAAAAGTAATTGGAATGCGTGTCCGTTTCGGATGGTTTTGGTTGTTTTTTTGTTTGATAGGTTTGACGGCCTGTCACAACTCTAGGAAATCCACCGAAAGCAATTCTGAAAACAGCGACATGCTGTTTCCAGGAGAAAAGTCCGATTCATTGGTCGCCTATTTGGAGCGTACCCGTTGCTTCGGTGTTTGCCCTGTTTACTCCATCAGTATTTATCGCTCTGGCTATGTTGTGTTCGAAGGAAACGAGCATGTGAAGCCGTTGGGCAACCATTTTACATTCATCGATCGCAACACATTGGAAGGTATTGGTAGAAAAGCAGAGGAGTTAGGTTTTTTTGATTTGAAAGATGAATACCGTAACCCACATCTAACGGATTTTCCAACGGTATATGTGGAGGTTCGATTCAAAGGGAAAATCAAAAGAGTGCACCACTATGATGCCGAGCCTCCTCGCAACTTAGTGGAGATGGAAGATTACATCGATAAGCTGTTTGGAGAAGAAACCAAGTGGACTCCATTTCCAATACAGAACTACAAGGACTGACCGTGGTCAGGTTTCACATTGGGGCCGTTGTCTATCTTGCGCCAAATCACGAAATTCGCTAAACCAAATGCTATGAACATGGAAACATTGGATATCCCAAAATCACACGCCAAAGGACTGGAAAACAGTGATTTTCTACCATTGAACGGTACGGATCACATTGAGTTTTATGTCGGAAACGCCAAGCAATCGGCCTACTTTTACCAGGTGGCTTTCGGATTTGAACTGGTGGCCTACTGCGGACCTGAAACCGGTGTGAAGGATCGTGCTTCGTATGTTTTGCAACAAAACAAGATTCGTTTTGTGCTGACAACTCCCATGCATCCCGGTTCAGAAATCAACGAGCACATCGCCAAGCATGGCGATGGTGTGAAGGTGCTGGCTCTTTGGGTGGATGATGCCGAGAAGTCATGGAAGGAGACTACTGCGCGTGGTGCAAAAAGTCATACAGCTCCATTTTCCATCAAAGATGAGCATGGTGAAGTGAAGATGGCTTCCATCCATACCTATGGTGATACCATTCACACGTTTGTAGAGCGCACCAATTATAAGGGCATATTTCTTCCAGGATTTGTACCGATGAAGAGTCGTGTACAATCCACTTCCGTGGGATTGCAGGTGGTTGACCATTGCGTTGGTAATGTGGAGTTAGGAAAGATGAACGATTGGGTTCGCTTTTACGAGGATGTGTTGGGCTTCAAAACCATCATCACTTTCGACGATGAAGATATTTCTACTGAATACTCAGCTCTGATGAGTAAGGTGGTTGCCAATGGAAACGGATATGTGAAGTTCCCGATTAACGAGCCTGCGGAGGGAAAGAAGAAGTCGCAGATTGATGAATACTTGGAGTTTTACCATGGAGCGGGTGTGCAACACATTGCCGTGTTAACGCACGATATCATTGAAACGGTTTCCGAGTTGCACAAGCGTGGTGTTGATTTCCTAACAGTACCAACCACCTACTATGATACCTTGCAGGAGCGAGTGGGAAAGATCGACGAGGATATTGAGTCGTTGAAAAACCTGGGTATCCTGGTGGATCGCGATGATGAAGGTTACTTGTTGCAGATCTTCACCAAGCCGGTTGAAGATCGCCCAACAGTCTTCTTCGAGATCATCCAACGTAAAGGTGCAAAGTCATTTGGTAAAGGCAATTTCAAGGCCTTGTTTGAAGCTATCGAACGCGAGCAGGGTAGGAGAGGGAATCTGTAAGCCAATCGTTGCATTGTCGCAAGTGTTGATATACAACTGCGCTTCAGCTTAAAAATCCAATAAATAAAAAGGGAGGAAATTGATTTCCTCCCTTTGGTTTTTGTTATAAACCTTTTTTTATTTCAAAATCACCATTTGCTTGGTGTCAATGGTTTTTCAATTTATTCGCTTTTCCAGCTTCTCCAAAAACAGCTGCCTTCCTCGCTCAAAGCGTTCATTCATCCTGAAAACGAGGTTGTGTTGTAAGTAATCAGGTAGAATGTGGGCTAAAGAAGGATTTGAATTGGTTTCTTGTTTCAGAACCGCTTCCATGTTTGACAGTCCAAGTTCCAATGTGCTATCAAACTGCTGGACGAATTCATCATCCAACAACCTGTTACTCGTCCAGCAAGCAAATACAAAAGGCAACCCCGTGAGTTGCTTCCAGCTACCAGCCAAATCATAGGCGTACTCGAAAGTATCTAACATCTCCAGCGCTCGATCGCCAATAACTACTGCAGCAGTTGTTCCGTTTATGGTCTTCTCATATCCCGGCAAGGCATCCTTGAAAACCGGATTGATATTCCATAGCTCGTCGCATAGCACCTTGCATAGGTTCACCGATGTCATGGACTGGTAGTCGAGTAATATGGTTTCTATTTGCTCGATGGGGACCCTGCTGAATAACATTACAGAGCGAACGTCGCCATCGGCACCAATGCACTTATTGGTTATGATGTGGTAATTAGGGATGCGCAATAAAGAGGCTACTGGTACCAATCCGATGTCGGCTCTTCCATCCATCAGTTTTTCGGCGCACTCACGAGGATGGTCGAGGCTTAATTCAATCGAGTTGCTTATCGGATGGTTTTGCAAGCCGTATAAAAACAGCTTCGAGTTGAGGTACGAAACACAGCTAACCCGCACCTTTTTCAAATATTCAGACATATTACGCGGGAACCGATTGCGGGTGTAGGATTTTAAAGACCAACTCCCTCAGCAAGTCATGGTCGTCGGTATAGCGGTTTCCCACACCTTTAGATTTCAAGTCGCAATCATGGAGCCAACTGATTATCCTGATGCAAGTGCTGAGTGGATAGTTTCTCGCTGCCAATTCATATTCACGCATGAAGTATGGGTTCACCTTCAACGCCGAGGCCAGGTTCACACCGGGCTTATCGCGGAAAGCGTGGTAGGTAATCACTTTGTGAAAGTAACTTGCCAAGGCACCAATGGTCAACACCAAAGGGTTGGCTTTGCTGTTGGCGGCGAAATAATTGATGATGCGGTTGGCCTTAACCACATCGCGTTGCGCCAACGCTGTCTGTAATTCGAATACGTTGAAGTCTTTGCTTATTCCAATCTCACGTTCTATGACCTCGGGTGAAATATCACCGCCTTTGGTCATGCCAATCATAACCTTGTCTAGCTCATTGGTGATCTTACTCAAATCAACACCCAGATATTCTGTAAGTAACTTGCCTGATTGTTCGGATATCTGAAAGCCCTTTGACTTGACATAGGATGAAATGAAACCCGGTACCTTATCGGCATAAAGCTGCTTCGATTCCAAAACGGTGGCGGCTTTCTCCAATTCTTTGAAAACCTTCATGCGCTTGTCAACCGGCTTGTGCTTGTATGAGATCAATAGGATGGTGGAGGGCACAGGTGATTTCAAATACTCCACCAAAGGGTCTTTGTCGGCTGATTTACCTTTCGCGGTTTCTGATTCGCCTGAATCATCCACGCGCTTGCCTTTTATGAATCCTTTCAGGTCTTGCGCCTCACGCACAATCACTACTTGGTATTCCGACATCATCGGGAATCGCTGTGCCGTGCTGATAACAGTTAGCAAGTCGGTGTCTTTGCCGTAAAAAACGGTTTGGTTGAAGCTGCGCTCTGCCTCGTCCAATACTGTTTTTTCGATGGCCTCGTCAATCAAGTCGATGAAATAAGGCTCGTCACCATGCAAAAAATACACTGGCTGGAATTTCCGAGCCTTGATGTCTTTCATAATGGATTCAAAAGTCGCCGCAGCCATTTTTTCAGAATCGGAGATGCTTTACCGTTAGTCCGTTATTGATTAACTCGTTGAGCGAGTCTATGCCAATCTTCAAATGGCTTTCGACAAACTCGGCTGTCACTTTTCGGTCGCTGGCTTCCGTCTTGATGCCTTCCGGAATCATAGGTTGGTCGGAAACCAGCAACAAAGCGCCGGCGGGAATTTTGTTGGCAAATCCTGCCACGAACAAGGTGGCGGTCTCCATATCAATACCCATGCAACGGGTCTTTTGCAAATAGGATTTGAATTCCTTATCATGCTCCCATACCCTGCGATTGGTGGTATACACAGACCCCGTCCAATAGTCCCGGTTGTGGTTTCGGATAGTGGTGGAAACAGCTTTTTGCAGGCTGAAGGCCGGCAAAGCAGGAACTTCGGGAGGCATGTAATCGTTGGATGTTCCCTCACCACGGATGGCTGCAATGGGAAGTATCAAGTCACCAAGCTTGTTTTTCTTTTTCAGTCCGCCGCATTTACCTAGGAATAGGCAGGCCTTGGGTTCAATCGCACCAAGCAGGTCCATTATGGTGGCGGCGTTAGCGCTTCCCATTCCAAAGTTGATGATGGTAATGCCTTTGGCTGTGGCGTTGGGCATGGGTTTGTCTTTGCCCATCACCTTTACCTTGTTCCACTTGGCAAAAAGCTCAACATAGTGGCCGAAATTGGTTAGCAAGATATATTTGCCGAAAGATGCAAGTGGCGTTCCCGTGTAACGAGGCAGCCAGTTGTTTACAATGTCTTTTTTGCTTTCCACGGTTGGGCTTTTGGAAAAACGGGTTACAGAGCGGCGGAAATCCTAATTTAGCAAGGTGAAAGAACTCAATCTTCCGCCTTTCGATTTCACCATCCGTTCCTCAGGGCAAAGTAAGGAAATTTTCGACGTATTCAGGCGGAAATTTGTGGTTCTGACACCCGAAGAATGGGTGCGTCAACACTTTGCAGTTTTCATGCGCGACCACCTTGGGTATCCGCAGGGCTTTATTGCTTTGGAGGTCGGACTGATCCACAACGGGATATCCAATCGTGCCGATATTGTCACCTACGATCGCTCGGGTAACCCTTGGATGATTGTGGAATGCAAAGCTCCTGAAGTCAAAATATCCCCCGAAGTATTTTACCAGGCCTCCAGGTATCAAAACAGTCTGCCTGCTCCATTCATTTCTGTAACCAACGGTTTGGTTCACGGCTGCTGTGCTTGGATTGATGGCCGTTTCGAATTTCAAAAAACATTTCCAACATATCCCGCCGCATGAAAAAGTTGAGAAACTTGATTTTGGTCCTTCTTGCAATAATCGCATTGTTATCAATCGGAATAGTGGTTTACCTCAAGTCCGTAGTGCCCTTTGAATCTGGTCAGATTGCCAGTGAATCCCTTGCCGACACGGTTCAAGTAAGTTACGACCACTATGGCGTTCCTCACATCACTGCTCAAAATGATACGGATGCGTTTTTCGCCTTGGGATTCGCAGTGGCACGCGAACGTTTATTCCAAATGGAGTTGCTACGTAGGGTGGGTGCCGGAAGGCTCTCCGAGGTCTTTGGCAACGATCTAGTTCGTACCGATGCCTTTTTCCGGACTTTGGGTTTTGATAAACAAGCAAGGCTTCATGCAGCCGCATTAATGTCTAATGCGAAAGGAGATTGGCAGCGGAAGACTATTTCATACATGGATGGGGTGAACTATTTCATGTCCAAAGGCCCACTACCTCCCGAGTTCCAGCTACTAGGCATCAATCCACAACCCTATACTCCAACCGACATGTATCTTATTGCCGCTTATATGGCTTTCAGTTTCACGGAGACATTGAAAATTGACCCTGTGATGGAACATCTCAAAGCACTCGGACCGGAATACTATAAATATGTATGCCCTGAGTGTGCCACTGATCAAAAGTCTGCTTCCGTTGCGGATTCCAGTTCACGTGCGTCATTATCTGTTTTGTTAGATCAAATCCTGCATTCGTTGCCTCTTCAAATATGGACAGGTAGTAATGCTTTCGTAGTTTCACCTGCTCGCACTCAAAACCGAAGTGTACTGTTTGCAAATGACACGCATATCGGCTACCAGCAGCCCGCTGTTTGGTTTGAAGCTCATTTGGATTACCCTGGTATGAATATCTACGGCAAGTATATAGCGGGAATGCCTTTCCCATTGGTGGCGCATAATGGCATCAGTTCATATGGTGTAACGATTTTGGAGAATGACGACATTCAGCTTTACCGTGAAAAGGAAGTGGGGAACCAAGGCTATGTGCACAAGGGGATTGTAAGGCCTTTTATGGCACGTCAAGAGAGCATTTCCATAAAAGGGCGAGCAGATACGGTAATCACTGTCCGTGAAACCATCCATGGTCCGATCATAACAGATGTGGTGGATGCGGTTGACTCTTTGCATTTGGGTCCTGTATCCTTATGGTGGACCTATTTGCAACAACCCGTAACGGCTTTTGAAACCACGTATGGACTAGCTACATCAAAAAATATGGATGAGGCGTATAAGGCCGTTTCGCAATTGAATGCACCTGGTTTGAATATCGCTTACGGTGACACCGCAGGTAATATCGCTGTTTGGGCAGCCGCTAAGATTCCTGTGTACCCTAAAGATTCGTTGTCAAAATTCATAGTCGACGGGTCTTCAGGAGATTTTGACATCACCAATTATTATCCGTTTGATTCCAATCCGCATCGCATCAATCCTTCCACCGGGTTTGTTTATACTTCAAACGAGGCCCTAGATACGGTTACAGCTAAGTTGCCCGGTTACTATCCTCCTTTCGACCGTGCCAACCGATTGAAATCACTTTTGGCCGCTGATAGTTCCATTACTGTTTCTGAAATGGTATCCATCATGAACGATGATGTCTCGGAATCGCATCGCAACAATTCCCGTTTGTTGCAAAAGATTTTGGAGCCTATGTTGGTTAATGGCGCTTCCGCGGATGAATTGTTCGGACTTTTCTTGCTTTCTAATTGGCAAGGTGGACACGGTTTAGATGACCCCGCACCTGCTGTTTATTATCTTACCCTTGCGGGGATAACGGAGCAGATGATGAAAGACGAGTTGGGCGATCAATTATTCCAGATGTTCAGGAATACGCATCAAATGAAGTGCTCTTATGTTGCCTTGCTTTCCGATTCGCAATCGCCATGGTGGGATGATGTCAATACCAAGGATGTGGTTGAAACGCGTGAACAAATCGTATTGGCGTCATTTGAAA
Organism: Bacteroidia bacterium; assembly: GCA_023262505.1. GTDB lineage: Bacteria > Bacteroidota > Bacteroidia > AKYH767-A > OLB10 > JALRAP01. The sequence goes on from JALRAP010000025.1 coordinate 27,895, forward strand.
AGGCCATACGTTTTTTGGGTTCTAGATTCGATGATCGTAAATCCTGGAAGTGGGCCAACATGCACACATTAGAGCACAAGCATGCCTTGGGTCAAGTAAAGCCTTTGAACAAAATATTCAATATCGGACCATATTCTGTTTCCGGAGGTTTGGAGACAGTCAATAACATGTCGTTCCACATGCGCACCGATTCCACTTTCGAGGTGGCTTTCGGTCCCGCTATGCGCACCATCGTTGATCTCGGAGACCCCGAAAGTGCACTTAGTGTTTTACCAACTGGCCAATCCGGTCATGTGATGAGTAAGCATTACAACGACCAAGCGATACTGCATGCCAACGGTTTTTATCGTCCCATGCTTACCAACAAAGCTCAAATAGAGAGGCAGTCCAAGGGCGTGTTGTGGCTTGTACCCACTGATAAGTAAAAAGCGCCGCCCTGAGCCTGTCGAAGGGTGGCAAGTGACAAAAGAAAATTTACAAGTGACAAAAGAAAATTTACAAATGACAATTTACAAATGACAATTTTAAATCGTCAATCGTCAATCGTCAATCGTCCCCCGAAGCAGAGCTTCGCACGCTTCGGGATATCAAAATCGTCAATCGTCAATCGTCCCCCGAAGCAGAGCTTCACACGCTTCGGGATATCAAAATCGTCAAACGTCCTCCGAAGCAGAGCTTCACACGCTTCGGGATATCAAAATCGTCAAACGTCCTCCGAAGCAGAGCTTCGCACGCTTCGGGATATCAAAATCGTCAACGTCCTCCGAAGCAGAGCTTCGCACGCTTCGGGATATCAAAATCGTCAATCGTCAATCGTAAATCGTCAATCGTAAATTGTTAGTCGCTTTTCGCACGGAAGTGCAACGATATCGGCACACCGGTGAAATTAAAATGGCTACGAAGTTGGTTTTCTAGGTAGCGGCGATATGGATCCCGGATGTATTGGGGCAAATTGCAGAAAAACGCGAAGTGCGGATTGCCCCCGGGTAATTGTGTGATGTATTTTATCTTGATGGACTTCCCTTTGGTTGATGGGGGAGGATAGTGCTCGATAACGGCAAGCATCACTTTGTTCAGTGTGGAGGTGCTGATGCGTTGCTTACGGTTTTGATAGACTTCGAGAGCCGTCTCCAAAGCTTTGTGTATGCGTTGCTTCTTCAAAACGGATGTGAAGATGATTGGAACGTCGTTGAAGGGAGCAAGCTTCTCTCGAATTTCTTCTTCGATAAGTTTCATGCTTTTCTCTTTTCCTTCGATGAGGTCCCACTTGTTTACGAGCAACACAATTCCTTTTTTGTTTCGCTCGGCTAATCCGTAGATGTTGATGTCTTGCGCACTTAGTCCTTGTGTGGCGTCAATCATCAAAATACATACATCTGAGTCCTCAATGGCTCTGATAGTTCGCATTACGGAGTAAAATTCGATATCCTCCTTCACTTTTCCCTTGCGTCGTAATCCTGCAGTGTCAATCAAATAGAAATCGAATCCGAATCCTTTGTAACGGGTGTGTATGGTGTCGCGTGTCGTGCCAGCCATTGGTGTCACAATGGTGCGCTCCATGCCAAGCAGTGTGTTGAGCAAAGAAGACTTACCCACATTTGGTTGTCCAACGATGGCTATTTTAGGCAAGTCGTCTTGTTCCGGCTCCTCTTGAGGGAAGTCGCTAACGACTTCGTCAAGCAGTTCTCCGGTGCCGCTTCCGCTTATTGCTGATATGTTGAAGATTTCGCCTAGGCCGAGCTTGTAAAATTCAGCATTCTCGAAACCTCTGCCGGCATGATCAACTTTGTTGGCTACTAGCAATACTTTCTTTTTTGATTTGCGCAACATCCGGGCGACTTCCTCATCCAAGTCGGTAAGTCCAGTGGTTACATCCACCACAAACAAAATAACGTCCGCTTCATCAACGGCCAACATTACTTGTTTGCGGATTTCGTCCTCGAATACATCATCTGAGCCACGCACATATCCGCCTGTGTCGATTACCGTGAAAAAGTGGCCAGTCCATTCGGATTTTCCATAATGTCGGTCGCGTGTTACCCCTGCCATTTCATCCACAATGGCCTTGCGCTCTTGCACCAGTCGGTTGAAGAGTGTTGATTTGCCCACATTGGGTCTTCCTACTATTGCTACTATGTTGGCCACGGTGGTGTCTTAATCAGTTATATCCTAAGCGGTCGAGGGTTTTCGGGTCGTTTCTCCAATCGGTTCGAACCTTTACCGTCAGTTCCAAGAAAATATGCTTGCCGATGAATTGTTCTATGCGTTTTCTGGAGTGAATGCCCAATTGTTTGATTGCGCTTCCTTTATTTCCAAGTATTATCGCCTTTTGTGATTCGCGGTCGACAATTATTTCGCAACGGATACGATCGATGTCTGTGTCTTCCTTGTATTCATTGACAATTACCTCGCAGGAATAGGGGACTTCCTTGCTGTATTGTTTCAGGATTTGTTCACGGATCATTTCCGTCACGAAAAAACGGACATTTCGATCGCTTAAATCGTCTTTGGAGTAATAGGCAGGGCCTTCGGGCATCAACGATACCAAGACATCTTTCAGCTGCTCGGTATGGAAACCTTCGGTAGCCGACACTGGAACGATGGCTCTGGGTGAGAGGGATGTCTGCCAGTATTCAACCGCTTGTTCCAATTGTTCTTGATCGGTCAGGTCTACTTTGTTGATGGCAATAACCAATGGTAGCTTGCTTTTTTGCAGCCGCTCAACGATTTCATCGGCAGCCTTTTTTTCGCCGCATTCGACTACCAATAATATAGCATCCGCATCTTCGAGCGAGGAATCAACGGCATCCATCATCCTTTCCTGCAAAGTATATGCGGGTTTCAATACACCAGGAGTGTCTGAGAAAACAACTTGGTAGTTGTCGCCATTCATGATGCCCTTGATCCTATGACGGGTGGTTTGTGCCTTATGGGTTACCACGGAAAGCTGTTCGCCCAACATGGCATTGAGCAGAGTTGATTTGCCCACGTTGGGTTTGCCTATGATGGCTACGAAACCTGCTTTATGATTCATGATGCTACAAAGGTACGCATTTGTAATGGCAGTTAACTGTTGGTATCTTGGTGCGCATGAAATCGATTCGTTTGAATATCTCCAGCCATGTTGTTTTTGCGTTGTTGCTTCTAGCTTTTGTGGTTTCACAAGCCTGTTTTTTGGAGGCAGACCCAGATATTTCGATGGCTACAGGCAGTAGGGCTGCTTGGACAGATGATGGTATCTTGCTGTGCCAAGTCAGGAATTATCTGAATGGCCATGGATTTGATTTGTTGGAAAGCGATGGATTCTTGAAGGCTCCTGTTTATTCGTTTATCCAAGGATCATCCATGGCGGTTTTTGGATGCGACCAGGTTGTGGCTAGGACAACAGTGTTGTGTTTGGTTGTGTTATCGGTATTGGCATTATGTTTAAACACGACTTCCAGACCTTTTGCGGTTGTATTGTTATTGAGCACTTTCACGCTGATCCCCGTCCACCAGCATTCGCATTTGGCATTGGCTGAGATGGCTGCCATATCGTTCGTGCTGATTGCCGGTCTTTTCTTGGTTAAGTATTTTCAAGAATCCAAACCCTTTTGGATGTTATTGTCCCAGTTGGCAATCCTACTGACTATCGGTATTAAAATCCAGTTCTTGTATTTAGTGATTTCTCCAGCTTTGTGTTGGTGGGTTGTCACAAAAACAAGCGACTCTTATGCAAACACGCGGACAAACCACATGAGGATGGTTGTGTCTTCGGTTATTGCATCATTCGTTTTGTTGATGATTTATTTTATGGTTTTTAAAGAAGAGTGGATTGTTTTTCAGCAGGCGCAATCCGGCTCATTGTTATGGGATTCCATTTCGTGGGACTCCTTTCGCAACAATTGTACGGCTTATTTATTCAGGAAGAAGATGACGCTGTTTGCGTTGTTTTTTTTGATTTCGTTAATTGTTTTTTGCAATCTAATATTCAATAGAAATAGGAGGGGAATCATTTCTGTTTGGTCGATATTTTCCTTGTTTTGGTTCTTGTTGGAGTTGCACAAGCTACCGATGGATTATTTGCCGATGAGATACATGGTCAGTTTTTACATGGCGATGGGATTGTTTTCGTCGGCTGTGTTGGTTGATTTATGGTTCGCAGGCCTTTTTCCAAGAATCAGAGCTTTTTCATTCGGTTTACTAGTATTGGTTTCCATGGTTAACGTGTATGTATTGGCAAGGGCTTACAGCGAACGGACATATCAACTTAAGTCAATTCAAGAACGAATTGTTCTTGGTTTGAAACAGGACGATGTGGTTGTTGGTCCCTGGGCTCCGGCCCTAACTTGGGGAAGCAAGTGCCGATCCTTTCCCGTGTGGAGTGGGTTTTCCAGTTCGGATCAAATCAAAAGAACTGGTTCTCCTACCGTTGTAATGAGTGAGAAGGGCAGTCTCGACTCGGACTTTGACTGGACTGATTTATTGGCAGGTGAATTGGAAGTTGTTGCTGATTCGGTTACTTATAGCAACATTGCCGATTGGCGGGTAGGGGTGTTTTGGTTGAATCGTTGAGCGATTTGTTGATTTTTTGCAATCACGGATTTTGGTGACATATATTTTACTACTTTTGCAGTCCGTTCTTGAAAAATCAAGTGGAGCAGCAGTGTTTCGGTTAATTGCTTCCACCAAATAAAATCATATTGCGGGGTGGAGCAGTGGTAGCTCGTTGGGCTCATAACCCAAAGGCCGTCGGTTCGAGTCCGGCCCCCGCTACTAAGACCTGGCGCTTTTGCCAGGTCTTTTTTTTTTGCTTTTTTCATGTTCTGGACTTACGCCATTTTTTCAGAGAAATTCGACAAAATCTACGACGGACACACCGACAAGATTGATAGAAGATTAACTGAACAAAACGGATCCTCCGATTTCAGTTACTGGACAACAATTTAAAATCCTTAGGTGCTTTTTTGAAGGAAATCTCCTTGGCGCTTAGTGCGTATCATTCGCTCTGATCCCGATTTAAGGTCTTTGAATACGGTATCCTTTACTTGTAAAACAGCATTTTGGAGTTGGTTTTATTATTTTAAATAATTGAATATCAGTTGATTGATTTTATGGGTTGAAATATTTCATTTGCTCTTGATTTCCTTTTGCATTTTTTACACGCAATACTTTGATATTCAAAATATCCTTAGTACATTTGCAGTCCCCAAAAAAGGGGGTGTTCTTTAATTTATTAGCAAATACCAGCTAACGCCGATGTAGCTCAGTTGGCCAGAGCTACTGATTTGTAATCAGTGGGTCGGGGGTTCGAATCCCTCCATCGGCTCTGAATGGATTAAGTTCTTTGTTTAGGAATAGTATTTTTTGCTTTACACGGTGCTACAGCACAGGTAAGGTAAATGCAATGAAGGAGGGGAGATACC
>JALRAP010000026.1:0-31022 GCA_023262505.1 Bacteroidia bacterium
GGTTGGATCCCGCAGCACCAAACCTTCCTGCTACAATCTTATCAAAAGCATTTAGGGGCTTCCCTTTGAAATTACTACTTGCAGACTCAACTGAAGCATATACACCCTTGATCTGAAAAGCATCTAGGGTCTTTTTCCTGAATGGTGGCACATTGGTTTTAAAATCGTATCCCGTCTCACCATAACCGTACATGTCGATAATAGGCTTGAAGCCCACCCTTTTATTTGACTCAGCAAATTGAACTTCGAAATCGTCTACGTATACATTTTGAAATCCCTTGTTCCATACATAAACGGAAATCACATCATTGGGTTTGATCCGTTCAGTCGGTAAATCCATATTGGACTTAAGGGGCGTCCACTTTCCACCTTCGAATTTTCGATCATTGGAGCGAGCCTTGAAAAAATACTCTTTGCCTGAAGAGTCAGATATTGAAACAGCCAAACAAATAGCGGGATTGTCAAATGTCGGAAAAACCTCCGCCCTGACTGTCACATCTTTCATCGGCCCATCAGCAACTGCACCTATACGTCGTGTAACAACTGGACTGAACGGACTAAAAAATCCGAGCTTGCAGGAACCCTTTCCGGATTTTGATGGTCCACCTAAATGCACACTTGAAGCCTCCTGGTCGGCTGGTGAATCAAAATCAAGAGAGACATGTCTTTCCGGATAAAAACCATATGTTTGGATTTCACCTCCGCCCGAAATAAAATCAACATGCATGTTGTCAATCATGAATGCATGCTTGGAATTGTTCCAAATATAAACCTTCAGCTCGGCTTCGGGTTCCATGGCATCGGCAGGCAACAGAAATTCCATGGATACATTTTTCCACTTTGAATCAACAAAGGGTATGTTTATGGATTTCCAATAAAGTGACTTACCCTCACGTTCAATGGATACCACAACAGGCACAGGCAAGTCTTTGCGTGCAGCAAATACATCACAAGAAAAAGTCAATTTACCGAACTGGGATGTCTCGCAAATGGATTTAATATTGGATGAGAATGTTGGGCCATACTCCAAGCTGTCTATGAAAGCGAAAACCTTAGTTGGGGTGTTTTGGCCATCGCGATTGACGCTTATGATGTTTGGTCCCGATTCGGATTCAAAATCAAAATTGACTTGAAAACACTTATCAGAACTTGGCAATTGCCGGAATGCGGTGATATCAAATTCCGCAGGAATCGTTACTTGGGGTCGGTTTAAAAACAAGCGAAACAAAACCAAAGAGGCAAGCAGTAAAAGACCTCCTACCAAAAGCAAATAAGGTGCCCCGCGTCGGGCAAGGAATTTAGGCCTCATGAAACTATTTGCTACATTTGTAAATTACCATTAAGTCGGCACAAGTATTATCAATGAGTAAAATTAGCAAATTATCCATCGTAGTCCCTTGCTATAACGAAGAGGCCACCATACACCTCATCTTGGATAAGGTTTTGAACGTTAGGCTAACGGATGACATTGAGAAGGAGATCATCTTGGTAAACGACTGCTCCAAGGACCGAACCCGGGAAACATTGGAGTCTTATGTGGCTTCTCATCCGCAGCATAGCTTTCTGCTTTTGAACCATGAGGTTAATAAGGGCAAAGGTGCTGCACTTCATACTGGAATCCGAAACGCCACTGGAGATGTAGTAATTATACAAGATGCCGACCTAGAGTATGACCCCCGGGAATACAACATCTTGTTACAACCCATAATCGATGGGCATGCCGATGTCGTTTACGGCTCAAGATTTGCTGGCGGTCGTCCTCACCGCATTTTGTTTTTCTGGCACACCATTGGAAACAAGTTCCTTACTTTCCTATCCAACATGATGACTAACCTGAACCTTACTGACATGGAAACATGCTACAAGGTATTCAAGCGTGAGATTATTCAGGGATTGGATTTACACGAAAAGAGATTCGGTTTTGAACCTGAGGTAACGGCCAAAATTTCTCGAATCAAAGGCATTCGCATATATGAAGTTGGCATATCCTACTACGGCCGAACCTATGAGGAAGGCAAGAAAATAGGTTGGAAAGACGGCTTCAGGGCGATATACTGCATTGCGCGATACGGACTTTTCAAGTAGTTCAATTCAGCATTAAAGACCACATCCTATTTTCGCAGCCAAGGCCACATTTTCAGGATCAAAAACAGAAGGAAGGCTATGGCACCAAACAGGCTTATAGTTCCTAGGAAATCACCGTGGCGAGCATAAAAAGTAAGCTCCGAATTGTAATTTATTTTCTGGCGAATGGCAGTTGGAACCCACCAGCTTGTAGCCTGCTGAACATCGCCACGCTGATCGATGAAACATGATATCCCCGTATTTGCCGACCTTGCAATACTTCTTCGAAATTCAATCGCACGTAGCTTGGCATACGCCTGATGCTGACGGTAGCCAGGTGTGTCATCCCACCAGCCATCATTGGTTATGATGAAAATCAAACCTGCACCTTGGCGTATTGAGTAAGAGAGGAAATCTCCATATATAGACTCATAACAGATAACAGGGGCTATTTTCAACCCATCGCAGCCTGTGAAAACAGATGGAAAATCCTGAACCCCCAAGCTGCCCGTCATCCCACCCAAGTCGATTGCCAAGCCTTCCAAATGGCTAAAAACAGCTGGAAAAGGCATCTTCTCGACACCTGGAACCAGTTTCGATTTGTGATGCTTTTGGATGGTACTATCGCAACCGTAATTCAATGCGGTATTGAAGGAATCATAATATAAATCGGCATCCAAAAACTTACGGGCGGTCAGTGAACGATGGCTACTGTCTGGATAAAGCGCATTTGTGGCTGCGCCTATAACCACACTCGTTGACTTTTTATCCGATAAGTATTTCCATATGCGACTGGTTTGAGGATGGACTGCCATTTCCTCCTCCCACATGCCTGAAGGCAGTGCTGTTTCTGGAGCGACAACAAAGTCGGGGCTTTCTAAAGTGTCAATTTTAATAACGGAATCTGAAAGCGAAAGGATACGTTCCAACTGCTGACGTTCAGTCAAGCCAGAGAACTTCTCCTTGTAAGGGTCAATGTTCGGTTGAACGACTACCACATCTACCGGGTTCGGTCTTTCCTGATATCGTATGTATTGAGCGATTGAGAATATGCAAGGGGTCAGAATCACCACAAGCAAGACAATTATCCTTTGCCGCAATTTTGATCGCTGAGAAGATGCCAAGACGGAAAACAAAACATGTAGGGCCAGCACATTCACGATGATTATCCAGATGCTTCCACCAAGCACACCCGTGTACTCATACCATTGAGCAAGAATGGGCATTCCAGCCAATGCGTTACCCATGGTTAACCAGGGCCATGACAGGTCCCAGTCCATGTGAAGATGCTCGAAGGAGACCCAAAATAAGACCAATGAAAGATATGCAGCTACAGCTTTGAACTTGGCGCGGCGTACTTCATGGAAAATCATAAAGACCATTGCCATGAACAGGGTGTTGCAAAAAACGGCCGCAACAGCTCCGAAAAAACTCGCATACTTGACCCACCAGGTGGTAAGCAAGTTGAAAACAAAAAATCCGAAATAAGCAGAGAAGAAAACAAATTTTCTGGGCTTCAGCGTATCATTGGAGGCACAAACCTCCTCCATGAAAAGCAAAGGAACCCAAGAAATAAAAATCAAGGGCGTGAACCCATTGGCTGGCCAAGCAAGACTCATGAGCACGCCGCTTAACGCAGGAAGTAAGAAAACCGTTCGGTTGTTGAAGCCCCCCCTTATCATAGGGGTAAAAATATATAAATATCAAGCAGGTCAATCTAAATGGAACCACATATGTTCACATGATTCCAAAAAGCAAACGCTATCTCATAAGGTACATCTTGCCCCAACCTTTTACGAAGTACTTGTCAGCCTCTGATTCGCGTTTTTCGACGCCTACACCGTTAATTCGGGTCATTACCCTATACAAGTATACGCCATTAGCCAACTGATCACCGAACTCGTCCTTTCCATTCCACGCGAATTCGGTTATGTTTCTACCTATTCGGATAGGGCCTAGTTCATCTCGACCGATTTCGCGCACCACAGTCCCTCGAACCGTCATAATTTGTATCCTGAAATCGTCAGGCACTTCTGAACCGGTAAGCGTAAAAACAAACCGGGTGGATGTTGAGAAAGGATTGGGATAATTGATTACTTCGGTTATGGTGCTTTTGTTGATTACCTCGAAATTTATCTTGAAACTACCAGTGCCAGACAAGTTTCCAGAAGCATCTGTGGCCTGTGCGGATAGCTCATAGATACCATCAACCAAGAGGCTTGGATTGTATTCAATCGAGAATACATTCCCTTGAGCAGAGCCTGGACACCACTTCATGAATTCAGTTCCCAATCCAGAACATGCGGATGATTCGAATCCAAGTTTTTTGGATGTTCCTGAAGGGTCTTTGAGAAAGACCTGCCAATCACTGGTGTCATCTATTGCCAGGAATGGATTTTCATCTTTGAGCTTGATACGAATAAGAGGTTTGGATGAAACGATATCTCCATTCATGATATGCGTACCGTCGAAAGTAACATCCAGTACCGGATTTGTAATATCACGAGTGACGCGAAAAGGTATTTCAGCCAAGTTATTGAAACGGTAATACTCTGATTGATCATTACCTATGTTGGCCTCCAACCACAGCGCGTTGAGTCCGGCATATGAAAGGGTGTTAACCTTCGCAGTAACAATGGCCGTGTCTCCAACGGCAAGCGGCTTATACCGCAAGTAAGGCAACTCATGCCTGTTTCGAGCATCATCAAATAAATAGTAACCCATAAGCAAGGAGTCTGCTGCAAGATCACCAACATTCTCAACAGCCATTTTTACCTCTAAGTCATCGCCCTCCTGCAGCGTATCACGGTTGATACTGAAAAACTTGTTGGGATTCAGGGCAAATTCGGGTACCCCTTGATGAAACACCTGCCACCTTCTAATTTGAGGAGGAGTGAAGAGACTGTCGTCCTGTACGTATGCACGCAGTTTGATTTTGGGATAGAGAACCGCGTCAATGGCGCTTATGTTAACGTCATAGTTGCCCGCTGAAATTCCGGAAAACGCAGGTAATGGCACCTCGTTACCTCCCGGAGTGATACCGATAATGTCGATGAATGTTGAATCCTTACCGACAACCGCATCCAAAGACTGTTGGTCCCAGTGTAGCTCACTCCATCCTCTAGAAGGCCCTATTGGAACGGAGGTAACAAATCCCTTGTACCAATTTCCGCCAAGGGTTGCCATAAGCTGAATGGCAGGCCTAGACTGGTCGCCGATCGCCTCTTGTGTATAGGTGATATCACCCTTTTTGGTAAAAAAGATGTAGGGTTGTGTGTCGGTTAAGAAATTGATACTGTCGCTACCCCAGGAAGTGAAAACATCTTTTAACTGTTGGCTCCAACTTGAAAACACACCACTCCAGGCTGAATAAGCAACCACATAGTTGCCTTCAGGAATATCGTTGACCAACATGTCATACATGGAATCACGAGAAGCCTGGTCATTCATCCTGAAGATAAAATAGTTGTCGGGCCTGCTTCTACTTGCACAGGGGGGTAAGGGGGTATTCGTTGATGAGTTCCATTGATTTACCTGACCATAGTTTCGGAATTGCGTTGTCCATGGCTCAAGTGAAAGCGAGTCAATCACTACAATATGCATGGAAGGGGGAATCCCACAAACAGCGTAATCAATAAGGACGTTATCTATTTTGAAATTTGGATTATAGGTAATAGAAAGGTTTTGGTAGTTGTTTACCTCTAACGATGAGGATGTGGTCACAAAGCGGTAGGTTGAGTCAAAAACTTCAGTGTAAATGACGTTTGTGTATTCATCCTTATGAAATTGAGAATAATGCGCTTGCGACCATCCCGTAATATTGGGCTTATGGATGAATGAACTTTCTTTCCATTCTGGATGTACCGTATCTGTAGGAAGAGAGTCGCGGCTGACACGCCAGTAATACACCAAATCCGGCTGCAAGCTGAATGGTGGTTGCCAGTTTACAACACCTCCGCCCGAATAAACAAGGCCTTGCTTCAGGAAAGGACTTGAAAAGGAACGGACCGTATCTATCTGGAATTTATAGTTGCGTGGCGCGGCAAACGGATCTACAGTAGAAGCTTTGAGCTTGAAACCAGATGCGTTAGGAACTATGGCGTAATCAGAAGGATAAACAGGAGCGATGTCGGATGAACGTATATTTAACGGTATGTTTAGAACGGTGTTGTTGGCTTCGTTGCACTCATCCACTGTTCCAAGGTAGTCAGCATAAACGCTGATGTAATTGGATCCAACGGAAAGTCTTGAGTCGAGGGGAAACTGAACGGTAATGGTATCCTTGTACGCAATGTAATCTATGACCGTATCCAACTCGAATGTGGTTGTGCCATCGGGATAAGTGCGGATGAAATGCAAAACAAACGGGTTGTATGTGGCACGTCCCAGGTTGGTTAAAACAACGTTTACGGAGAATGAATCCAAGTCAGAGGTAACATTTGCAGGAGTGAAAAACACCGAAGAGTTATCCACGACATAATCAGGGTTATCGAAGGAATTCATTTTCATTGCAGGATCGCCAGACAAGGTCATTCCTGTAATTACAGACTTGAATATGAAGTAACCATTGAAATTGGAATTCACGATGGGTAGATTCAGCATGGAATCAACCACGGCTGACATGATCGCACCAACGCTGCTACCATAATTGTAGCGGGCCATTTGATTATAAAACTCCTTGGAATAATACTGAAGATTATCAAGCAGTCCTACGTCGGGCTGAGCTATGAAACCTAAAGAGCCTTTATCAGGTAGCAGTACAAAATCCTCGGCAATCCTTCGGGCACCATCATGAATATCACCCACGAAACAAGAATTGGCCAATATGATTGGATAACGGTCCTTGTTATTGTAATTCTGAGGAACATCTGTGCTGATATCGAAAGAAGTACCACTGGCATGTGCAACAAAAGTCATTAAGGCGCTGCCGGAATCAATAAGCGATTGCAAATATTGGGAAAGATCTATCTGTATAGGGTCCGTTGATGTTTTAAGGAAGGTCTTTACTGTAGCACCCATCAAAGTGTCTCGGGCAATATTGGCATATTCGTTAAGCATAGCGCTGATCTGGACTTGCTGCGCTCCAGTATTACCTCCTCCGAAATGCAAGATGCGCTTTTGCCAGTCCTGAGGACATTGCTGTAGTTGATTTTCGTGGGCGGTAATCTTGTCGAGATATGCGTAAACATCTGCGTTGCTCCGAGCTGAAATACGTCCCACAGGAAAGACTGGCCGTGGCATGGTATCCTGTGAGAAACAAGTGAACAACATATCGGCAGGAGGAGACCCAAAGGTGGGCACATAATTCAAATTCCAATTTGCCAATGCACTTGCATAATTGTTATTGCCTGTGAATCTGACACGCGTGTTAGACACCGACTTTCCCAAAAGGAGCATGTATTTTGGCTTGAGCGAGAATTGATCGAAAGCGTATTTGGCGAAGTTCCTAATAGCTAACGGATGTTGTTGAATCCCGAATGAGAACTGGTCATACAATTCGTCCACATCCACCACTAAAGGAGTGAACCCGGTTGTTGAGCGGTAGCTTGCATAATCTGCAGCTGATTGTGATAAGGAGTCATTCGTAATGATTAAGTAATCGAAACCGCTACCATCATTCAAATTCCTGAAACGGGCAAATGATTGAGGGGCCGAAGAAACCGGCTCGAATTGCATTTTCCCGTTTTGAGTGGTAAAGGTTGAATCAATGATCAGGCAATTCTTATCGGAACCGTTGGTAGGCACCATGCTTGTCAACGTATAGCCTACTAAGTTGGGCGATAATAGAGTAACCGTATCTCCGGAAAGCATGAAAAACTTCGGATTACCTAATGAAGTATAGGTTGTTGTTATCTGCGCCAAAGTTTTACCATTCACATCGAACTGCCCTGGAATAGTTAACTTCCTGTAGTTAAAATACTCACTGGTATAGTCTGTTTTGTGGGGATAAAGTAGTCTCAGAAAAGAAATGTGAGTTCTATTGACCACACCTGTTCCGGGTGTGAGCACGAAGTCAACAGTTGGCAGGGTTGGGATTGCATTACTGGCAACCGTTGAATCGAATCTAACGGTTTCATACCCGGAAAAATTCTTGGTAATACTGGTACCACCTACGTCCAAAGTTATGGAATGCTGTAATCCGGTATTGTTCCCTCCGATTGTAAAAGCGCTAAAGCGTGCCAAAGGTGCCAGCGGATTGTTACTGAAATTGGGTATGTACATTTGGTAAAACACCAGGGAATTCCCGATTGGACTACTATACCACCCTTCACCTTCATCATACTCAGCATCCTTTACCTCCGCTAAGCGACGCATCACATATTCATTTCTGAAATCCAAAATGGATTCAGCCCAGAACCATGGAATAGGTGTGTAGCCGGGGTCGATAGTGTCATTGTTCAACACCATTCTACGGTTTACCACCGAAGGATCCGAGTTGAGTGTCAAATAATATGAGGCTGTATCCGTAAACAGACTGAAACGGTCATGAGGCTGGTAGTCAGGGTTTCGATAAAGCTTCTTATCGAAGCTTCCATCATTTGCCTTGCCAAGGAATTCGATATAATCGGATGCATCGAACGACCCGTCACCACCATCCTCAACATAAATAAACTGTTCTACTCCTTGATGGAACAATTGCAATCTTGCAGGATCAAAAGGCAAAGGGAAAGATGCGGATTGCAAGTCGCCATACGTGATACGATACAACCCGTTGGACCAAGTCTTAATCTTGAAATATTGCTGATCAGAATACGGTTGACCAGCGGTGAACTTTATCCATTCATTACCGTAGTTCTGGCTATATGATTTAAGTGAAAAAAAGAGGCCGACTAAGACCAACAGATAACACCTTTTCATTTTTTCTGTTTGAATAAGCTAAACCTGAGGGAAAATATGTTTGAATACAAGGACTCGCCAGATGCACCGATGTTGGTGAGGGCGTAGTCGATATTCACATTCTTGATTTTCAATCCAACTCCGAAATTTGGCTGGGATTTCCAATTTTGATTCCCATCAAAATCTTCTATTTGTTGAATACCACCTATACCGCCTCGAACAAATATGAAGTCCCGATATCCCATTTCTATACCCATGTGCGGGTCGATACTTGTGAAATCCCCCCCCAACAGTACATTTCTCTTACCGTCGAATGTGAGGTCCAAGTCGATTTCAGGTAACACCGTGAACTTCTCTCCTATCTTGATGTAATAAGCGGCACCTAAAATCAGTCGTGGCAATGTTATTTCCATCCCATTCTCCGGGATATCGTTCCCCGTTTGTGTGAATACGCTTTCGAGTTTTTCGGTGTTGAAGCTCCAAGAATTGAATGTGGAGGTTATGTCTTTACCAACAGCACCAAACCGCCAATTCCCCTTCTCATATTGAGCTCCCAAATCCAAGCCAAACCCCCAAGCCTTGGCGAAGTCGCCTACCTTGCGATGTATTATCTTGACATTTGCTCCGTAACGAAGTCCTTCGATCTTGGACTTCATCGCATAGCTGAACAAAAATGCATAGTCGGCCGCGCTGAACGATTTCAAACGATCGTAATTGATGTTACCATCGGCGTCTATCAGTTCCGTTGAGTCTATGATATCATCAATGGCAAATCGGATAATTGAAAGCCCGGCGGCACGGGTGGCATCGACCGGGGCGACAATGGAACCGTAGTCATATTTAGCTATGCCAGCGAAGTAGTCGGCATGCATGAGTCCGATTTGCAAATCACCCTTACCCAACACCAAGCCTGCAGGATTCCAATAACCGGATGTCACATCAGAGCTGGTAGCGACAACGGAACCTGACATACCCAAAGCCCGAGCTCCCACACCTATGGTCAAAAACTCGTTGCTGTATTTGGGTGCATTCTGTGCGAGCAAGCATGTCGAACAAGAGAGCAAACCAAAGGCGGCGAAAAGGATTCTTTTAATCATTGTTGAATATCTCTTGATGTTTATAAACTCAAATGTAATTAATACAACACTGGTTTTACACAATTGTTATACAACCTATTGACATCTGAACGTGCTTTCCCGACGATGCGTTACAAAATGGCTAAATTTGACCTTTAAATTACATGATCAACCAAATCCCAAACGCGCTAACCTGTCTAAATCTGCTTTGCGGATGCTTTTCTATCGTATTCATTTTCAAGGGAGAAATAAACATTTCGGCACTGTTCACATTGGGCTCATTGGCTTTTGATTTCCTGGATGGTTTTGTAGCGAGGGCATTGAAAGCCACCTCAACAATAGGCAAAGAGTTGGATTCGTTAGCCGATGTGGTATCATTCGGATTGGTTCCAGGACTAATTGGATGCCACCTTTGTCTGGCCAGTCCGCCTTTTTCATTGGTAACTGATAGCTTCTCACCCCTTGCCTACTTTCCACTGATAATTACCATTGCATCTGCCGTCCGCTTAGCTAGATTCAATGTTGATACGCGCCAGACCGATTCGTTTATCGGTGTGCCGACTCCGGCTATAACTATTTTAATGGTGGGCATAGCCTTGGTGGTCGAGCATGACAGTTTTAACCTGACTCCTACCATCCTAAATCCTTTTTTCATTTGCGGATTGAGCATGGTCATTGCATGGTTGCTCAACTCAGAGCTTCCAATGCTGGCGCTAAAATTCAAATCATTTTCATATAGAGAAAACAGCGCTCAATACCTGTTGATTTTATCATCGATAATATTCATTGCTTTGTTTGGATACACAGGAATACCAATGATCATCATTCTTTACATAGCCAATTCCATCATCAAAAAACCCGTCAAAACATAAACACCCACCTCCATGAAATTCACCGCTAGCATCACCATCATGCCTTTGAAAGCCCTTTTAGATCCTCAAGGAAAGGCCGTTACTTCATCCATGAAAAACTTGGGACTTCCTGAAATCGACAATGTCCGTATCGGTAAGCATGTAACTTTGGAGCTTGAGTCCGGAAATCGTGATGAAGCCTCTAAAAAAGTGGATGAAGCCTGCAAAAAACTTCTAGCCAACCCCATCATGGAGTATTATGAGTTTCAGTTGGAAGAGGTGAAGTAGTTGCCTACGGCGGTAAGCGGCGGCGGTGAGCGGCGGCAGTAAGCGGTAGCTGGAGGCGGAAGCGGTAAGCGGAGGCAGTAAGCGGTGGCAGTAAGCGGTGGCGGGAAGCGGTGGCGGGAAGCGGTGACAGTAACAGTAAGCAGCGACGAAATCGTCAATTGTCACTTGTAACTTGTTACTTGTTACTTGTCACAACTCAACCGTAAAAAGACAATTGTTTTTAATCGAGCTTCAATACTGCCAGGAAAGCTTGTTGCGGTATTTCAACATTTCCAACCTGGCGCATTCTCTTCTTTCCCTCCTTCTGCTTTTCCAATAGTTTGCGCTTACGCGAGATGTCACCACCATAACACTTGGCAGTTACATCTTTTCTCAAGGCTTTCACCGTTTCGCGGGCGATGATTTTGGCTCCAATGGAAGCTTGAATCACGATTTCGAATTGTTGACGTGTGATTAGCTCCTTGAGCTTTTCACAAATCTTACGACCGAAAGTATAAGAATGGTCGCGGTGGATAAGTGCGGAAAGGGCGTCTACGGGATCACCGTTCAAACGGATGTCCAAGCGAACCAAGTCTGATGTCTTGTATCCAATCTGATGGTAGTCGAATGAAGCATATCCTTTCGAAATGGATTTCAACTTATCGTAGAAGTCGAATACGATTTCAGCCAATGGCATTTCGAAAATGAGTTCAACCCTGTCCGTTGTAAGATAGCTTTGGTTGATGATGGAACCACGTTTGCCAATGCAAAGCCCCATTACGGAGCCGATGAATTCCGATTTGGTAATGATGGTGGCACGGATATAGGGCTCCTCGATCCTATCAAGTTTAGATGGGTCGGGAAAATCGCTTGGGTTGTTCACCTCGAGCTCTTCACCGCTTGTCAGGTACGCTTTGTAGGATACGTTTGGGACCGTGGTAATAACGGTCATGTTGAACTCACGCTCCAGGCGTTCCTGGATGATTTCCATGTGCAACATGCCGAGGAATCCGCAGCGGAAACCAAAACCGAGTGCGGCAGATGATTCTGGTTCGAACACCAGGGATGCATCATTCAGTTGAAGCTTTTCAATGGAGGAACGGAGTTCTTCGTATTCATCGGTGTCAACCGGATAAATACCAGCGAACACCATCGGTTTCACATCTTCGAAACCGGTAATGACGCTTTCACAAGGCCTGTCTACCGTGGTGATGGTATCACCAACTTTCACTTCGCGCGCTTCTTTGATACCTGAAATGATATAGCCAACATCGCCTGCGCTGACGGTATTTTTGGGAACCTTATCGAGTTTAAGAATGCCAATTTCGTCTGCGGAATAGTCCCTACCTGTTGCCACGAATTTCACATGGTCGTTGGTTTTGATTTGACCATCGAAAACCCTGAAGTATGCTATGATACCTCGGAAAGAGTTAAAAACAGAATCAAAGATCAAAGCCTTAAGCGGAGCATTGGGGTCTCCTTTGGGAGCTGGTACCCTTTCAACAATGGCTCTCAGCACATCATGAACACCCATGCCTGTTTTTCCAGAGGCGGCTATGATCTCTTCACGTTTACAACCAAGCAAATCAACAATCTGATCCTTTACTACTTCAGGCTCGGCTGAGGGGAGGTCGATTTTGTTTAGGATAGGTATGATATGCAAATCGTTTTCCAATGCCAAGTATAGGTTGGAAATCGTTTGAGCTTGGATACCCTGAGCTGCATCAACAATCAGCAGCGCACCTTCGCAAGCGGCAATGGAACGGGATACCTCGTATGAGAAGTCGACGTGACCCGGGGTGTCGATCAAGTTTAGCACATATTTTCGACCATCCAACTCATAATCCATCTGGATGGCGTGGCTCTTAATGGTGATACCACGCTCGCGCTCAAGGTCCATGTCATCGAGCACCTGCGCTTGCAAGTCGCGTTTGGAAACGGTATTGGTATATTCTAAAAGCCTGTCGGCCAAGGTACTTTTACCATGGTCGATGTGGGCGATGATGCAAAAATTACGGATATTTTCCATTGGGCTGCAAAGGTAAGGATAAAAGCAGCGGCAGCCCGTTATCGGGGTTGAGCCATTCATTAATTTTACCTAAATCGTGCAACCCATAGTGGAAGAATAGAGTCTTGGAGATGAAAACTGAAGAAATGTCGGAGCAGGAACTGATCGAAGGTTGTATCAGAAATCAGCCGGCAGCGCAAGAGTTGTTATTTAAAATATTCAGCAGCAAGATGTTAGCTGTATGTTGCAGGTATACAACAAACAAAGCAGAGGCTGAGGACTTGCTTCAGGATGGATTTATAAAGGTCTTTAGCAAAATTGAATTGTTTAGAGGCCAAGGATCGCTGGAGGGTTGGATTAAACGAATTATGGTAAATACGGCATTGGATGCCTTAAGAAGAAATAAAAAACTACAATTCAACGATTTAAAAGAAGATTCAGAAATTCCCCATACGGGCTTAAAGCCTGGAGACCAATTGCAAGCGAAAGACTTGATGATGTTGATTCAAGCACTACCAAATGGTTTCCGAACAGTATTCAACCTGTATGCCATCGAAGGATACTCCCACAAAGAAATTGGAGAATTGCTCGGAATCTCTGAAAACACCTCCAAATCACAATATTCAAGAGCCCGAAGCCAGCTTCAAAAAATGCTTCAACTAACTGAACCACAAGACATACGCTGACAACTTGAAAGAACGCGACGAAATAGCAGAGTTATTTAAAGACCTTCTAGAGCACCATGCAGAACCAGTAGATCCTGCCATATGGGCTAAGGTGCAGACTGGGTTGGCTGGCAAAACCTTAGGCGTTGCTGCAGCCACCGGCAAGCTAACCGGTATCATCAAATTGATTGCAGTTTCCTCCATATTAGTCGGGTCCGCCATTGGTGTTGGCCTTTGGCTTCATGGGTCGAACAAAGGAGATAAAACCGAAAGTAGTGAAGCCAATTCCATGGATAACGCTACAGTTAAAAATGAGGTGGAAATACCAGAGGTTGAGCCTATTGAAAACACAATACAGGTTTCCGAAGCTGATAATAACAGCTCGACTGGAATGGCCAACAATCAGACTGAAACCAGTTCAAAACTTACAATGGAGGAACAAGTAAGCACCTCCATCACAGAAAATCCTGTCAATCAAACTAACCAGGCCCAAAACAATATAATCACCAATAGCCCTGAAGCCGGTGTTTCAGCAAGCCCCAAAGCAATTGACTCAAAAAACAATACCAATCAAAGCCCAATTGACCCTCCCAATACAACGGCCGAAAAAAATCACAATATTCTGTTAACAAGTGAGATACCGAATATTTTCACCCCTAATGGAGATGGGAAAAACGATTTGTTCAGCATCCCTGTAGCAGTCAATGTGGTACATACCACCAAAGTATTTAGCCAAAAAGGCGAATTGATTGCTGAATTCACCCAAGCTTCCAGCGGTTGGGATGGAACGAAAACAGGAGGAACAGAGGTCGCAAATGGAACATATTTTTATGTTACTTTTGTCTCTGACCAAGTTGGAAACCAAAAGCAAATCAAGGGCACTATCAACCTTGTAAGATGACAAACACATACTTGATCAATAACAAAACGATTTAACCAATAACCAAACCATAAAAATCATTTGATGATGAAAAAAGTTTTTACCCTGGTAACCGCCTTGATTATGGGTATTATGGTGCTCGGCACCACTGAGACCCGTGCCAGTCACGCCGTAGGAGCTGATATTACATATCAGTATGTAGGACCAAACCAATTCCTGTTAACACTCCGTTTGTACAGGGACTGTTTCGGTATTCCAGCGCCTACATCAGCTACCATAGGATATACTTCTAGCTGTTTCCCCGGAGGTAGCATAACCTTGCAGCCTTTGCCAGGAACCGGCCAGCAGATTCCAACTTCACCCTGCGTACCAACTGTTGTTACAACTTGTAATGGTGGAACCGGTTATGGTATTCAAGAGTGGATATACCAAGGTGTGGTAACCCTGCCTGGCCCATGTGTTGATTGGAGGTTCGACTACAACCTATGTTGCCGTAATGACCAGATCAACACCTTGATCAACCCAGCGAGCTTCAACCTTTATGTGTCTACCACTTTGGATAACTTCAATTATCCTACCAACAGCTCACCTACATTCTCTAACATTCCAGTAACCCAGTTCTGTATTGGCAACCAGTTTTACTACAGCCAAGGCGCTACTGATATCGACGGTGATTCACTTGTTTTCTCTTTGGCACCATCAGAAACCAACCTGAACCAGCCTGTAACTTATGCCCCAGGTTATGGTCCGCTTACTCCTCTTGCCTCTTCCACTCCTATCGTATGTAATCCAACCAACGGTACCATTTCTTTCACTCCATCGGTGTTACAAGTTGGTGTATTGGCCGTTGTTTGTGAAGAGTTCCGTAACGGAGTGAAAATCGGACAAGTTAAGCGCGACATGCAGATGAAGGTAGTTAGTACATGTATCGGAACTGCTCCATTCATTTTGAGTCCTACTGACCCTAACGGTAACCCAGCGCCCTATTACACAGCCAGCTGCGGAGACACATCGATCTACATTGTACTTGACCAACCAGTACAGTGCGGCTCAATTGTTCAAACCGACATACGTATCCTGACACCACAAGGTCTTCCAAACCCTGTTCTTTCGGCTACTCCTGTAAATTGCATCAACGGACAGACAGACAGTATCCTGGTTACATTCTTTTATCCATTGACTGCTGGTATCACCTATGCCTACACCAAAGAAGGTTTCGACGGAAACACTTTCCTCAGCGAATGCGGTGTGGAAGTACCAGAGTTTGATTCCTTAGCCTTCAACGTAACTGACCCTGGCATATTCAATACCGAGCCTGTGACTGTTTCTTGCGCCTTTGACTCCTTCACAGTAAGTTTCGACTACGACATCATTTGCAACACGCTTTCCGGAAACGGCTCTGAGTTCATATTGGTTGACGCAAACGGTGTAAGCTATCCTGTAACGGGCACCTCAGGCTGCAACCAAGGTTCAGGCAACTACAACAACATCGTAACATTCCTATTCGGCCAAACAGTTGCTCCTGCAACCCCTGTTTACTTGTTGGTTCAAAATGGAACCGATGCCAACACCTTCACCAATCGTTGTAACACCTACATCCTTCCAGGAGACACTCTTGCTGTTTTGGATGTGGTTAACAATATTTCGATTGACCTCGGAACACCTCAAACATCTTGCGACTCTGGTCCGTTCCCTGTTTTGGATGCCGGACTTGCAGGTGCCACCTATACCTGGTCATTGAATGGCACTACTATTCCTGGAGCAACTTCGCAAACCATTTCAGCAAACCAAACCGGCAACTACACTTGCCTGGTAACTTTCTCTGCGGCATGTTCAACCTCAGACAACGTCGATATCACAATCGTATCCACTCCAGTTGTCGCACTTGGTAACGATATCGAGATTTGTTCAACCGAGCCATTCCCAGTGCTGAATGCAGGTAATCCAGGATCCACTTACCAATGGTTCCAATCCGGAAATGCTATTGCAGGTCAAACATCTCAAACCTATCAGCCAAGTGCTGCTGGCACCTACTCTGTATCGGTAACCAACGGCGGACTTTGCACAGGCACGGATGAAATCAACATCGTTGTGATTCCTACCTTACCCGTAGTACTTTCCAACGATCAAACCATTTGTTCCTATGACACTTATCCAGTACTAGATGCAGGATTCCCAGGCTCAACCTATTCCTGGAGTCTGAACGGCACATCTGTTGGCGGAAACACTCAAACGTTAACCACCACAGCATCCGGAACCTATACCGTTTTGGTAACAAGTTCATCAGGATGTACCGGAACTGACGACTATGTTTTGAATGTCATACCTCAGCTTACATTCGATTTAGGTGAAGAAGTGTTTGTATGTTTGGATCGTCAAGACGACCCAATCATCACCGCTCCAGATATCACCGGCAACAGCTACTCCTGGACTTTGAATACCGATCCTACTTTCACTGCCTCTACATCATCCATCTCGGCCACCAATTATGGAACTTACAACGTACTTATCACAGATCCTAACGGCTGTACCGGAACAGATGAAGTTGATGTTACAGAACTCTGTGAAATTGTAATTCCAAACATTTTCACACCAGGCAACGACGATGGTTTCAATGACGCATTCATCATTGAAAACGTTGAGTCAAACCCCAACACAAAAGTGACCATTGCAAACCGCTGGGGTAACGTAGTTTACTCTACTGATAACTACGACAACGTAAACAACGTTTGGGATGGTGGAGACTTGCCAGATGGAACCTACTTCTATGTGGTTGTTACAGCTCTTGGACAGGAATACAATGGCGCTGTGAAGCTGTTGCGTGCCGACAAGAATTGATACTCTGATTAATCAAACCAAAGCCCAAGACTTAAGTCTTGGGCTTTTTTCTTTTTATACTTTTGACCTATGAAAGTTACAGAGCACCTAAAGCACGCCAAAAAGACCCTTTTTTCGATGGAAATACTCCCTCCACTCAAGGGAAAAAGTGTCCAATCAATATACGATTTGATTGACCCGCTGATGGAGTTTAAGCCCCCGTTCATCGATGTGACATACCACCGGGAAGAGTACATTTATAAAAAGAGGGCCGGAGGTTATCTCGAGAAAATAGCTATCAGAAAACGACCAGGAACCGTTGGCATTTGCTCTGCCATCATCAATCGTTATAAAACGGATGCCGTTCCACATATCATTTGCGGCGGATTTACGAAAGAGGAAACCGAAAACGCACTGATTGAGTTGAATTATCTAGGCATAGACAACGTGCTTGTTTTACGTGGCGACCCGATCAAAACAGAAACACACTTCACTCCAGAGGAGGGAGGACACCATTATGCGATAGACTTGGTTAGTCAGGTTAGGCAAATGAACAATGGTCAGTTTCTTGACGAGGATTTGAAAGATGCCGACCCAACCGGGTTTTGCATTGGAGTTGCAGGATACCCAGAAAAGCACTTTGAAGCTCCCAGTATGTCAACAGACCTAAGGCATTTGAAGAACAAAATCGATGCAGGCGCCGAGTATATCGTGACACAGATGTTTTTCGATAACAGTAAGTTTTTTGCATTCGTAGACAAGTGCCGGGAGGCTGGAATTACTGTGCCTATTATTCCCGGTTTGAAGCCATTGACTACCCTTAAGCAACTCAGCTTACTACCAAAAACTTTTCACATCGACCTGCCAGACGATTTGGTTTCTGAAATAGAAAAATGCAACAACGATGGGGAAGTCAAACAAGTTGGAATTGAATGGTGCATCCAACAGTCGAAGGAATTGATGGCACGAAACCTGCCTTGTTTGCACTACTACACCATGGGTAACGCTGAGACAATCCGCAAAATAGCCTCAAACGTTTTCTGATAAATTCGGAATGAAGTTTACCGATTAAGTTGTGAGCGGCTTTTTCTTGACCGGCACCTTGATCTTAACATTGGTATAGTACTTCAGTTGGCGTCCCTTGTGGATGGTTGATGATGAAAGGTTATTCCAAGTCTTCAAATCCTTGACCGTACACTTTAAGCGAGCAGCAATAGCGTTCAAGCTGTCGCCTGACTTGACTGTATATACTTTTTTCACACGCCTGATCTCCGTTTTGTATTCGACAGCGGCATCCTTATCATTGTTAACCGCGGGAGCAGAGCTTACATCACCGGATCCGCCGCTTACGTTTTCATTGGCCAAAGTTGCTGGATCAACCGGGGGAAACAAAAGTGGCTCGGCGGCTATGAAAGCTGGAACGTAATTGGTTGGAAGCCTTAGGATACCAGGACCGCCGATTGAAGGAATAACACCTGATTTGTAAACAGGATTCAAATAGGATATAACATCGTAAGGCAAATTAATTGTCTCAGCGATTTTCTTGAGTGATATCTGCTTATCGATAGCCAACGTATCCACTTCAAAATAATTGAATGCGGGCTCCACGGCGAATATATTGTGCTCTGAAGAGTGGTTCATTACATAAGTTACTGCAATGAATGCGGGAACATATCCACGGGTCTCGGCAGGAAGATATTTTGAAATCTCCCAAAAATCCTTTTTACCTCCAGCCCGACGGATCGCCTTATTGACGTTTCCAGGCCCACAATTGTACGATGCAATAACAAGCAACCAATCGCCATAAATAGCATACATGTCCTTGAAATATTTGCATGCCGCATAAGTGGATTTTATTGGATCGCGACGCTCATCAATATAAGAATTGATGGTAAGGTTGTACATTTTGCCTGTGTTATACATAAACTGCCACAGACCTGTTGCGCCAACGCGAGATACTGCCACGGGGTTCAATGCAGATTCTACGATGGCTAGGTATTTGAATTCCAAAGGAAGCCCTTCTTTATCCAAAGCCTCTTCAAACAATGGAAAATATAGCTCTGACAAGCCTAAAACCCGACTAGTATATCCACGCTTCTTATAAGCGTAAAGATCAATATAACTGCGAACTTGATCATTGTAAACCATTGGAATTGGCGACGACATACGAGCCATACGAGCCTTATAAACGTCTTCACTGTAAACAGGCACACTTCTATCGTCAGACACTACTCTTGGATTCAAACTATTGAATCGCAATACATTGTTCAGATTAACCAAACTATCCAAGGCCTCTACGATTGGGTCATTTACCGCGGCAGGCTGTTGTTCCTGTCCAAACGCTGTTGAAAGCGCAAAGAACATGGGGAACAAAAGATATAATACTCTGGTTTTCAACATTAAAGAGGGTTTAAGTTGGTCGGTTTTACAAAACTAATTAAAATGTTCAACTTTAGCTGTGAATCCTAAAGTCCATTTTGAACAACGCAAGCAACCATTGGTTAATTGCCATTGGTTATTAAAAGCCTATCAGTTTTCTCAACTCACTGATTAACTGATACTTAATTTTCTAAAAGTCTAAATAACGATTCGATATGACGTTTCGAAGCCCTATCCAAAACTGCCTGGTATCCATTTTTCCAAGAGTATTCTCAGCTGATCGGATTTTAGCGCCCGCCTCTAAAGCCAGGTTGCTCGAAGGATTAACTAGGTAGTTTAGCCGCAACTCAACATTCAACACATTTGTGTTTAGTCCTTGACCCGTTGAGTTACCATATTCATCCGGGCGGGTCTCATAGCTTAACAAAACATTATTTCCGTAGTTGACTTGATCCAAAGCATTGTTATAATCATACCCGACGTCCGCAATGGATATCCTGGTAAGTAACCCCCATCTCTTGAAGGAATAGGCGATTGAAGTAACAGATTCGGAAAAATTAGCCCCTAATGGATGAGCCAATGGTTGATTGAAATGTGCGTAGGCCGTTGCCGATGCTCGATGCTGGTAGGTATAGGGTCGAACATAATTGATTTCGGTTCCCACATCCAAGTTGCGTACTCCAAACAAGCTAAACGCCCTCCATCCAAATTGAAATCCATGTTTGTTGCCCCACCAGCCATCTCCCGCCCTCACCTCACGAATTTTGAACTCATCCAAAATCGCTTGTCCGTATAATAGGTAATGATCAGTGAGCTTGTATTTCAAATTCAACCCTATCAGGGCATTGTCTGGGGAACCGATGGAAAACTCAACCGGTCTTAAAAATATTACAGGGTTCATATATGTGATATCATAAGCCCTGGTAGAATCGTATTTCCATATAACGGATTCCAATAAGCCAACCGTTAGCCGCTTACCAATGTTAACATCCAGGTAATGGAACGTGCCGTATTTGCGCCTGTAACTTCGGTCCTCGCCCTTGCCATCCGGGCCATCCAAAAACATGGCATACATCACCATGTATTTAACCTTCCAGAACGTGGTATTGATTTTCAAAAACGGGTATTGATAGGAGTTGTCTGAAAGCAACAACGACCTGTAACCGTCTCCTATGAAATTGCGATCGTAACCCAATTGAAAATCGAAATACTTCGGTAACGCATAAGAGATAGAGCCTGATGAAACGCCGTAGTCAAATCCACCATACAGCTTCTTAGTTCTCCCTCCTCCGGGCACTACAAATGTGGCACGTACAGCAGAGTCTACGTAGCCGGGAAATTCAGCTTGCGTTTCCAGGAAAGTGGATTGGAAAGAAAACCCTTTACCGAAATATCCCTCAACCCTTAATCCCCTGGAATTGGTATAAGTATTTCTAGATGTATCGGTTTCTGAAGAAATGCCACCGGAAAACTCCATGATTGGATCCAATGCAAGGAAATAATCATCCCCTTTAACCTGTAACAAATGCTCTCTGAAAAGTTTGCGACTCAACCACGAATCGGATTTGGCAAAAGGACCTTTACCGAATTGCGGAAATGTATCTGAGCCACCTACTGCTCTGATATCCCGAATTGCATAAGGCTTTGATGATGTGTGAAAATCAGAACCGATACGATTCAGAGTGGAGTCGTATCTGGAGTTCAAATCATAACTCAATGGTAACAAATAGTGCTGCGAATGAGCATTGCCATAAAAAAGAAATAGAACAAAAAGTTGCAATCTTACTTTACGAATACTTGGATAGATTGACATGAAAGCTTGGGTTTATGCGTTACTTGTAGCCAGCACGTTCTTGAACAGTTCCTCATACTGATCCGCTATGCGAGCCCAATTATATTGTTCTCGCACTTTTTGTATATTGGAACTTATAGCAGCCTCAACCATGTTATCCTTTTGGAAATCATCTACCAATTTTGCAACCATTTCCGGATCAGTGAAAAAAGCAGCATCATTACCAAGAACAGAACGGTTGAACTCATTGCCGTGCGCCATGATGTAGACACTGGAGGCCATGGCTTCCAAAAGCGAGGGATTGGTTCCCCCAACTGAATGACCGTGGAAATAAAACTTTGAATAATACCGAAGATTGTTCAAGTCTTCCTGATTATAAATACCACCGGTGAATCGGATGCGTTTATCGTTACCAAACCTTCTTGCCAACTTATGCGCATAACCGGTCACCATATTGCCCACAACCAACAACGGATCATTAGTGCTTGACTTCGCATAACCTTCCAACACCATCAAGATATTGTTCTCGGCCTCCATTCGAGCAATGAGAATGCTGTACCTACCTGGCTCAACGCCATAACCCTTCAAAGGATTGGGATTAGGATTCGCAAAAGGTTCGCAGCCATATGGTATGAATGTCGAATCCTTACCGTAGGTATTCAGCAAATACTCCCGGATTTTTTCGTTGTCGGAAACCATGTGGTGCGAATGTTTGGCACCGAGCTTTTCAAACCACAAGGCAAGCTTTTTTACAGTGTCGCTCCACTTGTCCCTTTTCCATTCCAAACCATCCATATTGGTAACCAGAATAGACTTCCCAAAGCGCATCCAAGGAAAAAAGACGGAAGCTGTGGTGTATCCCAGAACTAAAAGAATATCCACTCGTTCCTTGACAGCATCTCGCATGCATAGAAAGTCGTAAATGAAATTGCCTGCGGTTCCGATGGTAAATTCGGGATTCCAAACATGCTTCACCCTGACTCCGCGGAAATAGGGTTCAGTGTATGGATGATAATGGGTGTTGTAAACTATGATTTCGTGACCTCTGGAAGATAGGATCACTGAAAGGTATTCGGCACATTGCTCGAAACCTCCGTAATTATTGGGAATACCCCTTGTACCAACAATCGCTATTCTCATAGTCCGCAACGAAAATAACCAAACCATCCCAATTGTTGGGAATTTGGTAATAAGGACATGGTTCAGTTTTCAACAATCCTAGGCGAAGGACTGCAATTCGTACAATCTTCGATACAAACCTCGTTTTTCCAGCAGCTCAAAGTGAGTGCCACGCTCTTCTATCACCCCTTTGTTGAGAACAATGATTTCATCGGCATGCTGGATGGTGGACAGCCGGTGTGCGATAACCAGCGTGGTTCGGTTAGCCATCAATTTGGTAAGGGCCTCTTGGACCAACCTTTCCGATTCGGTATCTAATGCGGATGTGGCCTCGTCGAGGATAAGGATTGGGGGATTTTTCAATACCGCCCTTGCGATGCTGATTCGCTGACGCTGCCCGCCCGAGAGCTTACCCCCTCGGTCGCCGATGTTGGTTTGATACCCATCAGGCATTTGCATGATGAAATCGTGGGCGTTTGCAATCTTTGCTGCCTCCTCTATTTCGGCTTGAGTAGCCTCATTTTTTCCAAATGAAATATTGTTGGCAATGGTATCATTGAACAAGATAGATTCCTGCGATACCACGCCTATCAAAGCCCGAAGGGAGTCGAGTTTTGCGTCTTTGATATTGAGTCCGTCTACCGTGATCTTGCCTTGCACAGGATCATAAAACCTAGGTAACATATCCGCCAAAGTTGTTTTACCGGAACCGGATTGTCCAACCAACGCAATGGTTTTCCCTTTAGGAACTACCAAATCGATTTCCGAAAGCACTTGCTCATTTCGGGCTCCTTTGTAGGTGAATGAAACGTTGCTGTAATGTATTTTATCCGTGAAACCAGTCAATTCGGCAGCGTCTTCACGGTCTATGATATCGTTTTCGGCGTCTAGGATGTTATTGATTCGCTCAGCCGAAGCGATTCCTTTTTGAATGTTGTAAAAAGCGTTGGTAAAAGCCTTTGCAGGAGGAATGATTTGTGAAAACACAGCGATGAAGGTGATGAACATGGCTGCTGAGAGTGAGGCATCTGAAGCAAGCACCAGCTTGCCCCCGAAATACATCACCACCACCAGCACGCAAGCGCCCATGAATTCACTCAGCGGGGAAGCCAAATCAACCTTGCGGTACATGCGAATACTGGTTCGGGTAAAATTCCGGTTGGTAGCCTCGAATTTTTCCTGAACCTCTCTTTGTGCATTGAAGGCTTTGATGATGCGAAGCCCGGATAGCGTTTCCTCCATGATGGAAAGAAGCGAGCCCAAATGCTCTTTGGTTTTGGTGGATGTGCGCTTCAGGCTTTTGCCGATCCTGGTTATCAAAAATGCTGTGATGGGAAGCAGGATGAATACGAATAGGGTCAATTGCGGACTGATCACAACCATGGTGACCAAAAACAGGGTGATGGTCAGCGGCTCACGAAATGCTGCTTCCAAAGAACTCATGACTGACCATTCAATTTCCTGCGTATCAGATGTCATCCGTGAAATGATATCACCTTTGCGCTCGTCGGAGTAATAGGAAAGCGGAAGGTCCATCACCTTACGGTGCATGGCGTTGCGCAAGTCCTTCACCACCCCATTCCTTACCGGGGCAAGGAAAAACATCGCCAAGTAGCGGCATAGGTTTTTGAGAAAAAACATGACTACAACCAATGCGCAAATCAGCACCAAGGCATACAGCTTACCTCTTTCGGGATCCACTATGATGCTGGTGAAATAGTAATAGAAGCCATCAACCAATGCATCCACCGAAAGTGTGATTTCAGGGGCTCCTTTCGCCAATCTTGCAGCATAGTCGCTGTCGGATTTCAGGAATAATAAGTCCAGGAATGGCGCCACCATGGTGAGCGAGAAGAGGTTGAAAACCACGGAAAATATGTTGAGGGAAATGTTCAAAAGGGCATATCCCCAATAGGGCTTTACCAGCCTCACAATGCGCAAATAGGTTTTCACGAGGCAAATATACCATTTACATCTCTTCTATCCGATTGGTGCTCAACGAGCAGGGAAATACGTACCTTTGCGGCATGGATTCCACACGCCAGCTAAAGTTCAGCAAACTTATCCAAAAGGAGATGGGCGACATCTTCCAAAAGGAGGGCAAGAACTATTTAGGTAAGTCCTTCATTACCGTAACCGCAGTGAAGGTGACGCCTGATTTGTCGATTGCCAGAATCTATGTGAGCACCTTCCATGAAAAAGGGGAGGATGTGCTCTTGAAACTGGAAACTCACAAAAGGGAAATCAGGAGGAAGCTTGGAGAGCGTATCCGTAACCAAGCTCGTGTGATACCAGAACTGGAATTCTTCATTGACGACTCTTTGGATTATGCTGAGAAGATTGACAAGTTGATGAAGGGACTGGTGATTCCGAAGGAGGATGGAAATGAGTTATAAGTTATAAGTTACAAGTTACAAGTGACAAGTGACAAGTAATAAGTGCCGTGAGAGGCGGAGGAAGTAGCAGTAGCAGCGTCGCCCTGAGCCTGTCCGATAGCTATCGGACGAAGGGTGGCAAGGGTCCGATAGCTATCGGACGGTAGCAGGGGTTAGTAGTGGTAATCGTAAATCGTAAATCGTAAATCGTCAATCGTCAATCGTCAATCGTCAATCGTCAATCGTAAATTGATTTCATGCAATACGATCCTATAAAACGTCATTTGGGTGAGATTTTCAATCGCACTCCGTTTCTGAGAAAAGTGTTTTACGGCTTGTTGGACTTGCTGTTGC
Organism: Bacteroidia bacterium; assembly: GCA_023262505.1. Lineage (GTDB taxonomy): Bacteria > Bacteroidota > Bacteroidia > AKYH767-A > OLB10 > JALRAP01. The sequence continues at coordinate 25,485 of JALRAP010000026.1, forward strand.
TTCGGGCATGGCATGTGCATAGGGAGCTTAGGAAATGGATGTCGACAGCCAAAAAGGAATCAAATGTGCTTGACGCAGGCGCGGGGTTCGGACAGTACACGTATTGGCTGCATTCTAAAAACAAAAACCTCGACATTCTTTCAGTAGATGTAAAGGAGGAGCAGGTGGCTGATTGCAACCAATTTTTCTCAAGCATTGGCGCAAGCAAGGTGAAGTTTGAAATTGCAGACTTAACGCAGTTCCATCACGACAACCATTTCGACCTCATTCTATCAGTGGATGTGATGGAGCATATTCTTGAAGATGTGCAAGTCTTCAAAAACTTCCATCGTTCGCTTCGCGAAGGCGGCATGTTGTTGATCAGTACGCCATCCGACCAAGGTGGAAGTGATGTGCATGGCGATGGAGAATCATCATTCATAGAGGAACATGTGCGTGACGGATACAACATCCAAGAAATTGAAGACAAACTTCGCTCGGCTGGATTCTCGCAGGTGAATGCCAGATACTCATATGGCTCGCCAGGGAAGATATCCTGGAGGATTTCCATGAAATACCCCATCCTCTTCATGGGTAAAGTGCCAAAAGCATTGGGTTTGCTGATTCTTCCTTTTTACTATGTGGTGGCTTACCCTATCGCATATATTTTGAATTCGCTCGATTGCCGCATGAAACATCCAACTGGCACCGGGCTGATTGTAACTGCGGTGAAGTAACAACTCCATGCGCGTTTCACTTTTCATAGCGCTCCGATACCTGATCTCGCGCAGAAAAGGCAACGCCGCCAATATCATATCCATTATTTCCATAATCGGAGTAACTGTAAGTACGGCGGGCTTGATCATCGTGCTATCTGTTTTCAATGGGTTCTCGGGAATTGTGATGTCGCTTTACGACTCCTTCGACCCCGATATCAGCATCCGCGCAAGCGAAGGCAAAACTTTCGTTCTCGACCCTAAAGACTCTACCAGGATTTGGAAAACTGAAGGTGTGAGCAGTGCCTCCTTCGTTTTGGAAGAAAACGCATTGCTTCGCGCAGGCGAAAAACAGGTGATCGCCACCATAAAGGGTGTAGACAGTTTATTCTTCAAAGTATCCGAAGTGAACTCCAAAGTTATCGATGGCATTGCCGTGAAAGGGCGCGCCGATAGCTCCTTTGCGGTATTTGGAGCAGGGCTGGCTTACCATTTGGGAGTTACTCCGAGCTATCCCATGAATCTGGTAACGGTGCATGTTCCAAAGAAAGGCAAACCCGTGTCGCTGTTGATGCCCGAAGACGCTTTTAATACGGGAGTGATCAGGCCCACTGCTGTTTTCGCCATACAGCAGGAGTTCGACGACAAATACGCGATTGTTCCTATCACCTTTGCTCGAGAAGTAATCGGTGACGAATTGGCGGTTTCGGCCATCGAAATCAAGGTGAAGGATGATGCAGATGTCGACAAGGTGCAAGCAGCGCTTCAAAAATCCCTTGGTTCGGGATTCAAAGTGCAAACGCGCATCCAACAGCATGAGTTCCTGTATAAAATCCTGAAATCGGAAAAGTGGGCGGTGTATCTCATACTCTCATTCATATTATTGATTGCCGTATTCAACATTGCCGGATCACTGAATATGCTGATCATCGAGAAGAAGCGCGACATCGCCACACTCGATAGCATCGGCGCAAGCTTGAAACAAATCAAAGGGATCTTCATGCTTGAAGGGGCACTAGCCACCATGGGTGGCGCTTTGATCGGAATGGGGCTTGGTTTCCTGATTTGCTTTGCACAACAGGAATTCGGCATCATAAAACTTGCAGGTGGCGAGGGATATCTAGTCGAAAACTATCCAGTGGAAATGCAAGCCGCTGACTTTATGAATGTACTGGTTTTGGTGGTGTCAATTGGATTGCTGGCAGCAATCATCACTTCTAGAAAAATCGCTCCAGGCAGTCCGGGTAAAACAGGAAGTTAAAAACCAACTTAAACTTCTATGCCGTTGGAATAACGCTCTTGAATCAAGTCGAGCAATGCGTGGATTTCCTGCGGATCATACGTGGTAACTAAACGCGTTCTGATTTCCTTGAAATTATCGTAGCCTTTGAAATAGCTGGCGTAATGCCGGCGCATCTCGTGGATACCCGTTATAGGACCTTTCCACTCCATAGATCTTTCAAAGTGCTTTCTACATGTGGAAACCCTCGTGGTGTTGTCGGGCGCAGGAGCTTTAGTGCCAGTTCGCAGATAATGTTTGATTTCGTTAAAAATCCATGGGTAACCGATACTGGCACGACCTATCATGAGGCCATCCACCCCATACCGGTTTTTCATGTCCAGTGCTTTCTCCGGTGAGTCAACATCTCCATTTCCAAAGATGGGAATCTGTATGCGTGGATTGTCTTTAACCTTGCCTATGAGTGTCCAATCGGCAGGGCCTTTGTAAAGTTGCGCACGTGTTCTGCCATGAATCGAAAGGGCAGATATGCCTATATCTTGTAACCGCTCGGCCACTTCCACAATGTTCAGTGAATCGTTGTCCCATCCTAAACGTGTCTTAACTGTAACGGGACGGTTGGCGATTTTCACAATCTCGGCAGTCATGGCTACCATCTTGGGGATATCGCGAAGCAACCCGGCACCGGCGCCTCTACAAGCCACACCTTTAACCGGACAGCCATAGTTAATATCGATCAAATCGGGATTGGCTTCGTCTGCAATTTCAGCAGCCTCCCGCATGGAATCGATTTCGGAGCCATAGAGTTGGATGCCTATAGGGCGTTCATATTCGAAGATGTCGAGTTTGCGGACACTTTTCACGGCATCGCGGATCAAGCCTTCCGAGGATATGAACTCGGTGTACATCATATCGGCGCCATGATCCTTGCAAACGGCACGGAAGGGCGGATCGCTCACATCCTCCATGGGAGCCAACAGCAAGGGGAATTCGCCCAATTCTATGTTTCCGATTTTGACCAAACTATTTCGCTTAAGTGTAATTTAGCGCAAAATTACCGAAATCATGCGACCAGGACTATTGGCTGACCTACCTCTTTACAGAAAATTCCTGATTGTGGCCTTTTTGGTGATGTTGGGCACCATAACGTTCAGCATGGTGGCATCGCTCATAATTTCCGGAATTTGGGGTTTGAACGCTAATGAATTGCTAGTTGCAGAGGGCACAACCCATGTAAACGCCATGAAATTATTGGTACTGCTGGGTACAGGTATCGGGGCTTTTACGATTCCCTCCCTGGTTGGAGCATTCCTATTATTCAGATCACCAATGGAGGAGTTGGGATTGAGTCGTCCACAAGGAGGTGGCAGCACCGTGATGTTCGCCGTTGTTGCATTGGTTTTTTCGCTTCCGTTGATCAATTTCATGGTGATGCTCAATGAATACATGTCGTTGCCCGATGCGATGAGCGGTATTGAACAATGGATGAAGGAAGCCGAGGAGGAAATGCGGGTGGTAACCGAGTCGATGTTGTTGGTTCAAAGCCCAACAGACTTGTTGTTGAACTTGCTGGTGATTGCGGCGGTTCCTGCCATTGCGGAAGAGCTGCTGTTTCGCGGGTTGCTGCAAAACCTATTTTGCAAACTCACGAACAATAAGCATGCGTCCATTTGGATTACAGCCGCATTGTTCAGCGCCATCCATATGCAGTTTTATGGTTTCCTTCCGAGGATGGTGTTGGGTGCCGCTTTTGGATATATGTTGGTATGGTCGGGCAGCTTGTGGCTTCCAATTGCGGCACATTTCGCCAATAACGGATTTGCCGTGTTAGTTTCTTACATGAACCAAAACGCAGCAGCTCCGCTTTTCGACGAAAACGAAGTAGGCAAAGGAAGTGCCGATATTTGGTTGGTTTTGGTATCGATGGCCGTAGTCGGTTTTTGCTTTTACCAAATCAAAAAAAGGAGCTTGGCATCCCCCGGAGGGGCTTCTTGATCCAACCCGTTTATCCCCGAAAGGGGGGCATAGCCTACCCACAATGATTGTATTGTAGTTGTATATCAAAGCTTTCCGTTTAGGGGAAAGCTGTTTTTCAATTGATTTCTTTGGTAACTTTGCGCTCCTTTTAAAGTGATTACTAACCCTTAACAACATATGGACAGTTTATTCTATTTGATTCCAGCTTTCGGCGCATTGGCTTTGGCCTACACCTTTATCATGGGCTCTTGGGTTTCCAAGCAAAGCGCTGGTAACGACCGCATGAAGGAAATCAGCGGACACATTGCCAATGGTGCTATGGCCTTTTTGAAAGCCGAGTACAAAATCCTCACCTATTTCGTGATCCTAGCCTCCATGCTATTGGCTTGGTTGGGCAGCAGCCACGAGAACTCGCATTGGTCTATCGGCATCGCCTTCGTGGTGGGTGCGTTTTTCAGCGCCTTGGCGGGATATATCGGTATGCGCATTGCCACAAAGGCGAACGTACGTACCGCTGAAGCAGCCAAAACCTCGCTTTCCAAAGCACTCAAAGTTTCCTTCGCAGGAGGTTCTGTGATGGGTATGGGTGTTGCCGGATTGGCTGTGTTAGGACTAGGTGGATTGTTCTTGGTGATTGTTCAATTGCTTGCTCCAGGTGCAGCAGTAGCCAGCATCGAAATGGAACGTGCCATCGAAGTATTGACTGGATTCTCCTTAGGAGCCGAGTCTATTGCCTTGTTTGCCCGCGTTGGTGGTGGGATATACACCAAAGCCGCTGACGTTGGCGCTGACTTGGTTGGTAAGGTTGAGGCAGGAATTCCAGAAGACGATCCTCGCAACCCTGCAACTATTGCCGATAACGTAGGTGATAATGTAGGTGATGTTGCAGGTATGGGTGCTGATTTGTTTGGCTCTTATGTAGCTACCGTACTTGCTACCATGGTGCTTGGACGCGAGACCACTTCCGATGGCGATATGTTCAACGGCATGGCTCCAATCCTCTTGCCGATGTTGATCGCAGGCTTGGGTATTGTGTTCTCTATCATCGGCACTTGGTTCGTACGCATCAAGGATGGTGGCGAACTTTCGACATCCGCCGTACAGAACGCTTTGAACCTGGGTAACTGGGGCAGTATCATCTTAACTGCCATCGCTTCCTATTTTGCAACTACCATGATTCTCCCAGAAAACATGGAGTTGCGCGGTTTTGAGTTCTCAAACATGGATGTGTTCTACTCCATCATCGTTGGACTTGTAGTAGGTACGCTCATGAGTATCATCACCGAATATTACACAGCCATGGGTCGTCGTCCTGTAAATTCAATCGTACGTCAGTCCTCTACCGGCCATGCCACCAATATCATCGGTGGTTTATCCGTTGGCATGGAGTCCACCCTGCTTCCGATATTGGTGCTTGCCGCCGGCATCTACGGTTCATCCACCGGCGGGCCGGACGAGGAGGCCCGGGCGCAGACCCGCTCGGTGATCGTCGCCACCGCCTACGACGCCGCCGGCAAGGGGCTCGCCACCGTCCGGCTGACCGGGCCCAACGGCTACGACATCACCGCCGCCTTCCTGGCGTGGGGCGCCGAGCGCGCCGCCGCCGGAGAGATCCACGGCGCCGGC
>JALRAP010000026.1:31032-31301 GCA_023262505.1 Bacteroidia bacterium
CAGTTGGCTATTGACGCCTTTGGTCCCATAGCAGATAACGCGGGTGGCATTGCTGAGATGAGTGAACTTCCAGCCGAGGTTCGTCAGAAAACCGACATCTTGGATGCTGTTGGTAACACCACAGCCGCTACTGGTAAAGGATTTGCCATTGCTTCTGCCGCATTAACAGCTCTCGCTTTGTTTGCTGCATTCGTTGGAATCGCAGGCATCGACGGAATCGATATCTACAATGCTGATGTATTGGCTGGGTTGTTTGTTGGAGCGATGAT